>JAQWKY010000112.1 GCA_029247585.1 Flavobacteriales bacterium | reverse complement strand
TGCCAGGAATGATGTAAATCTTCCCTTAGTAAAAACAAAAAGCCCTGTTTCAGAAACAGGGCTTTTTTTATGAATCATATCTTTAATTAGCCAAAAAATGTTTACAAAAAAAGAGTCCACACTTTTTTAGTGTGGACTCCTTTACCAAAAATATTACTATTAACTAAAACTATTATATAAGACAAATGTAGGTCTCATATGTGCTATAAGTCAATAGGTGTAGCTACTCATTCTATAGGTGACGTCACCTAATTGAGGGCTTTTGAGCAAGGCATAAATGCAGAAATTAATGACATGGAACTACTGATTTAAAAGCGATTTAACCGTATCAGCTATGGCTCTTCCCTCAGCTTTTCCAGCAAGTTCTTTGGATGCAACACCCATTGCCTTCCCCATATCAGCAGGCCCTGACGCACCTACTTTTTGAAGAATAGCAGTTACTGCTTGTTCCAACTCTTGTGCACTCATTTGCTGAGGGAGAAACTTCGCAATAACTTTTGTCTGAGCGATTTCATCAGCGGCCAAATCTTCACGACCTTGATCTTCATAAATAGCGGCAGCATCTTTACGTTGCTTTTGCATTTTCTGAAGTAGTTTAACCTCTTCAGCTTCACTCATCTCACCGGATGCTCCTGAAGCCGTATCTGCTTTTAATAATTCAGCTTTTATGGCTCTTAGTGTTTCTAAAGAAACTTTATCTTTTGCTTTCATGGCCTCTTTCATAGCAGGCATGATCTGTGCTTTTAAACTCATAGCTATCTAATTAATCTACATTATCGTGTAAAAATGAGTTTTTACTTGACAACTCAATTTCTCCATCCTCGTTAGTACTTAGGCTTAGCCTTGACATCTCTTCATCAGAAGAATGCTGCCCTTGATTTAGTTCTATGCCTTGTCTTTTGTATGCAGGCTCATTTTCAGCTTTATCAATCACTGAATTATTTCGAAAGCGATAATTAAACTTTTGCAAGCGTTCTTTTCTTTTCTGAGCGCGTTCAATTTGTTCTTGAACGGCCTTACTATGGGTAGATGATGCGCTTTCCAATGGAGCGTCTATCGCACTTTTACTTTCATCCGAAACTTCTTCTTGTTGATCTACTTCGAGCTCTTGTACATCCAAAATTTGTTCCAAAGAAGAATCGCCAGAGTCAGATAAAGGAGCCTCTTTTTCAAGAGTAATATTCTTTAGATTTATGGATTGTGATTCTGTAACATCTAGCTGCCTTTGCTCGAAAGAAAAATCATTATTTTCATCGGAATCATCCATACTAAGGGTATGAATGATTTTCTCTTCAACAGACTTTTCTTCTACGGAACCGTCTAAACTAAAGCCAATAGAGTGTTCTTGAAGCTCAGTATCTGAATCTATTTGAAAAGAAATAGATTCCTCATCCATAGGCTCTTCAGGACTTTCCATTACAAACGCTTCATCAATAGATTCTATCTTCTCTATTTCTGAGGAAGCTTCGATGTTTTGCTCGGTCATCATGCGCTCCTCTTCAATCTCTTCAATCAGATTGAATACAACTTTGGATTCTTCACGAGATCTTACTTTGGGCTCAACAGGCTTCTCGCCCATGTCAAACTCAAAAGTCATGCTTACTTGTTTCTGAGGCTCTACAGGCTGTAAAACTACCTCATCTTCAACTTTTAATGCATCCACCTCGACCAAGTCTATAGAGGAATCGCTTCGCAAATCTTCATCTTCCAGGTCTGCGGTCAAAACATGTTTTACAGTTGCCTCTGGCTCATCCTGAATTTTTTCGGGGAGTACTGGGGTAGAAATAGGTTGTTCAACAGCTTTTACAGGACGGATTTTTTCTTCCAAATCGTGAACGACTTTTTCTGGAATTCCCGTCAATGGATTTACTGCTTTTCCTTCATGGAATCCAGTAGCTACTACAGTAACGTTTACGGCAGATTCAAGTTGATCATCCTCAGCCACGCCCATGATGATGTCCGCAGGAGCGCCTCCTTCAATCATTACTTGATCTTGGATAAAGTCTGAAATCTCACCCATCTCTTCAAAAGTAACCTCTTCCGCTCCTGAAACAATTAGCAACAAGACTTTCTTTGCGCCTCGAATGTGATTATTATCTAGAAGTGGTGACTCAATGGCTCCTTTTACAGCTTTGATAGCACGTCCATCTCCTGAGGCTGTCCCTGAGCCCATAATTGCAGTACCGCTATTGGAAAGGACGGTTTTCGCATCGTTTAAATCGATGTTCAAATGCCCTTTTTGGGTAATCACCTCCGCAATCCCTCTGGAGGCAGTGGCTAATATTTCGTCGGCTTTGGCGAAACCTGACTTAAATCCGAGATTACCATAAATTTCTCGAAGCTTATTATTATTGATGACGATGAGAGAATCGACATGTTCCTTGAGTTCCTCAATTCCTTCTTTAGCCTGATTCATTCTGAGCTCTCCTTCAAAAACAAAAGGAATCGTAACAATGGCCACGGTCAGAATGTCTAAATCTTTAGCCGCTTTTGCGATTACAGGTGCAGCACCTGTTCCCGTTCCACCACCCATTCCGGCATTGATGAAAACCATTTTGGTGTTGCACTCCAAAACATCAACCACGTCTTTGATGTTCTCTTCTGCTGCCATTCGCCCTTTTAAAGGCCAAGCTCCGGCCCCTAGGCCTTCTGTTACAGAAACACCCAATTGAATTTTAGTGGGAACTGGACTGTCGTCAAGTGCTTGTTGATCGGTATTACAAACAACAAAATCAACCCCTTTGATTCCTTTGTGATACATGTAGTTTACGGCATTACTACCGCCTCCACCTACTCCGATAACTTTTATCGAAGAAGATTGATTTTGTGGCATGTCAAAATCTAAATCCGCCATAACTTAGGTATTTGCATATTAATCTTCATTGGCTAAAAAATTCATAAACCCTTTCACCCACTTATCAAAGAAGGATTCCTTAGGATTTTCTTCGGATTCACTAACAGTACTCGATACTGAACTTGGTGATGCTTTCACCTCAACCTGATCTATAGGTTGGTTGATTGGGCTTGCAACTTCATCCACCTCCACAGCCTGTGGAATTTGTGGGTTTTTCTCATTGAGTTCCACGCCTTTCATCACCAGCCCAATCGCCGTAGCATACATAGGACTTTCCAATTCTGGACGAGCTCCTTTTGCCAGATGCTCGTTCGGAAACCCTACGCGTGTATCCATTCCTGTTTCATATTCAAACAACTGCTTAATATGCTTCAACTGCGATCCACCTCCCGTTAAAACAATACCAGCAATTAACTTCTTTTTCCCTTCCTCATGCCCATAGTTCTTTACCTCTACATAGACTTGATCTATAATCTCTACCAAACGGGCATGAATAATTTTAGACAGCATTTTTAATGAAATTTCTTTCGGTTCTCTACCTCTTAAACCTGGTATAGAAACAATTTCATTTTCACTGTTTTCACCCGGCCAAGCGGATCCAAATTTCATTTTTAAGAGCTCCGACTGTTTTTCTATAATGGAACAACCTTCTTTGATATCCTCGGAGATTACATTCCCTCCGAATGGAATTACAGCCGTGTGTCGTATGATACCGTCTTTGAAAATGGCTACATCGGTAGTACATCCACCAATATCTACCAAACACACACCCGCCTCTTTTTCTTCATCACTCAATACCGCTTCTGCAGAGGCCAAGGGTTCTAATGTTATGCCCGAAACTTCCAATTCGGACTTTTTAACGCAGGAGAAAATATTGCCAATGGCTGCTTTTTGACCTACTACTATGTGAAGATTCGCTTCTAATCTACGACCTAACATACCTATGGGCTCATGAATATTGGGCTCTCCATCAATTTTATATTCTTGAGGGAGTACATGAATAATTTCCTCACCAGGAAGCATCACTAATTTGTGCACATTTTCAACCAGCTTATCAATGTCTTGCTGAGTGATCACCTCTTGCGCATCCTCTCTTAAGATATAATCACTGTGCTGAAGAGAACGAATATGTTGCCCTGCAATACCTACCACACAATGTTTCAAGCTCAGGTTTGAGTCTGCTTCAGCTTCTTTAACAGCATGCTGAATGGACTCAATAGTTTGGGTGATGTTTGAAACAACTCCACGCTGAACACCCAAGGACTTTGCTTTACCAAATCCCAAGATTTCTATTTTCCCATATTCATTATTACGACCTACTATGGCAACAATTTTTGTTGTTCCAATGTCTAATCCTATGGCAATTTCTCCTTGCTCCATTTCGCTATCTTTTTGTACAGACCACTTGGTTCTCAAATTTCAGATTTATCTGACTGTATCTGTCCCAACCTACTTTTTCTAATCCGCGTTTGTAAAAAACTTTCAGATTCTCAAATTTCTTTTCTAAGTCTCGAGCTTCCCCAACGATAATTTTATGATTTCCCATTCTTGGGTAGACAATAATTTCGTTGTTCTCATCAAAGACTACTGCCGTGATTTGTGCTTTCAAAAAAGCGTCCTCAGCAATGAGTTTCATCAATGAATCAAGCGTTTCTTTTCGAGCCTCTGTCATTTCTGACCAATACACTTGCAGCACTCGAGCGCTGTATCTATCTGATAATGAAAAGCGCTCAAAATCTTCATCCAAATAATACGAATCATCCTGTTGAAAAATTCGAACCAAAGGCTTACGCTGCTTGAGGTCTACACACAAATCACCATTGATAGTTAAATATAGTTCTGCTTTCTTAACATTAGGATGAGCGTCAAGGAATTCTTCTAACAAGTAAATGTTTATATCTTGATAGCGTTTCCCCAGGATGGAATCTTCTTTCTCCTTCAACATATTCTCAACCATTCCTGCATTTACAAAGAACAAATCATCCTCTGTATCCACCTGTATTTCAAGATTTTCACACGTAACATCATTATAGCTTAATCGATTTGTCCAAGTCAAAAAAGACAGAACAACAAGTAATAGCAATACAAAGCTTATGCGCAAAAACTTTCTCACGAGGATAAATGAATTTTTATAGGTTCAATTAAAGTGTCAATGTCGCCTGCTCCCAAGGTCATTAACACGTCTGTTTCGGGTAAAGCATCCGGGATTTCTGACTTTGAACACAAGACTTTGTCTTGGCAAGTGATTTTACCCAACAAGACCGCCGAATTCACTCCTGAGATAGGCAACTCTCTAGCGGGGTATATATCCAACAGAATAACTTGATCCGCTAAGGACAATTCACGTGCAAAATCCTCCATAAAATCACGTGTTCTAGTGAAGAGATGAGGTTGGAAAATTACCGTCAACTTCCGTTTGGGAAATAAATCCCTAACCGAACGAATAGCTACCTGAATCTCTTTAGGATGGTGCGCATAATCATCAATGTATACCTTCTGAGGGGTTTTCACATGGTACTCAAAACGTCTTTTCACACCCGAAAAAGATCTTATCGACTCAAGTATTCCACTCACAGGGACTTTCTGAAAATAGGCCATTGCGAAAGCTGCCAATGCATTTTCTACATTATGTATACCAGGTAGGCCGGTAATTACTTGTCGACAAATACCCTCCGGATGTCTTAAATCAAAACAGTAGCTCCCCGATCTCACATGGATTCCTGTGGCCGAAAAGTCTGCAGTATAAGAATCTAAAGCATAGGTGTACTTAGATGATATCTTTAATCCTTCTTTAGCAATTACCTCTCCTCCCTTTACCTGCTCCGAGAACATTTGAAATGACTCCTCAAGATGCTCTGCCGTTCCGTAAATGTCTAAATGATCAGCATCCATAGAACTTATTACAGCCCAATTGGGAGAAAGCCTCAAGAAAGAGCGGTCAAACTCATCGGCCTCTACAACCGCAATGTCTTCAGAACCAATTCTCAAATTGGATTCAAAATTAGTCGCAACTCCTCCCAAAAAGGC
This sequence comes from Flavobacteriales bacterium, assembly GCA_029247585.1. GTDB lineage: Bacteria > Bacteroidota > Bacteroidia > Flavobacteriales > UBA7430 > UBA7430. The sequence goes on along the minus strand of JAQWKY010000112.1, from coordinate 67,186 downwards.
GGTGCAATCGACCTTATTATCGCTCAGAATATAGGCGAGTAAACTCGATATGGTTGTCTTTCCATGCGTTCCAGCCACAGCCAAACACTGCATATCACGTGTGATGGCTCCTAAAATTTCAGAACGCTTACAAAGTGAGTACCCTTCTGTCTGAAAATAACTCAAGAGCTTATTGGTATTAGGAATGGCAGGCGTATACACAACCAAGACCTTCTTTTTATCTGCGAAAACATTAGGAATGGTCTTTGGATCATCTTCATAAGTAATTTCACAGGAGGCAAGCGCTAGTGAGCGGCTTAAGTCAGAAGAATTCCGATCGTAACCGGCTACGCCTTTCTGATGGGCCAAAAAATATCGAGCCAGAGCACTCATACCTATCCCACCAATACCGAGAAAGTAAACGTACTTTATGTGATCCAAGCTAATCATAGTGTAAGTTCTTCAATAATATCCACAAGCCTTTCTGCAGCTTTTGGGCGATGCATCTTTTTGCAATTTTCGGCTAATTCCGACTGCTTTTCCTTGTCGAAAACCAAAGCATTTAGAGCCTCAAAGAGCTCCGTATTCATATGCTTCTCCTCAACCAGCAATGCGGCATCATGATCCGAAAGCGCCATGGCATTTTTCTTTTGATGGTCTTCAGCCACATTTGGAGATGGAACAAGAATGGATGCTTTACCCAGGGCACACAACTCAGATAGCGCAATAGCTCCTGCTCTTGAAATGACCACGTCGGCAGCCGTTAAAACAGCCCCCATGTCTGTTAAAAAATCTTTAATATGACCTATATCTCCCAACACATCTTGAGCAGACTTACATCGATCATAGTACAAAGCACCGGTTTGCCAAATCAGCTGTACCCCCTTGTCTTGGAACCATGAGATATGCTCCAGAACGGTTTCGTTAATTCGCTTCGAGCCTAAACTGCCTCCAACAACTAAAACCAAAGGTTTGTCGACATCTAATCCATAAGACGCAAAAACTTCCGATCTGTCATAGACACCAGACTCTATTTCGGCACGTATCGGATTCCCCGTGATCTGAATTTTACCTTTCGGGAAAAACCGTTCTAAATTTGGATAGGCCACGCAGATTCGACTCACTTTCGAAGCTAAAATTTTGTTTGTGATTCCTGGATAAGAATTTTGTTCTTGAATGACTGTAGGAACATTCAGCAAAGAAGCTACCCATAATATAGGCCCACTCGCATAACCTCCCGTACCTATAACTACCTTAGGTTTGAAGCGAAGTAGGATGGCGAAAGATTGCAGCAGGCTAAAGATAAGCTTGAAGGGAATGGATAAATTTTTAAGTAGGTTTGCTCTTTGAAATCCTGAAATCCACAAACCCTTAACCGAATATCCGGCCGCAGGGATTTTCTGCATTTCCATCCGGTCAGACGCGCCTACAAAAAGGAACTCACTTTCTGAATCGCGCCTCTCAATTTCCTTTGCAATGGCTAGTGCCGGGAAAATGTGCCCTCCAGTTCCACCTCCACTTATTAAGTATCGCTTATTTTTCATAACCTAAGCTTTCTGAAGGTGAAACGATGCTATTGCTGATGCTCAAAATCAAACCTATGGCCGCACAGGTCATCCATACCGATGAGCCCCCTGCACTTATCAAGGGCAAAGTTTGACCTGTTACAGGAAGAAGATTAACAGCTACAGACATATTAATGAAGGCTTGAGACACAATTGAAAAGCCCAAACCTATGGTCATCAGCATGGCAAAATCATCATCGGATTTACGCGCTATTCTGAGTATTCTAAATAAGAGTAACAAGTACAAGACAATGACAAAGAAACCACCAACAACTCCATACTCTTCAACGATTACGGCAAATATGAAGTCGGAAGAAGATTGAGGTAAAAAGTACTTCTGAACACTTTTCCCCGGGCCTTTCCCCCATAAGCCACCTCTAGCTATGGCTGTTTTTGCGTGATTTACTTGGTAGTTGCCCTCACTACTTTTATCGGTGAAAGACTCGATTCTCGCCTTCCAAGTACCCACTCGGTTACTGATGTTTGGGAATTTAGTGACGGTCGCATAGAACAAGCCCAAAGAAACAAGTCCAATCAGAATCATCGCCCCTAGGGACTTTAATGAATACCTTCCAACGAACATAATCAGGAAACTGATCATAAATATGATGGCTGCGGTTGAAAAGTTTGAGGGCAATATCAAAGTACAAATCAATATGACAGGCCCTAAAATGGGAAAAAAAGACTTCTTGAAAGAGTGTAATTTATCTCTATAGTGAACGAGATTCCTAGCGAGCAAAACAAAGAGAGCAAGTTTGGCCAACTCGGAAGGCTGAAAGGTAAATCCGGCAATGCGAATCCATCGGCTGGCATTCGCACCTCCAATAGTCTCGCCACCACTCATCGCCCAAAAAACCAAAATGAGGGCCAAACCAAATATAAGAATCGAACTGTTGTAAAAGTATTTAAAGGGTATTCGAGATAAGGTCCACATGATAAAAAACCCGATCCCCAAATGAATCAAATGCTTGACCAAAAAAGAGAAGGTATTCCCTTGTTTGAAAGCAAAAGCCAAATGACTGCTAGAACTGTACACCAGAACTATAGATACCAATGAAAGCAATATGGCTATCGCCCAAATGTACTTGTCCCCCTTTATGTAATTAACCCATTTCAACGCTTAGAGTAATCTTATCTGTTTTTTAAACTGACGTCCACGATCTTCATAGTTGTTAAATAAATCGAAGCTAGCACATGCCGGTGACAACAATACAGCATCTCCTTTATCCGCCAGCTTATAGGCAGCCTTAACGGCATCTCCCATAGAGTCCACCTCTTGGATGTCTGAGACCAAGTCGCCAAATGTTTCCAGCAATTTTGCATTGTCCTTCCCTAAACAGATGATGGCTTTGACCTTATCATCTACCATAGACAGAAGTTCCTCGTAGTCGTTCCCTTTATCTACACCTCCACAAATCCAAACGACCGGCTTCTTCATGCAATCTAATGCATACCAGGTTGCGTTTACATTGGTTGCCTTAGAGTCGTTAATGTACTCCACACCGTAAACCTTAAGAACAGGTTCTAATCGATGTTCTATTTTTTCAAAATCAGACAAACAGTCGCGTACAATATCATTAGTGATACCCAACAACTTTGCTGCAATCCCCCCTGCCATAGAATTATAACAGTTGTGCTTTCCTTGTAATGCTAGTTCGTGTATACTCATAATTAACGGCTCTCGGTTAATGTTAATACAAATTTGATGGTCCTCTATATAGGCTCCTTTGGCTTTTGAAACGGTTCCAAAAGGAATTTTGTTTGCTTTTACTTTTTCTAAATTCTTCTTTGTCCATTCATCATCTTCCCAATAAATGAAATGGTCTTCAGAGGTTTGATTTTCTGCAATTCGCATCTTAGCAGCAACGTACTTTTCCATACTTCCTTCGTAGCGGTCCAAATGATCGGGACTGAAATTCAGTAGTACTGAAATGTAGGGTCTAAAGTGTCGAACATCATCCAACTGAAAACTGCTCAATTCCAAAACCCAAAAGGCACGATCACTTCTTTCTAAACATCGGGCAAAACTATCCCCTATATTTCCAGCTAAGGCTACATCCAAACCTGCTCCTTGAAGCAAGTGATGGATTAAAGTTGCCGTTGTTGTTTTACCATTACTCCCGGTAATCGCTATTATTTTACCTTCCGTAAAACGCGATGCAAATTCAATTTCTGAAAGAACTTCTACGCCATTAGCTCGCGCCTTTGCAACCAGTTTCGTCTCTGGAATCCCAGGACTTTTTATCAGTAGTTCGGCCGCTAGTATTTTCTTCTCCGTATGTCCACCCTCTTCCCAATCAATGCCCTTATCGTTCAATTCTTCTTTAAAAGAATCTTTCACCACTCCGAGGTCACTCACAAAAACATCATAGCCCTTTTGCTTTGCTAAAAGAGCTGCTCCTACTCCACTTTCTCCGGCACCTAAAACAGCAATCATGGTTTAGCGTAATTTTAGCGTTACAAAACTTAAAATGGCCAACATAATCCCCACAATCCAAAAGCGAGTCACAATTTTACTTTCGTGCAAGCCGGCTTTTTGATAGTGATGATGAAGGGGAGACATTAAAAAAATACGTTTCCCTTCTCCGTACTTTTTCTTGGTGTACTTGAAGTAAGATACCTGAAGGACCACCGATAAATTTTCTATTAAAAAAATACCGCAGACGATGGGAATCAAAAGTTCCTTTCGAATGGCTAATGCGAAAACAGCAATGATACCTCCAATGGCCAAGCTCCCTGTATCGCCCATGAAAACTTGAGCGGGATAAGAGTTGTACCATAAGAAGCCAACACAGGCCCCTACGAAAGCACCAATAAAAATTACCAGTTCACCCGAATTGGGGATGTACATGATGTTCAAATAATCGGCAAAAATGATGTTCCCCGAGACGTAAGCGAATATGGCTAAAACCAATCCTATAATTGCAGAAGTCCCCGTAGCTAAACCGTCTATTCCGTCGGTTAAATTGGCGCCGTTCGAAACCGCAGTGACAATAAAAATCACCATGGGGATAAAAATCAACCAAGCCCAATCTTGAGCCTTTTCTCCCAACCATGACAGAAGTTCTGAGTAATCCAATTCGTTATTTTTCACAAAAGGAATGGTCGTTTTGGTTGACTTCACATCTTCCTGAACGAGTACAACTTGATTTTCTTGGTTAACGATAGACACTTGTTCTCGAACCACCACATCGGGATGAAAATAAAGGATCGAACCTACAATCAAGCCCAGAGATATCTGACCTAAAACCTTAAACTTTCCCGCCAGACCTTTTTTGTCCTTTTTAAATACCTTAATGTAATCATCAAGAAAACCGATTAGCCCCATCCATAGGGTTGTAATAATCATCAATACCACATAGATATTATCGAGCTTGGCAAACAATAGCGTCGGGATTAAAATAGAACTGAGAATGATGATTCCACCCATGGTCGGGGTCCCTGCCTTCTCAGCTTGACCCTCTAAGCCCAAATCTCTAACGCTCTCACCCACTTGTTTTTGAGCCAGTATGCGAATGATTCGCTTTCCAAAAATCATCGAAATCAACAAGGAAACGATAACGGCCATAGCGGCTCTGAAAGAAATGTACTGAAACACTCCCGCGCCCGTGAGGTTGAATGCCTCGTGTAAGTATGTGAATAAATAGTACAACATATCTTAGTCTTTTAAGTGCTCTTTTAAAATCGCCATATCATCAAACGGAAGGCGTTTTCCCTTAATTTCTTGATACTTTTCGTGTCCTTTTCCGGCAACCAATAAGATGTCTCCTTCGCTGCAAAAAGTAACCCCCAGCTTGATGGCTTCTCTCCGATCTTCTAAGGTCAAAACCTTCTTCAACTGCGGTGGATCTAGGTCCGCCTTCATATCTTCTATGATCGCCTTTGGATCTTCAGTACGAGGGTTGTCGGAAGTCAAAATCACCTGATCTGCCCATTGGCAAGCTACATGAGCCATCAGAGGCCTTTTCCCGACATCTCTATCTCCACCACAACCCACAATACAAATCACTTTTTCTTTTCCCGTTCGAATGTCAGCAATGGTCTTAAGTACATTTTGCAGCGCATCGGGTGTGTGTGCGTAATCGACAATGGAAGTGATTCCGGAATCCGATTTAAATTGCTGGAATCTTCCTTCCACCGCATTTAAAGCCGACAAGACGGTCAAAATCTGCAGTGAATCTTCACCCAATTCCAATGCAGCTGCATAGGTAAGGAGGACATTCGCAGCGTTGAAACTTCCAATCAATTTGGTGTATACATCCTGACCATTAATATTCAAATGAAGACCACTGAATTGATTTTCAATGATTTTACATTTGTAATCTGCCGTTAATCGAAGTGAAAAAGTTTTCTTTTTGGCTTTGGTGTGGTGCAACATCGTAGCACCGTGTTTGTTGTCTTTATTTACAATGGCAATTGCCTGAGGGGATAAGTCGTCAAAGAACTTTTTCTTTGCAGAGATATACGCATCGTAAGTATCGTGGTAATCCAAATGATCGCGACTGATGTTGGTGAAAAGTGCCTGATCAAAATCCAAACCGGCGATACGCCCTTGGTCGATGGCATGAGAACTCACCTCCATGAAGCAATATTTACAACCCTCCGCAACCATCTGACACAACAGCGCATTCAATCGAACGGCATCGGGTGTTGTATGGGTTGCATCTATGGATGCGGAGCCGACCTTATACACAACCGTGGATATTAAACCAACCTTGTAACCCAAAGCCTGAAAAAGACTGTACAACAAAGTCGAAACGGTGGTTTTACCATTGGTACCCGTAACGCCTATAAGTTTTATTTTTTCCGAAGGATTATCGTAATAATTGGAAGCTATAACCCCTAATGATTCTGCAGAATCTTTTACCGTAACATAAACGACATCAGCTTGTAATTCCGATGGAAGAACCTCACAAACTATCGCTAGAGCCCCTCTATCAATTGCTGTTTTAATGTAAGAGTGCCCATCAGAAACACTGCCCTTAACAGCAACAAAGAGCGCGTCTTTTTGGACCTCACGGGAGTCAAAACACAAATGCGAAATTGCACAGTTCGTATTCCCCTCAATGGAATCCAAGTCTACCTTATACAATATGTCTTTGAGTAGTTTCATGAGGCTAGGCGCAGCGCTATTTTTTGATTTTTTCCCAATTTATCGCCAGCTTTTAATGACTGCCGTATGACTTTTCCTTTTCCTTGAAGCTCCACTTCTAAGCCCATGTTTTCTAATAGATATAGGGCATCCATTGCCGACATCCCCTTAACATTGGGCACTGAACCCTCTACCACATCAAAAGGTTTTAACAGCTTTCCTTCGGACTTCATCCACTCACTTTTTTGTGAGGTTTCATGTTTTGGGTAGGATAAAACCTCGTGGAGCGCATTCAACTCCTGTACTTTTCCCACGTATGAAGAAGCACTCTTACCTTCTAGATTAGGGGTGTCTATAGGCTTCTCGGCATACAACTTATCACGCAACTCTTTAAAAACAGGAGCGGCAACAATATTTCCGTAAAACCCAATCTCCTTTTTAGGCTTGGTAACCACCACAATGCAAGAATATTTTGGATTTTCAGCGGGAAAATACCCCACGAAAGAAGCTCGGTACTCCGAGCCGTAAGCACCTTCACTAGCAATCTTGGCGGTTCCGGTCTTCCCTGCACAAGAATATCTTTTCGAATAAATATTACGTGCCGTGCCGTCTTTTACGGCACCCACCAATAAATCTTGCAGAATGTTGATGGTGTTCTCAGAACAGATGCTCGGTTTTAAAACCTCCACCCCTTTTACAACCACGAGCTTCTCTGCACTTTGCACGCGATCCACCAAACGAGGCTTTACGAGTTCTCCGCCATTTGCCACGGCATTGTAAAGCGCCAATATTTGAAGGGCTGTCATTTTTAATTCGTAACCAAAAGCCATCCAAGGAAGAGAAACCCCCGACCAAGTAGGGTCGTCGGTATTTTTTATCCAAGGTTCAGCTTCACCTAACAATTCAAAATCCAACTTATCACTGATTCCCAATCGGGCTAGCCGATCAACAAATTTTTGTTCTTCTGGATAGTGCTCTACAATTGTTCTTGCAATTCCAATATTTGAAGACACTTTAAATGCTTTTCCTAAACTGATTTCTCCGTGCCCCCCTCGATCGTAATTTGAATCTTTCATGATGCGATCGTAAAACTTAAAAGCACCTTTCTTGGTGTCAACAATCTTAGCCGTGTCAAGACCATCCTCCAAAGCCACCAACAAAGACGCCAATTTAAATGTAGAGCCAGGTTCATAAGCGGCTCCTATGGCATCATTGAATATCTCGGCATACTTGCCGTCTTCAGTACGCTTTAAGCTAGACATAGCTCGAATAGCTCCTGTTTTTACATCCATCAGAATCACCGATCCATTTTCAGCTTCGTACGTATCCAAGCTTCTCAACAAAGCCGTTTGAGCAACGTCCTGAATGCGAATATCAATGGTGGAGTACACATCAGAACCGGCAACAGGTTCTACATCTTGAGTATTACTCAGAGGTTTCCACACGCCTCCATTGATTTTTTGCATCAACTGTTTGCCAGACTTCCCTTTCAAGTAGCGGTCATAGGCTTTTTCAAGTCCCACATCACTCACAGCTCTGCCGTAACCGATGGTTCGTTCGCAAAGTTTTCCGAAAGGTTTCGTTCGTTGGGTTTCTTGGGTATATACAAAACCGCCTTTATACCTCCCTTCCCGGAGAATTGGCAGCTTCTTAACTTTTTGCAGTTCCGAGTACCGGATTCCCGACTTTATTCTCAAGTATTGTTTCTGTTTTCGTCTCGATTGACGGAGTTTCTCTGCGTAATCGGAAGCCGACTGATCCTTAAAAATATCAGACAAGCCTTTGGCTAGGGTGCGATAATTATTTTTAAACAAAGTGTCGGAAGCCTGCGTTGCATCAATCGCAATCGTGTACACCGGCATGGATGTGGCCAATAAATTTCCGTTGACGTCGTAAATATTTCCTCGTGGAGAGGGGATTTCTCTAAGTTTGATGACCGGATCATTCATTGCTACTCGATCTGAAAATTCTGCCTGTACATTTAGCAGTTGAATGAAAATGGCCACAGCCGCAACTAGGATTAGCGAGCTAATCAACATCACGCGAAGAAATATGGCCTTCTTTTCAGTCATCTTAGTTTTTGATCTCTATTTTAAAGGGCGCCTCTATGGAACTTGATAAACCCAATGATTTTACCTCCTCAGCCACTTTTGTGGGTTTGCTTAACGCTGTCAAGCGGGTACGCATATCGATGTGTCTAGAACGCAAATCTTTCAACTCTTCATTGAGTTTACTGATGCGTATCACTTTACGATCTACACGGTGTGAACTATACACCAAAAGAATCGCCAAAAAGGAAATGAACAAGACCATGTTCCATGATGTCGCCAAAATATTTTTGGGAGCCAGTTGTGTGGAATAGAAATCTTTACATCGATCTCCAAACTCATGAAACAGCTTATTCCAAGTTGGTTTTATCACGTCTTATAATTTTTCTGCGACTCTTAATTTGGCACTTCTTGCCCGGTTATTTCTTTGAATCTCTTGTTCCGTAGGCAAAATGGGCTTGCGACTTATTTTCTTAAAACTCAATAATTTGTTGCCGTAAAAATCTTGCTCAAGCTCTCCTTCAAAATTCCCTTTTTGTATGAGGTTTTTCACCAATCGATCTTCCAAGGAGTGGTAAGAAATAACCACGAGCCTACCTCCCGGCTTCAAAAGCTCTTGTGCTTGGTTAAGCATCTCTTTTAAGGCATTCAACTCATCATTAACCTCAATGCGAAGTGCCTGAAATACTTGTGCGAAAAATTTATTCTCCTGCATCTTTGGAGCATAAGACTTCAACAAGTCTTTCAACTGCTGAACCGTTTCAATAGGTCGTTCCTCTTTCGCCTCATAAATAACTCTCGCAATGGTACCCGGTCGCTTTAACTCGCCATAGTGCTTTAAAATTTCTCTAAGCTCATCTTGCTCGTATGCATTTAGAATTTTAGCTGCGTTCAAATCGGAATTTTGATCCATGCGCATGTCTAAATTTGCATCAAAACGAATGGAAAAACCTCTATCGGGAACATCAAACTGATGAGAAGAAACGCCTAAGTCAGCGAGCAAGCCATCAATTTCTTTCACCCCATACATGCGAAGTGAGTTTTTCAAATCTCTAAAGTTGGCATTGATTAAAGTGAACCGATCGTCATCCATCTCATTCTCCAAAGCATCTTCATCTTGATCGAAGGCATACAAATGCCCTTCATCCAATTTAGAAACAATAGCTCTTGAGTGCCCTCCACCACCAAACGTCACGTCTACGTAGATTCCTTTTGCTTGGAGATTCAAACCCTCCAAACACTCATCCAGTAGAACAGGGTCGTGGTACTTAGTCATCGGCGGAGGTTTTATTCGAGTTACCCATCACCTCTTCTGCAAGCGCTCCAAAGTCTACCTCAGGGTCATTCACAACCTTTTCATACCGCACCTTATCCCAGATTTCTACAACATTCCCTACCGATGCCAAAACCAATTGCTTTTCAATGCCCGCAAAATTGATAAGGTCTCTAGGTATTTGAATACGGGCGGTTGCATCTGCTTCAACCATTCGGACGCCCGCCGTAAATCGTCTTATAAAATCATTGTTCTTCTTGACGAAGCGATTGAGCTGATTCACCTCTGCCATTACTCCATTCCACTCTTTAAGCGTATGAAGCTCCAAGCAGGTGTTAAAGACGGAACGCTTAAGCACAAAGCCCTCTTGAAGCTCAGCAGCAAGCTGCTTCTTCAATCCAGACGGAAGCATTAGACGCCCTTTAGCGTCTACCTTACATTCGTACATTCCGATTAAATTCTTCACGTTGGGTGGTTCTTTAGAATCAGAAACAAATATATACCACTTTTTACCACAATTTACCACACTGTTGATAACTTTCTACACTTTTGCGTCAAACAAGGGGAAGTTTCAATTAAAAGGTATTGTATGCATACTTTTTTTTATCGCTGTAGAAAATATTAGAAGACAATAAGGAGAAGGATGTCTACATTCAATAATTATTCAGTATTTTTGACAATTAATGTGTCGAAAATGAAATATGAAATCGTAAAAGACAAAGGCTATGAGTACGTAGACTTGGGCGAAGGCCCAGTAGTCGTATTCCTTCATGGCCTAATGGGTGCTCTGAGTAATTTCGAGAAAACAGCTCGGATTATTGCGGAAGCAGGCTACCGGGTGATCATCCCTTCCCTTCCCATTTATGAACTCCCACTTCTGAAAACAAGTGCCAAAGGGATTTCTAGATTCTTAGAAAAATTTATTTCTGATTTGAACCTAACCAATGTAACCCTATTAGGTAATTCCTTAGGGGGACACGTTGCGCTGATATACACCAAAAACAATCCTCAGTTGGTCAAGCGACTAATGCTTACGGGTAGTTCGGGCTTGTATGAAAAAGCCATGGGCGACTCCTTCCCAAGAAGAGAGGATTACGAGTACATTAAAGAGAAAACACAAGATGTGTTTTACGATTCAAAAGTGGCGACTAAAGAATTGGTAGACGAGGTTTTTGAGTCCGTAAACTCCAGAAACAAAATCATTCGAATTTTAGCCATTGCCAAATCGGCAATACGACACAATATGGCGAAAGATTTACCTAGCATGACGCAACCTGCTTGCATCTTATGGGGTAAAAATGACGGTGTGACACCACCGGAAGTTGCAGATGAATTCCACAGACTACTTCCCAACTCTGAGTTATTTTGGTTCGACAAGTGTGGGCATGCACCTATGATGGAACACCCCGTTGATTTTGCCAACACTTGTGTTGAATGGCTGAACAAAAACTAAAATGAAAATCAATTCTGCTGAGTTTGTCATCAGCAATACCGATATTGAGAAATGTCCAAAAGAACGCATACCAGAGTATGCTTTTATCGGGCGTTCTAACGTTGGTAAGTCTTCATTAATCAATATGCTTACCGGGCGTAAATCTCTCGCCAAAACTTCTGGGAAACCCGGAAAAACTCAACTGATCAATCACTTTAAGATTAACGACAACTGGTTTCTAGTCGATTTACCGGGATACGGTTATGCAAAAGTGTCTAAAAAAGACCGTTCTATTTTCGCCAAGTTCATCTATGAATACCTGGAGAAAAGAGAGAATCTAGTTTGTACTTTTGTATTGGTAGACTCGCGTCATGAACCGCAAAAAATTGACATGCTCTTTATGGAGTGGCTGGGTGAAAAACAAATCCCCTTTGTGATTGTCTTTACCAAAATGGATAAGCTGTCGAGTTCACAACTCAACAAAAACCTCAGCAAGTACAAGTCAGAAATGCTCAAGACTTGGGAAGAGATTCCTCAAACGTTCATGAGCTCTGCCGAAAGTGGTTTGGGGAAACTGGAAATCCTTAAGTACATTGACCGCATCAATGAAGCAGTTAAAGACACGCTGTAATCAACAACTTTACTCCTCTACTAAAAAAGCACTCAACTGAACAAGCCATACTTAATGATGCTGAAGAGTTGATTGAATCCATCCACCCATCTGATCTTTTTCCCTTCCTCGACACTTCTAGGCTCATAGGAAATCGGAACTTCTTGAAAACTCACAGATCTATTCTTAGCAAGTTTGGCAGTTATTTCAGGATCAAAAGCGAATCTTTTTTCTACCAAGTCTATAGATTTCAAAAACTCTGTAGGGACCAATTTATAGCATGTTTGCATATCTGTTAACGTAGTCCTCAGAATAAGGTTACTCAACCATGTGAAAAATTTATTCGCCAATCTGTTTAAGAACATTTCTTTTTCTCTTTTACCCCCCTTAAGAAATCTTGACCCATAAACAACATTAGCAACTTCATCAATTACGGGAACCAACAATAAATTTATTTCTTCAGGATTGAGTTCAAGATCTGCATCTTGAATAATGGTATATTCTCCTGATGCATATTCGAGAGCCGTTTTAATCGCAGCTCCTTTACCTTGATTTTCTGTGTGACTAAAAAAAACGACATCTTGTGGAGAAAAACGTTTAATAAATCGCTCGATTTCAACCTTACTAGAATCTGTCGAACAATCATCAATGACTATAATTTGTTTTTTTATATTGTGAATTAAGTTTAATGAGTTGACTTTGCATAACAAAGGGTAAATGGATTCCTGTTCGTTATAGACGGGAATGACTATAGAGAGCTTTTGTATCATTGATGTATTATTAAATTCTATTATTTTTAAAATGGATTAAACTGATATTCATCCTCGCCTTTTTTTGCTTTTTCGTAATCCGGAACTTGAATCAGATTATTAAAAATTTCCCAATCTTCTTTTTGCATAGATTGCTTTCCAAAACTCATCCAATAGGACTCCTTCGTCATACTATCCCAGTGAATGATATTTCTTCTTTTCTGAAGAGTTTGATATAGATTAAGACAAATGAAGCATACCATTAAGCTTACCAACAGATTCTTTAAAACGCCACGCTGCTTCAAAACCCAAAAGACAAACGCAGCAAATGGAATTGATAAAAAAGGATAAAAGTCTATAAAAGCACGTAAACCATAGCTTCCACCAAACCACCAACACCACCAGCACGAAAGCAAATATATATTTAGTAAAACCGGAACGAGTAATGCACAAAACAAGTTCCTTTTACTTTTTCTTAAAAAATAAAAGCCTACTAGAGACAATATCATCATTGGGCTATAGAGCAACCAGCCTGAACGGTAACTAAATAAAATTTCAAGAAGATTTGGCTTATCAAAGTAAAATTGTTCACCAACATAAGAATTAAAAAACCAATGATCGGTGATGTACTTCCAATAAAGTAATTGAGGGAAAACAAAAACAAAAACCAAGAAGGCAATAAGCAACAAATGTTTCCAGTACTGGATGAAAAGGTTCTTAACTACTTTTGGTTGATGGATTTGATATAGTAATGGGAAAAGGAAAATAATAAGATTTACAGGTCTTATTAGGGTAATTAACCCACCTGTTACACCCAAAATAATCGCGTACTTTAATTTCTGTCTATCAAACCACTTTAGGACAAAATACGCAAATATCGACAGTAAAGAAAAGGTGTAAGAATGAGACATACACGGCTCTGTGGTAAGGTAATAATAGAGGTTTGTACCAAAAACCACAGCAATTAATGTAATTGAAGCAACCCATTCATCAAAGAGCTTTACAAGAAGTTTTCTCAGGTAATAAAGCCCTATCATCAAATAGAAAATAGATGATAACGCTAATAAGAGCTCGTAGGGCTTTGAGAATCCATTAGGCAAATATTCAGCTGATAAAATGGCATATGTATGGGCTATCAAAAAAAACGGGCTGTACAAAAGCGACATGCCCATAGTAGTTTTAATAACCTTACCTCCATTAGTTGCTATTTCAGGCCAAAACTGGTGTTTTTGGGCGTAATTTATGGAATCATTATCCGTAAAACTCAGCGTAATATCATCATGAACAAAATAAGCAGGTAAGTAGGCATAATAAGACGTTACATCCCAATCAATCAAACTATTTTCTTTCTCGGCATTCTTCCATGGCTTGATATTAAACTGAGAAAAGACAATCACAAACGCAATAAATACGAGAGTAACTAAAGACATCTTACTACCCACTATTTTAAACTTTTTCATTATTAGAAGGAATCAAAAGCTAATGTACACTATTTGGGGGTTTTAGAGATTATTCAGGAAGGGAAAACCAGTAATTTAGTCCTGCTGGAATAACAATTGGTAATACCCAAATAAAAAAAACTCCTCATTTCTGAGAAGGCTTGTACACAAGACGATTCAGTTCTCGAACTCTTTCACAAAAACCTAGTAGCTCTCTACGATTTAAAAGAAACCCTTAAACACGAGGGTTTGAGCGATTCTGTGGGAAACCCCAGCATTAGAAGAAATAAGATAATAAATATGGAATTTGTAAGAAGAGAATGAGAGACCCAAGAGAGACAAAGCGCATTGAATAAAACAAGCGGATAAAAATAAATTATCTATTAATGCAGGAGAATTAAACGCAGGAATGTATATTTATACTATTAACTGTAAATAGTCAAGAAATTGATACAAAACGTATGATTTTATCAGCATAATTTAATCAAAGTATAGCTGGGGATTTCACCAAATCTATACTTTTGCTTTAAGACACATGAGAAATAACATCCTTATTTTACTAACTTTTTTTGCTGCATTTTGGGCAGCTTTTTTGCTTTTGCAAAATAGTACAACCTACAATAGTACACTTGGAAAATTTGCAGACAATTGGGTTAATAATGAGGGTAAAAGACAACTTGTAAATGAACCTTTTCAACAAGTCAATAATACAAATTACCTACAATGGGATGGGGTTCATTACCATCTAATTAAAGAACACGGTTATGATATTAAAAAGGCAGGGGGGGATTACATTTTTGCTTTCTTTCCTTTTTTCCCATTTTTATGGAAAATAACTGCTTTACCTCCGGTTGGTGTCATATTCATGAACTATTTTATGTTTGCCATCGCCCTATTAATTCTTTATAAGACATTTCAAACTGACATTCCGTCAAAAATAAACCTTCTGTTCATCATTGTTTCTTTACCAAGTATTGCCGTGTTTTTTATTCCTTATACTGAAGCCACATTTTTGCTTGTGGGAGCGATAGGATTTTATGGAATGGTGAAAAATAAGTATTGGTTATTCTTCATCGGATTTTTTTTATGCGCACTCACAAAACCCTCATATACTTTTTTATTTCTAGCCATATTAGGTACAGAAGTCTTTTTCCTTATCCAACATAAAAAAACAACACAAGCTTTGCGTAGTACCCTTCTAAAGGCACTACCTCTTATCCTGGGAACATTAACTGTATCAAGCATACAATATTCATTTGAGGAAGGAACTCCAATGAAATTTGTTGAAGTTCAAAAATATTGGAATCATGTTTTCTCTCTCCCTAGCGGACTAAGAGATTGGTCACACGAAGGTTTTGGAATAAGTCTCGGTGTTATTTTTTTAATCGTTGTACCATTGACAACTATTTTTCTGAAAACGACTTACACAAAGCTCTTTCAAGCCAACAAAAGCCTGCCGAACTATTTTGATTACACACCTAAAAACTATGTACAGGTACTGTCCGCTTTTTATTTAATTGGCATCTTCTTATTTATAGTATTTTTCCAGGGAGGAAGCCTCCACGGACTATCTCGATATGTCTTGTGCACTCCATTCTTTTTTGCACTGCTACTTTATGCTTTTTCTTATATCAAAAAAACAACGAAATCATCTCGAGTTTTATATTTCTGCATATTGTCCCTGTTAGCTATGTTAACAATGGGATTCGCAGGATATTCCTCAGGTTTGAACTTTTCTGATATGGGACTGTTCCTATTAATTGCATCTCTGTTTTTTTGGTTATTTCAAGATCAATCTCATACAAAGCTTTATAAAAGAGGCTTACTTTTAACTGTTTTTTTAAACGTAATATGGACATCTTATTTGTTTAACACCTACATCGCAAATGGTTGGATTTACACCTAAATTTTAACGTATTTTTTAACCTCGGTCTTATTTGATTTTTTAATATTACTTTTCTCAACGATATACATCGGGCGTTTCAACACATTTTTATTGATTCGACTAATATATTCTCCGATTACTCCAATAGAAATCAACTGAACACCGCCAATAAACATAGAACTAATAATAAGGGATGTCCAACCTGTAATGGTTCTGTCCAAAATAAAATGTGAATAAACGGCATAAAGGATGATAAGAAAAGAAATGAATGATATTGTAAATCCAAGTTTCGTAACCAATTGTAAGGGCTTATCTGAAAAACCGGTAATTCCGTCCATGGCAAAATGGAGCATTTTACTCAATGAATAACCTGTTTTTCCGTATTTTCTTTTATCCCGGTTAAATAACACTTGTGTTTGTCTGAATCCCAACCATGCAATCTGACCTCTTAAGAATTTGTTTTGTTCAGACATCTGTTTCAAATAATGAACAACTTTTTGGTCAATCAATCGAAAATCACCCGTATCCATAGGAATGTTGATGGAGGTAATTCGTTTTAAAACACGATAAAATAGTTTTGCCGTAGACTTTTTAAAAAAACTTTCACCTTTTCTTTCTGCTCGTTTTGCATAAACGACTTCATATCCTTCTTTGTGTTTGGAGTATAGATCTGTAATTAATTCAGGAGGGTCTTGTAAATCGCCGTCAATAATAACCACTGCTTTTCCTTTACAAGCATCCAAACCTGCCGTTACAGCAATTT
Source organism: Flavobacteriales bacterium (assembly GCA_029247585.1). Taxonomy (GTDB): domain Bacteria; phylum Bacteroidota; class Bacteroidia; order Flavobacteriales; family UBA7430; genus UBA7430. Next base: position 50,351 of record JAQWKY010000112.1, on the reverse strand, counting down.
GATGACCAAAATTTCGACTAAAATTGATGTAAAAAACACGTTCATCCTGCTCACTTAGTTTTATTAATTCCAATAAAGAGTAATCCTCGCTTCCGTCATTTACAAATATCAATTCATAATGCTCTGAAATTTGGACGACCGTTTTATGAAGTCGTTCATAGAGTTCCGGGATAATTTGTTCTTCATTATAGATGGGAATGATTACCGAAATATCAATTTGTTTGTTAATTGTTTCCATAAAAATTATAATCCCGTTTTAATAATTTGTTCGTTGAAGCTACTCTTTTGGCTACGATTATTCAAGATTTGTTTCCCTTGTTCAATTTAAAATTGAATAAATCACTATAAAGCCAAATTATCGTTATCAAATATAAAGAAGAAATAAAATCACGATTAAAAATGAGTGTGCCATAGTTATCAAGTTTCATAAACCTCAGCACATCCTCAAGATTTAGAAAATAAGCCAAGCAACCTACAATAGCGATTAGAGGCTTTTTTTTGCATAATGAGTACGCAATTAAAAAAATGAAAGCAGGATGAGTATATCTTTCGTGCATTTGTGTGTTGAAATAAAAAAATAAGAGCGGAATAATGGTACACACAATTAAAATCTTATCGAGAGGAACATTTAGTTCTGTTCTATTTACAATTGACAAATACCCCAATTTAGCCAATGGAAGTAGCGCGATACCGCTTGTTGTAAAAAACATAAATAAGCCCCAACTCTTATATGATATTCCCAAAAAAGTATTACTATCTAGTATCTGCATAAGATTACCTGATAGCATGAAATCCCATATGTTGTAGGCATTCATGGACACAACAGGGTATTTACCAACCGACCCAGTAACAACCGCCCATAAACTCCCAACAGTTCCTTCAACAATAAATGGCGAAATAATCAGCAATTGTAAAATCAGAAGAACTAAAATCCATTTCACCAACTTTTCAATCGAAAAACATGATATAATCAAAGGTAAAAGCATAAGCCCAACAATTGGTAAAAAGATAATTGCCTGAAGCTTAAAGTTAATCGCAAGAACCATGAAAATTAAGGAAAGAAGTATTCTTTTTTTGTATGCAAAATAAATTGAGCCAAAAACAAAACAAGTTAAAATTGCATCAACCTGACCCCAAATCACGGTATTGTATAATATTGCAATATTCAGCAGATAAAACAAGACATTTATCAGAATCTTATCCCAACTATCCCGCTCTTTTTTAATCATTAGCGCAAGAAAGTATCCTGTCACAAAATGAAACAACAAAGTGATAAATTTAAGATAGTAAATGTTGCGTCCTATTTCTTCAATACTGACTTGAGATAAGCTGTACAAATATAAGATGTAGTGATAAAGAGGAAGATAATCTGAATTCGAATTATAAATCTGCCCTAAACCATTTTGAAATATATATTCAGCCCATTTTGTCCAACACCAAAGATCCCCTCCATGACCACTATGAGGCATAACCATTATACAAAATGTAAATAGTAAAAGACATAATGCACTATATTTTTTGATAAAATCAGTCATCTATTTTTTATTAATTTTATATCAACTTCTACAACTCTATAATTGAGTCTCATATATAGATCATTTAGAGCCTAAATTTATTGAAAATCAATGAACTAGTTGATTATATTTTCAAATGAGAAAATTAAGTCGAGGAACTAAATCAAAAAAGCCTCCTCATTGCTGAGGAGGCTTGTACACAAATCGAGCCAATTCTCGAACTCTTTCACAAAGACCTAGTATAGGCTCTACGAATTAAAAGACTGCCTTAAACACGAGGGTTTGAGCGATTATAGCGGGTAAACCAAGAAGCACAAAGGATTTACTAATTATTACTATTAAATGGCGTTAAATGGGTAAAAGGGTTAAAAAGCTCGAATAACACGAACCCTAACCAAATTAGATTTACTGACGCCAGCAGACGAGTTAAAATCGGGCATACCTGCGGTCCAGGCGTAACAATTACTGCAGTACAAAGAAAACATCGAAGAAGATGCCAAATAAGGATCCCCATCTAGTATTAAACCTCCTATATTTCCCTCTTGCCCTCCTCTTTGTCCAAAAGCCACTAACATTTCTTGCAGTTCGTCTAATGACGGCAAGTACCAGTCGCTGTAGCCTTCTGATTCGTGATTTAAGGCCGCTTGGGCGGCTGTAAAACCTCCATTTTCTGTTGTGCATCCTTGGCTTACAATATCCACCGTATTCTGATAGCCTTCGCCTATGGCAGTTCCATCTGCTCCTAATATTCTTGTTCCATAACAACCCCACTCAAATTGACCTATATCTTCAAGAGCTGCAACCAAGCCGTGCTGACCCGTTTCGTCCAGGTAGAACACAATACCTCCATGGGCTAAATCACCAACTTGACATCCTTCTTCAAGACAGCTACCATCATCGATATTCGCAGATGAATTGTAATTTTTAGCTATGGGATCTGTACAACCCTCAACTAAAGGTAAGATGAATGGACAAAACTGAAAATCAGTAATTACTTCTGTCATTTTAATTTGACAAGCCTGATTTCGATCCATCTGAAATTCTAGAAGAATATCTAGTTCAATGTAAGTTACATTCTGTCCTAAAGTAAAAAATGAAATTAGTAAAAGGATGCAGATTGGTCTCATAATAATTTTCTTGGAGACTCAAGTTAGTGAAAATCAACGAGATAATTGTTTGTATTTTCAAAATCAGAATACTTAAGCCAAGCACGGAAAACCATTGGAACAAAAAAAGCCTCCTCATTTCTGAGGAGGCTTGTACTCGAGGCGGGACTTGAACCCGCACGCCCCAAAGAGCACAGGATTTTAAGTCCGGCGTGTCTACCAATTCCACCACTCGAGCTTGGAATCTACTTTTACTGGAGCGAGTGAAGGGATTCGAACCCTCGACCCTCACCTTGGCAAGGTGATGCTCTACCCCTGAGCTACACTCGCGGTCATACCCTCTTTACAAGAGCGATGCAAATATAAGTACTTTTCATTGACCTCAAAACAAAAAGAACAGAATTTAAAAGGCTTTGGAGCAAGTCGCTAAGCACCAATCATTTTCTTGATTTCATTGAGTTTCAACAAGGCTTCTACCGGAGTTAAGGTATTGATGTCGGTCTTGATGATTTCATCTTTAATTTGCTCTAAAACAGGATCATCCAACTGAAAGAAACTCAGCTGCATATCGGTTTCCTGATGAATGGCTTTGGCCTTACTGGTAAGTTCTTCAGAAGTATGTATTTTTTCCATATGCGCCAGTATCGCATTGGCGCGTCGGATGAGCGACTGTGGCATTCCGGCCATCTTTGCCACGTGAATTCCAAAACTGTGCGCGGAACCACCCGGCTTTAGTTTGCGTAGAAATAAAATCTTCTTGTCCACCTCTTTCACCGAAACGTTAAAATTCTTGATTCGTGAAAAGGTTTCGCTCATCTCATTCAATTCGTGGTAATGCGTAGCAAACAAGGTTTTTGCTTTGGCTTTGTTTTCGTGTAAAAACTCTGCTATGGCCCAAGCAATGGAAATCCCATCATAAATGCTGGTTCCTCGACCAATCTCATCAAGTAAAATCAAACTTCGGTCGGAAACATTGTTGAGAATACTCGCCGTTTCATTCATTTCCACCATAAAGGTAGACTCCCCAGAAGAAATATTATCTGAGGCTCCCACGCGGGTAAAAATTTTATCGACTAGCCCTAGTGACGCGGCCTTAGCCGGCACAAAAGAGCCCATCTGAGCCATCAAGACAATCAATGCCGTTTGTCGCAATAAAGCCGACTTACCGGACATGTTTGGCCCTGTAATCATGATGATTTGTTGCGTTTCGTTATCTAAGTACACATCATTGGCTACGTAGGCTTCATCTACCGCCAATTGCTTTTCAATAACCGGGTGACGTCCGTCTTTGATATTCAAAGTAAAACTATCGTTCAACTCGGGCTTTACATAACCATTCTGCAAAGCAATTTTAGCAAAAGACAGAAGCACATCTACACGGGCGATAAGCTGTGAATTACGTTGTACAATTTGCACATAATCCATCAAAGTGCGTACGAGCTCATTAAAAAGCTCTTGTTCCAGCGCTAGAATTTTATCATTGGCGCTAAGAATTTTCACTTCGAGTTCTTTCAACTCTTCGGTGATGTAGCGCTCCGCATTCACCAGCGTCTGCTTTCGAATCCATACTTCCGGCACTTTGTCTTTGTGAGAATTTCGAACCTCTAAGTAATAACCAAAGACGTTGTTGAACGCAATTTTCAAAGAGGGTATTCCAGAAGCCTCTGACTCCCGAACTCTGATTTGCTCGAGGTATTCTTTTGCCGAGGTAGAAATATTTCGGAGCTCATCGAGCTCTTGAGAAACTCCAGGAGCAATCACACTTCCCTTAATCAATTGAACAGGAGCGTCTTCTTGCAGTTCTCTGGCTATTTTTTCGCGAATCGGATCGCATGGGTTCAACTGAGCGGCTAAAGACGCCAAACTCTCATTACCCGATTTTGAGCAATGTTCCACCACCGGGAGAATGGCGTTTAACGCACGTTTTAATTGCACCACTTCACGTGGACAAATTCGAGCGGTGGCTACTTTGGATATTAGACGTTCTAAATCGCCCATTTGTTTGATTTGCAGCGCTAGTTCATCGGCTAAATCACCCTCATGCGTAAAGTAATCGACAATATTCAAACGATCCTGAATGGGCTTTTGCTCTTTTAAAGGCAGGACCAACCATCGTCTGAGCATGCGAGCGCCCATAGGAGAAACTGTCTGATCAAGAATGTCTAACAAGGACACTCCGTTGATGCCTGAGGCTTGAACCAATTCCAAATTTCGAATGGTGAAATGGTCCATCCACACGAAGCGGTCTTCTTCAATACGCGTAATGGAGGCTATATGGCTAACCTTATTGTGCTGCGTTTCTTGCAGATAGTGCAAGGCAGCTCCTGCTGCTACAATTCCCATATCGAGTTGATCAATACCAAAACCTTTTAAAGATTTCGTTTGAAAATGATTCAGCAACAACTCCTCCGTATACGTTTGTGAAAATACCCAATCTTCGAGCGTGAAGGTGAAAAAGCTGTCGGCATAGCGTTGGGTAAACGCTGCCTTGTGTTGTTTTTGATAGATAACTTCTGAGGGAGAAAAACTTTGTAAAAGTTTGTCTACGTACTCCCAATTGCCCTGAGCCGCAAAGAACTCTCCAGTGGAGACATCCAAAAAGGCAACGCCCAAAGCTTCTTTATCGATATGTATGGAGGCTAAGAAATTATTAGAGCGTAGATCTAATGTTTTGTCATTGTAAGAAACACCGGGGGTCACCAATTCGGTAACGCCGCGCTTGACAATTTTTTTGGTGGCTTTCGGGTCTTCCAACTGATCGCAGATGGCTACTCGACAACCAGAGCGCACCAATTTGGGCAAATAGGTATCCAAAGAATGGTGTGGGAATCCCGCCAATTCAATTTTTGAGCTGCCGTTGGCTCGGTTGGTCAATACAATCCCTAAAATTCGAGAAGCCTTAATCGCATCTTCTCCAAAAGTTTCATAAAAATCACCTACCCGAAATAAGAGTACTGCATCTGGATATTTGGCCTTTATCCGATTGTACTGCTGCATCAGTGGAGTTTCTTTCTTGTTTTTAGGTGCTTTTGCCAATTGAGTTGCTATTATATTGATTATTTTGCAGTCGTTTTCAAGGAAGGACTAAGATATTAATTCTGATGGATAAGCAGATGCGAAAACTGAAAAATAGTGAACTCAACAGACTCAGTGTAGCCGCCTTTAAAGAGGCGACAAAACTACCGGTGGTTGTGGTTCTCGACAACATCAGAAGTCTCAACAACATTGGCTCTGTTTTTCGAACGGCAGATGCCTTCCTATTGGAAAAAATTTACCTCTGCGGAATTACCGCACAACCGCCACACCGAGACATTCATAAGACGGCTTTAGGTGCTACCGAATCGGTGGAATGGGAACATCAAGAAGACACCTTATCCTGTGTTAAACAACTCCAAAGCGAAGGGTATCATTGCCTGGCTGTTGAGCAAGCTGAAGAAAGTTTGATGCTCAATGATTTCGATCGCTCCAAACACGATAAAATTGCGGTTGTTTTTGGCAATGAAGTGAAGGGCGTGCAGCAATCAGTTATCGATCAATGTGATCATTGTCTTGAAATCCCTCAACTCGGCACCAAACACTCTCTAAACATTTCCGTGAGTGCAGGAATTGTCCTCTGGCAGATGTTCAAAGGTACTAGGTAATTGATAATTGGTAATTGATAATTGGTAATTGTACTAGGTAATTGGTAATTGGCACTAAAAAAAATCCCCTCCGTTTCCGAAGAGGATTTTTAAAGTTTATGTATTACAAGAACTTAGTCGATCACGAATTCAACGCGACGGTTCATTCTAGATAGGCTGTTTGAAATTACCTGACCATCTGCTGTCGTTTCAGTTACCTTAACAGATTCGTCAGCCAACGGCGCATCTTCACCCTTAGAGTCCGCTGTTAATCGAGAAGCATCAATTCCGAACATGCTTGAAAGCGCATCAATTACAGAATTTGCTCTTCGCAAGGCAATTTTATGGTTGTTTGCAGAGTTACCTACAGAATCTGCATAACCTACAACCGTAAGTTTGTAGTTTGGATTCGCTTGCAACAAAGCCGCTACAGCTGCCAATCTTTCGTAGTTTGCATACGAAACTTTTGCTGAGTTGTAGTCAAAGTAAATCGCTGGCATAAAAGCACCTTTGGCACCTCTAATCTCTTTTCCTTGGAAGTTAACGGTAGCTCCTGATGGAGAATTTGGCTCGATATCGAGAGAGTTCGCAACACCATCTTTATCGCTGTCTAATTCACGACCTTTAGCATCTACTTGAACTCCACGTGCAGTAAATGGATCTTCGTCAGCGTAATCAGCTACACCATCCATATCAACATCCAATGCATTACCTCTACCATCTACGGCTACACCTTCTGGCGTGTTGTTGTCGCTATCAAATCGATCAGAAACACCATCACCATCAGAATCCGTAGAAAGACCTTCGATTTCTGTTTTAACGGTAGCAATATCGCCATACATAGCGTCTAACGGATTGTTCCATTCCACAGACTCTTCTTTTTTCGTGAACCGGTAGTTAACACCCAATCCAAGGGTCATGTGAGACTCTAAGGCTGCACCCGACAATGTCCCTAAGCCTAGGCTTGTGGATAAGTCTAAGTCAAACGACTCATTGATTGCGTATTTTGCTCCAGCACCTACATTAGGCACAACTGAAGAATCATCTTCATCCTCAACAGTAACTATAGCTAAGCCTGAAGAAAGGTATATTTTTAAGTTGTTCGAAGTTCCAACAGATAGATTCGAAAGATTTACAAGACCTTCAACCGTCAAAGCGCTAAATTCTTCAGATTTCGCTGCATCCGTTAAAGTCCCAACAAGGTAACCTCCTTTCACTGCGAAAAGAGCATTGATTTGTTTGGTGTAACTCAAACCATAGCCGAATTCTAAGTCAGAATCACTCATATATCTGCTAGCACCGGCTTCAACACCTACAGAGGCATCGTCGATTAGTAAACCTTTTAATTTACCGTCTTGAGCAAAAGCACTCGTTGCTACAAACAAAGATGCTAAGGCAATTTTCTTTAAGTTAATCATTTTTCTGATTTTAATATGCGTTCTCTAATAGTTAAATAGTCAAACAACTCATCCTAAGATTGAGTAAAGCAAATGTAAAAAATTGAATTCAATTAAGTATAAATTCCACAAAATCCTTTGCATAAGTCTGATTAAATATACAAGAATCTTTGTAAATCCCTTTATGCAGAAAAAAAAATGTCTTTAAGGTCGGTATAATGGGCTTACTCAAAGAGACTGATCTCAGAAGAGTCATCACATTTCAGCAGTAAATCAGAAATCGAGAGCTGTTGTTTTTCATGAAACCAAGTGGGCACAATATCGGCAGCAGGCTGAAGCACAAATTTTCTAAGATGCATTCTCGGATGTGGTACTTGCAATTTAGGATGATCTATAACACACCCTTCTATGAGTGCAATATCCAAATCAATCGTTCTAGCCTCATAATCACTAGAATGCCTACGCTCACGACCGAGCTCAGACTCGATAGCTAAAAGAATTTCCATGAGTTCCAAAGGGGCTTTCTGGGTTAATAGACATATCGCATTATTCAAATAGGGAGCATCCTTATAACCCCAAGATGGAGTTTCGTAAAGTGAAGAAACTGCCAAAACTTGACCTGCTTTGCCATGAATTAAGACGATGGCTTTTTCGATATTCTCCTCGCGAATTCCGAGGTTTGACCCGAGGCTGAGCAGCACTTTGTATTCCATAAAATTAACTTACTGCCCGGAGTTTGCGCAATTTCTTGTGAGACAACATCTTCTTGGCATAAGCGAGCGTCAGATGAAATTCTTTTTCTTGGGTAGAAGGCAATTCAAACATGGCATCCACCATGAGTGCTTCACAAATGGAACGCAAACCTCGTGCCCCCAATTGAAAATCTTCTGCCCGATCCACAATAAATTCAAAAACTTCTGGATCAATCTTAAGGGTAATCTCATCAATTTCAAACAACTTCCTGTATTGCTTGATGATGGAATTTTTCGGTTCTGTAAGAATGTTACGCAAAGCTTTACGATCCAAAGGATCTAGGTGAGTAACCACCGGAAGCCGACCAATCAACTCAGGAATAATCCCAAAGCTCTTAACGTCTTGGGGTGAAATGTACTGCAAGAGGTTTGAATCGTCAATTTGCTGATCTGTAGAATTTCCAAAGCCAAGTGCATTGGTATTCATTCTGTTTCGAATGTGTCGTTCAATACCGTCAAAGGCTCCACCACAAACAAACAGTATGTTTTTGGTGTTGATTTTGATGTACTTTTGATCTGGGTGTTTTCTTCCCCCTTGAGGTGGTACGTTAACAACCGTACCTTCAAGTAATTTTAACATGGCCTGTTGCACGCCCTCGCCCGAAACATCTCTGGTGATGGATGGATTATCACTTTTACGGGCAATTTTATCAATCTCGTCAATGAAAACAATACCTCGCTCTGCCATTTCAACATCAAAGTCACAATCCTGCAACAAACGGGAAAGGATTCCTTCTACATCTTCCCCTACATAACCTGCCTCCGTTAAAACGGTAGCATCCACAATCGTAAAAGGGACGTTTAACATTTTGGCAATGGAACGAGCCAATAGGGTTTTACCGGTCCCGGTCTTCCCGACCATCATGATATTCGACTTCTCAATCTCTACATCCTGCTCCTTAGCACTTTCCTGCAATACTCTTTTGTAGTGGTTGTAAACGGCTACGGACAGTACTTTTTTAGCATGATCTTGACCAATAACAAAACCATCTAAATACTCTTTAATCTCAATAGGCTTGAGCAAAGTGAGTTCATTCGCCAAATCCTTTCGAACCTTGTGCTCCATCTCCTCACTGATGATTTCGTGAGCCTGACTGATGCATAAATTACATATGTGACCCGTAGTACCGGCAATCAAAACATCAGTTTCCTGCTTGGTACGGCCACAAAACGAACAATTAACGGTCTTCTCTTCCATGGTGTAAAATTACATGAATAATTTCTATAATGTTCCTTCTCGAAGCTCAACTTGAAGTTGATGCTCAAGGGATTTAAAGATTTTCAAAATAGCCTTATCTACCACCTTGTCGGTGAGTGTCTTGGTTTCGTCTCTAAAAACAAAGCTCAAGGCGTATGATTTTTTACCTTCAGCAAGCTTATCTCCTTCATATACGTCAAAAAGCTTCACTTCTTTAAGTAGGTTTTTATCACTTCGTAGCGCTACACTTTCCAATTCGGCAAAAGCAACTTGTTTATCCATCAACAAAGCCAAATCTCGACGTACAGCCGGGAATTTAGATACTTCCTTGTAATTGGTTTTTTGGTTTTTCAATAGCTCTAGAACTAGGTCCCAATTAATGTCGGTATAAAATACTTCATGCTTGATTCCAAAACTCTTGAGGATTGACTTTCTGACCATTCCAGTCTCAAGCACCTTCTTTTTACGGATTTTATAACAAAGACCTTCAGAGAAGACATCCGATTGAATTTTACTCAAAGACACCCCCTTATTGAGGCCCAACTTATGGAGTAGTTTTTCGACAAAACCTCTCATCTGAAAGAAGTCAACCTTGGCTTTACTGGCGTTCCAATTTTCTTCCTGTTTCTTCCCGGTCGTCCATAGGGCTAGGCGACGCTCTTCCACAAAGTCGTCTCCGTATCGGTTATAGGTCTTACCAAATTCGTAAAGCATCACATCAGATACCTTACGGTTGATGTTGTAGGCTAAACTTTCTAAGCCTCCAAACAATAGGGTTTGGCGCATGGCATTTAAATCCTGACTCAAAGGATTCATCAAGAGTACTTGACTTTCCTTTTTGAAAGAATCCAAGCCATCGGTATGGGAACCCTTGGTTAAGGAATTACACATGGCTTCATGAAAGCCATTGGAAGACAATAAATCAGAAATTTGCTCTTGTATCTTATGCGTATCAGGCTTGGGAACAATAGATAGTGAGGCGTTGATCCTTCCGGTCATTCCTATGTTGTTGTAGCCGTAAATCCGAAGAATTTCTTCAATGACGTCAACCTCACGTTTTACATCCGCTCGATAAGGAGGTACAGACAACTTAAGTCCATCTTCCTGCTCCTCTAAAACCTCAATCTCAAGGTTTGCTAATATGCTTTTAATGGTGACTCTATCAATAGCCTCACCTATCAAATGATCACATTTGGCATAGGAAAAGTCAACTTTAAAATGCTCAATGGGCTTAGGGTAACTATCAGTAATCTCGGAGCTTACCAAACCACCAGCAACTTCTTGAATCAAAAGTGCGGCACGTTTTAAAGCCCAAATGACGGTGTTCGGATTGACCGTTCTTTCGAAACGGAAAGAGGCATCGGTGTTTAAAGCATGACGCTTTGCCGTTTTACGAACAGAAACAGGGTTGAAATAAGCGGCTTCTAAAAAAATAGACTTGGTTTCTTGAGTCACTCCGGAATGCAAACCACCAAAGACCCCTGCAATGCACATAGGTTCTTCGGCATTACAGATCATCAAGTCGTCTTTGTGGAGCTTGCGCTCTTGCTCATCGAGCGTGGTAAACTTGGTGTCTTTTGCTAAGGTCTTTACAACAACCTTATTGCCTTTTATTTTGTCGGCATCAAAAGCGTGAAGTGGATTTCCCGTTTCGTGCAACACATAATTCGTAACATCGACCACATTATTTACAGGCGTTAAGCCCAATGCTTTTAGCTTGGTAATTAACCACTCTGGCGACTCTTTCACCTCAACATCTGTTAAGGTAACACCCGCATAACGTGGACAGGCTTCTTGATCTTCTACTTCTATATTCAGTGATAAGTTCGTGTGGTCCACAGCAAAGGCATCAACAGAAGGCTTAGTCAATTTCAAGGACTGTCCTTGAGCAGCCAATCCAGCTTTTAAGTCTAGAGCCACACCCAGATGCCCCATAGCATCAGATCGATTGGGTGTCAAACCTATTTCGAAAACAGTATCTGTTTCTATTTTAAAATAAGCACTCGCGAGCGTTCCTGCTTGGACATCAGTATCTAAAACCATGATTCCATCATGAGCGCCACCCAAGCCAATTTCATCGGAGCCACATATCATGCCGTGAGAAGCCTCACCTCTGATTTTCCCCTTTTTAATTTTAAAGGCTTCCCCTTTGTCATCGTACAAAACGGTACCTATTGTAGCGACCACAACCTTTTGTCCTGCAGCCACATTCGGAGCTCCACAGACAATATCTAAAACCTCTGCTCCAACATCAACCGTTGTCTTACGCAATCGATCGGCATTAGGATGTTGCTCACAGGTAAGCACTTCTCCAACAAGCAAACCTTTCAGTCCACCTTTTACACTTTCTATCTCTTGGATTCCTTCAACTTCAAGACCAGTATCGGTTAAAACCTTGGCGCAATCTTCAGCACTCAAGTCTACATTTAAATACTTTTTGATCCAGTTATATGATACCTTCATAACAATTCGGGGTTTGCGAATGAACAAAAATACGCATTGTAAGGCAATTAGAATCTGTAGAGCACAAAAAAAGCCCCAAATTATAGGAGCTTTTTAGCATTCTAGCCTCTCAAGGGCTAATGAGCAGCTTTTTCAGCTCCATTCTCTCTCCGGGTTTGCTCAAAACACAAAAATAAACCCCTGGTTTAAAAGAACTTACATTTAATGTAAGTGAATTTGTAAGCTCGGCGCTATAAACCTGATTTCCCAAGACATTGTAAATTATAAATTTCGCAGACTCAAGCCCTTCAAAGGCTGCAGTCAAGTGTTCGCGAGCGGGGTTTGGATGCACTGAAAATGTACTGGAGTAGACCTCTTCTTTTCCCAAATACTCATGATCGGATGTGTAATGGATATCAACACAAACCCCATCGTCTGGCCTATTCACGATGTTAAAACAGTAGTTTATGAAAATACTGGAATCCTCAGGCATGGATGGAATATGTCCTGAAAAATTTTCTACCGTCCGATATGCCGGAACGATCATCGATGAGGTAATCCGAGTAGATGCAGAATGACACGCTTTCCAGCACATATAATTGCGTGTTGTCCCCACAGTCTGCTTTCGGGTGATGAAAATTTCCAAATCTTTATCGGTCAGATTCTGAACTTTCAATTTAGAAACGCATTCTTCCCCTGCTTCAGCATAATAATAGTCTTCTTGGTACACCTTAAGAAACTGAGCCAATAAAGACGAACTTATCAAGAATAAAATGGCAACTAAATATTTTTTCATTTTTCTATTCCTTTAAAAACATTCAACTAAAAAACATACCAAATTGAATCCGTTAACAAAGATCTCACGCTACAAAAGCCTTACTTAACCACATTAAGTTTTTCTGAAAACACCTGATGATTCATTTTAATTTTCACATGATGCAAGCCTGAACCCAACTCCTGAAGAGGCAATTCAATCCTGTGATTCCCAGCACTCATTGTTGAAGCTTTTGAATAAACGGGCTGCCCCAAATTATTGAATACTTCTATGACAACTTGATCTCTTGAAGGCAGATTCACCTCCAAGTAGGCTTGTTGTGAAGCTGGATTGGGATACAATGAAAAGGACTTTGACTCCTCCCAATCATCTACAGACAAGCTCGCATTGCACGACAAAGCGGCTTGCCTCACCATAACCACATGGTCACCCGACCAACCGTTAGAAAACCAAGATACTTTGGAGTAAGCAGGGTTTTCTTTGTTGGGGCAAATCATCACAAAAAAAGGAATGGCACCTTCTCCACCCACCGTTCGCTCAAAATGATCGTACAACAATTTCGTTTGATTGGAAAAGGCAAACTTAGGGTACTCTGCTCCCCAGTTCAAGTTGTTGATTACCGAGTAGGAATCTTGAGGATGCGTTGTTACTCCAAACACTTGAAAAGTAGAGCCCCCCCTTCCAAAGGAATCCCATAGTTTATTGATTTCAGGTGTCGAAATTTGACAAGGACCACACCATGAGGCAAAGAAGTCCAGTAGAATGGTTTTACCTTTTCTTAACTCATCGTACAAGTTATATGAATTTCCGTAAGTGTCGGTAATCCTTATATCTGGAATGGGCTCAGACACTTTTACATGGTAAACCGCCTTTTCAGATACAGACCGTCCGGATGCGTCAAGAACCTCTGCCTTAATGCTGTGTTCCCCCAAACCTAAATTCACCTCAAATCTTTTTAGGTCGTTCCTGGCGATTGAATTTGAAATAACTTTTGAGTGACGCACTCCATTGATTGTGTAGATGAATTCCCCACCCGTAAATACTGATCCGTAATTCCCAATTTTAAACGACAGAGGAAGTTCAGCATCAGGTGTAGAAAGTGTTTTATAAAAATTAATTTCAGCACCAAGACCACTTGACAAATAAGCCCTTGAAGGAGCGACGATGCTAATATCCATCGCCGAATTGACAACATCTGATATCACCATATCATCAAGATTTAATCCAAATACGGGCGAATCACTCTCATGCCTGAAAGCTACGTACATGGAATTCTGCCCCTTAAAATCCGACAGATCTATTTGATAGTGTGTGTATCCGCCTTCAGCTTTTACCGTAAAAGTTTTCTTGAGTGTTGCCAAAGTATCTATACCATCTACGGATATGGTGCCCTCAGAAAGGGGCAAGGTCGTCAAAACATATACGGTAAGTTCTTCATCAGCGTTTCTTGCTCCCGAAGCTTTTGCCTTCCAATAAAGATAAGGGCGATTCGCAGACGACACATCTACAGCGCCACATATGAGCCAATTGTCCGCACGCATGGATTGTGTGGGACTGAAGGCATTGTTTGAAGTCGCAACCAGACCTTCACCATCCTGAAAATCATGCAAAGCCCATGCAAAAGCATCTCCATCCGAATCAACAAGAGAAGCACCTGCGGGCACATCAAAATTATGTTTGTAAATGATTTGAGCTTGCATCAAAAAGGTCACTGAAAAAAATGCAAAGGACAAGAACCGTAAAGAGATTTTCATGAAAATTCTGTATTACGGGGGGAGCTGAACCTATCAAGGTTAACTAAGAACGTGCTTGCAAGTTTTATACCAAACTATCGACCGAAGGAGAATCGAAGTTTAATTCCGAAGCTGCTGTTTGCCGTATCGTAAGCATTAGCCACTTCGTACTTTCGAACCATTCGATCGTAGAACAATTGCAGGTTGATTCGCTCGCTCATGACGTAATCGGCTGAGGTTTTGATGGAAATATCTGTGCTACCGCTTACAGACTGATGGGTATTTTCTTCGATACTGCGTATGGCAGAAGCCGTTTTTCGAACCGAAACATCTAGGTTGACATCCAAGTTGGAAGAATACGTTTTTCTTCCTTTGGCTGAAGGTAAGCTGAGTTCGAATTCACTAACTCTATATCCGACACCAAGGGTGAGAGTTCTACCAACTTGCTCCTGGATTTGATTGTTATTTAAGCTCAAGGAAACCTGACGATCTTTGCTGATTTCAAAGCGCGTGGTAAGACTGTTGTTCATGGTAATATCCACCTTTATCAAAGGATTGAACTGCTCACTGATATTTACGGTTTGAATCTGGTATTTCGTCAAGTAATTTCCATTGACGTCGAAGTTTTCAGGGTTTGAGTCGGGCGTTCCTGTATTGGGTTTATCCAATGCCGTATAAAACAAATTCGTTTGGTAGGAACTTATGGAGTAGGTAGAAGTATAGCCATGGGACAAGGTCACGGTTTTGAATCGCTTTTTCACCCATGGAATATCGCTTAAGCCATTGTATTTCACTTTCCAGTTAGGCAATGGAATGCTCGGGAATTTATTTCGTGTTTGAGAAGAGACTCCCTTACCAGAGTAAGCCGCGAGGAAAGCCGGAATCAACACATCTTGTGAATTAGGACCCACTCCCACAGGGTATGGGTCAGAAGGGCTGTAGGCAATCCCTTTATCTTTTGCCACTTCTTTAGCCATGGCAGCTCGCATAGCTCGCATCTCATCAAAGGTTTTGGAAGAATTCATATTCATCGGCCTAAATGCCGTTCCAATAGCTAAAAATGACATGGTAAAACTTCCTGATTCGTTCTTGTTGAGAGATTCAAAAAATGGATTGTCGAAATCACCAGTGTTTTTGTAAATCTCAGACTCGTTTCGAGTTTGACTTCGTTGCGCAGTCACTTGAATCTTCAATTTTTTAATCGGCTCTACCTTGGAGCGAATGTTCAATCGAGACGTATATTGCTGCGTCAGTTGTTGATTTAAAAGTGTGTCGGCCGTAATCCATCCCTTAGAGGCAAAACTTGCCATATCGCTCGAACTTGGCTGTTCTCCGAGCAAGAACCCTAGACCCGGAGCGGAATTTGGCTTGAACCTTTGTTCCATCCCTAAAAACCCGGTTGAAGGCATAAATCCTGGAATCATCGTTCCGTTGGTTTCATCGTAGGTAAGGCTTACATTTTTAACGGATAAAACGGTCTGGGCGATATGAGTAAGTGGGTTGAAACGTCTCTTTTCAGATTCTTCATCTTCCGCATCCGTATCTTTTTCGCTCTTGCCTTTGGATCCTTTTGATTTTGATGCGTCCTCTTTTTTCTTCTTGTCAGAACGACGCTTATTGGAGTTCTTTCCGAGATTTTTAAAATAAGGGACCTTGTTGTAGAGACTGCTCATTTTGAACTGAGCATTGATTCTTTTCTTATTGGTGTTTTGGATGACATTCCCTAGGTTGATGGAATCATTGATCATCGCAATAGACCCCGCATCCCAATCGTAAGTACCGCTGTAATTTAGGGTTAAATTGATCCAATCCGTTAGTGGCAATTTGTTGATGGGCACCGTGTATCGCAAATCAAACTGATGATGGTAACTGGTGGTCCTCCCGAAGGTGAGAATACTGTCGCGCAGGGCTTCTCTTTTGGACTTGCTGTCTATTCTCCCCTCCGGCTCATCTACTATGGCTCGTCTGTTGGCTGAAAAGTTTAGTTTTAAGCTTCTTGCAAAATCGTGTTTCACATTGTAACTCTGCGTCATGTTAAACAACTTGCTGAAGAGCGTGTCGGGCTCCGGCATTTGCATAGGCATCGTTGTATTCAGAGCAGCTAAATTTCTCATTTTCGTCTCCGCATACGATTTGTTAAAATCAGCTCGAGCGGAAATGCTCTTAGGAAGCAAATAGAAGTTAAAGTCTTTGATCAGCCTAAAATACTTGGATTTCCTCAAAAACTTGATTTTGCTAAAAGGCTTGTAGTTTTTTGGACTGTTGTTGAAATTGTAACCCAATCCACCGCTATGCTCTCTCTTGACGCTAAATTCTGTATTGATATTGCGGTTAAAAATTTCATTGAAAGAATAACTCAAACTGATGTTCTCGATGTCGTACAATCTATTTTTTGAAGAACGCTCTTTCTTGGATTTCTTCTCTTTAGCACCTCCTCTACTCCGTTCTTTACGAACATTGGTCAGGTTGATGGAACGCCTTAGGGTATAATTCTCAACCACACTTCGCAAGGTGTCTCTAGCTCCCTCAGTCATTCGCTCATCGGCCAGCGTCGCCTTGAGTTCAACATCTGGATCCAATGGATTGAATTGAGGGCTAAGAACGGTCTCTGAAACACCTACAAAAACAGGGATTTTTACATTGGCTTCCTCTGAGAAGAGTTTCCCCAATTCTACATTAGACGTAAAGTTATATTGGCGAGTTTCTTCTTGATTTCGCTCAGTAACCCCTTGCTCCAAACTACCAAATCCTACCGTGCTCATATTACCAGCTAAGGTCATGCTTCCTAAATCAGCCAAGCGTGTTTTTAGTTGAGCCTTTGCCGCGTAACCACCCCGCTCATCAAAGTCGGTCAAGCGAAGTTCATTGATCCAAACCTCCACGCATTTAGGCAATCCGTCATCACCTGCATGAAAATCGGATTTTGGATTACGAACACCAAGCATGATGGTACGTACATTCGCTAAATTAGGGTTCCCAACAATATTTATTCGCTTTTTATCACCTGTAGACTGATACGAATAAGGCTTATTAAAATTGACATTTGGATTTCCCTCTCGAATCTCTGCATTTCGATTCAACTTCGCCTTCCTTAAGAGGTCAAAATCGATTTCTACTTGATTTTCTTCCGGCCATACCTGATCTCGAGAAGAGGCTCCCCACTCGGTTACTTTTAAAGGGATTTCGTATTCGTAATAATTGGAATTGTAATCGGTACCCACGCGAATGAACATGCTCAAATCCTCATCGTTCAACTCCTCCATCGGCATTTCCTCAGCATGAACAAAGAACTTCATTTTGTTATACATCCTCATGTCCATCGTCACATTCTTGAAAGCGCCTCGGGCATCGCCATTTTGAAGATCGCAAATTTTAAAGCTAATGGATTGTTCATTTTGCTGTTGCGTAGTGGTTGAACCTAAAATCCGTTCTCTTTCGATACCCGGAGGCAAAACATAACGCACAGGATCGCGTCTTCCATTTTCTTCCAGATTTACCACCGAGATATCAAAACCAGTATCTTCGTTTTCAATGGGCGTTCCGGGTTCTATAAGACTGTTTAAATATTTACGCCATTCGCCACGAACAAGGTCTAAACTCGCAAAACGAAGTACCGTCGTCGACTCAAAACCTTTCATAAACATTCGCATAAAGCGTATCGATTTAAAGTCGGGAATACTTCCTGTTTTCTTGTCGTAAGAACGAACGGGTATTTTAAACTGTATCCAACGGGTGTTGTTATTTGGTCCCGCATTATCGATGATGGAGGTAATGTAGTTGTTTCCTACTTTTCCTAAATCCTCAGGTCGCATACTGACCTTGTATTGGAAGTACGACTCAGACTCACTAAGCGTGTAATCGCTGTTGATGTCTTCCACATCCGGAAGTTGAGAGTAGGGTTGCTTCAAGTCATTGTCGTTTGGAATGAGTGAGTTCCCATCCAAACCGTTGTAGCGTTTGTAGCGTTCTAAAATACTTTTCTCTTCATTGTTGTAATCTTCACCGTAGTAATAATGGTAGTTATCGGCTGAAGGATCCTGATTGGCTTTATTGTATGCCTCAGAATTAAGTCCAAGATGTGTTTGTATTTTCTCCAAATAGGTCTCGGTTTGCCCTCCTTCAACAGAAATAAAGGCTCTTTCCTGTTCATCGCTCAGACCATCCAGCCCGACATCCTGAAGATCTCGAGCCGTTTGCCCACTGTTAAAAGCATTCACCAATGCCTGAACGGAAGGCACACGACCCCATGCGGTGGTATCTACATCACCTTCATCACCATCTATCGGCAAACCGTTCTCGTAACTTTTTCGCGAATCTTTTAAGATGTCTTCTGAAACATTCCCCAAGTTGATGTAAAAATCACCCCCACTAGAACTTGGGTTTTCAATGAAGGGATCCATCATCCAAAATTCGATGAATTCCACATTGGCAGATTCAAAATCATTCGTCTGCAACTCACGAACCACACCACCCCATCGAGATTCGGGCACTTTTAAGGCTCCAGAAGCATCAATACCGTTGGATATCCCTGCGTCCCCTTTTACATCAAAATTGTAAGGCCCCCTTTCGCTTGGGTAAAAGGCCAAATCGAAAGTACGAAGGCGCAAAGGCTGACCGTGAGGGATGTCTTTGTCTGGGAAAATCTCGTTGATGGAAATTTCACGAACGTAAGGCGCTTCGCGATCTTCATCACTAATATGTCTTGGCGAATACGAAGTTTTTCGCTGCAAATCAGAGTTGATGGTGTACCATGACAACAAGGCTCTGTTGTATCCGTAACTGAGGTCATTGGTCCTCGTTGATTCAGGAAATAAGTCTTTATCCTGAGGCGTACTTGCTAAATTCCAAGCATGTGCCGTACGCAAATCAATGGGCGACTGACTGTTTTCAAAGTCGTCTATATAAGCCGTACCCGTTTCGTCTATATTGATGGACTTGGGGTGTCCTGGGATGAATTGAGCAAATTCTCCGGTCAACAATAAGGTTGATTTCTCCTTGGTTTCAATGAGCGGTAATTTGTCCACCAATCGCGTTAACAAAGGGGCTTCTGTTTTGTAGGATCCGTTAATACCCCAAATGGTATTCGAAATAGGCTCTTCCCCCATATTTATTTTTGGCGTCTGACTGTTTTCTGATAGATTCAGAAGCGTGGCGCCAATTATGAAATCGTCATTGAACTTATAATCCGCGTGTAAGCCCAAATAACGTTTGGTCATCCAAGAATAAGCCGAGTTGCTCTCTAACTTCACGTCTATTTGTTGCCCCGAACTTAAGATTCCCTCATCGATGATTTTTACTCGACCCAAATTGTAATCAACAGTGTAATGCACATTTTCTTCCAGAGGCGCACCTCCCATGCTCACGGTAACAGATCCCTGAGGAACGTCCATGGCGTTCAGGGGTATATCCGATCCTGAAGAAGATTTGTACTGTCCTTTGATGATGAATTTGTTCAGTTCTGCAACTTGTGAAGCGGCCGTTTTGGTAGAGTCATACAAGGCATCAAATACGTACCGATCGGCCAAGTCTGAACTCAGACCTAATTCTGTGAACTTGCTACGTAAGTGGTCTCCAAAAGGCTCTGTGGATGGTAAATAAACACGACCGTTGGATGTTTTTATGGTCAGGTTGGGTATGAAATCAAAAACACCATCGGGCCCGGGATCGTTATTTTGATTTAAGTTATCCAGATTCATCAGCTGAATCAAAAGGGAACTGCTCAAGCCTTCTTCCGGAAGGAAAGGCAGCGGGGTTCCGGATTCGTCATCTTGGTAGTTTATTTGCAAATTAAAGTCTTCTTTATTCACCTGATACGCTCCAAGTGCGTAGACGTTTTTCATGGATAAATTCCACAAAGGCAGCTCCACATCAACAGAGGTGCTTTTTAACAATTTCAAAACCAAAGCATCAGGCGAAGC
The DNA here is from genome assembly GCA_029247585.1 of Flavobacteriales bacterium. Classification (GTDB taxonomy): domain Bacteria; phylum Bacteroidota; class Bacteroidia; order Flavobacteriales; family UBA7430; genus UBA7430. Next base: position 29,896 of record JAQWKY010000112.1, on the reverse strand, counting down.
AACATCAGTAGACAACTCCCCCACCTGATAAGGCTCTCCGTTGTAGGTGTATTGGAAAGCAACGGCTAAAATTTCATCCGAGTTTAAAGCTTGGTTTAAGGAAATGAAACCCAATTGAGGGTCAAAACTGTATTCCGACCTCGTTAATTTTTTGGCGTTTTCTATTTTCTCATAATCCACAGATTGTTCGTATCCGGTTCCATTCAAGGAAGATGTAATTCGGCTGACGTTACGTATGTCTTGGAAATCGTTAACTAAAATTTGAGGATCTAAGCTGTTGTTTTTATTGTCGGGTGTAGGAATATTGATGGACCCTGCATAAACGTTGGATTTATTATGCACCTTATTTATTTGTTCACCCAAATCCTGAAAGGCCAGAACGTTACGAACGTTTTGTGTAACTCCGGATCGGTTGGTTACCCATACCTCAACATTGGTAATGGATACGCTAGAACTGATGACGGGCATGTTTCTCAATGCGCCATCGTAATTATCGTAAAAATACTGCCCCAAGAAAAAGTGCTTGTTGGCTTCGTAATCGTCGGCGTAGATTTCGAAGTTCGTGGTTTGCGCTCCCCCATCTACACGGATGGTACTGGTTTCGGATTTTTGTTCGGAAAACACAGTAGTAAAAGTGGCTTTACCAAATTGAAATTGTGCTTTAACACCAAACAGACTTTGAGTACCAGAAATTAAAGATCCACTCAGTGGTAAACTCACATTCCCCAGTTCAATTTTCTTTATAATCTGATCTTCATCACCGGTGTACTCGAGTTTCATCTGATTTTCAAAATCAAACTGACTCTTGGTATCGTAATTGGTACGCAGGGCCAACTTGGTCCCGATTTTCCCAATCACATTCATTTGAATACTTTGATCAAAATTAAAACTTCCTTGACTCTGTTGATTTTTGGTGAGATTTGGATTTTTGGTCTTATCAAAATTCCCTGAGAAAGTCAGTTGGGCTGATCCTTGCGGACGAATGTCAATGGTGTTTCCTCCAAACACACGACCCAAAGATTCCCCCATTTGAAACTTAGGCTTGGTCCCTGCCACCCCTTCATCAATAAGATTGGACTGTGCTTTTTCCTTCCAGTACGATTGAATTTGCTGGTTAAACATCCACTGTCTGTAAGCAGACTCACTCATAAATCGAGGACGATCTTGAGCCAAGCTCCCAATGGTTTTCTGAAAGGTGAAATCGCCTTTATCAACGCGATAGTTAACCGTTTCACCAAAGTTCTCCGGCAGCTTGAAGCCCATTTTTGGATAGGGCAACGGTTTCACATCATCTTGAGCCTGTACCATAGGTTGGCACAAGAAAAAGACAATAAGGGTGAAAAAAACTTTTATCGCGACCTGACGAAACTTCACTTACAACTGCTTTAGGGCTTGTTTTACCAGTTCTTCTACTCCGATTTGCGAATCTTTCTCCAGCAACTTATCAATCAATTTGTGCACCGCCTTCATCGGGAAACCAAGAACTTCTAATGCAGATAACGCTTCTTCGCGGTTTCTATTGCCTGTTTTGACACTCATTTCAATGTCGTCAAAGGCTTTCAACATTTTGTCTTTGAGGTCGAGAATAATTCGCTGTGCGGTTTTTGCCCCAATCCCTTTGACGCTCTTTATCAGAGCAACATCTTCATTAACAATGGCATCTCTTATTTCTACGGGTAGCATGGAAGACAATATCACTCGTGCGGTAGAAGCTCCCACCCCAGACACCGAAATCAACAATCGAAATACTTTTCGCTCCAGCTCTTCATGAAATCCATACAGCGTATGAGAATCCTCTTTGATGGCCAAATGCGAATACAATTTGCAAAATTCTGAATCTCCTAATTTGGAATAAGTATTGAGTGATATATGAAGTAGATAGCCCACGCCATTACACTCTATCACTGCATAGGCAGGGTTTAGCTCTACTAATTTTCCTTGAATATGGGTAATCATTTCAATGGTGTTTTATTACACGATACCCTTATGAAAAGGTCTACGCCAACGAGGTTATTTTTCGTGAATTACAAGGAATAACTACAAAGGATTAATTCCAAAAATTCGCTCTACCTAATGGTCTCACAAACATACGAAACGAAAATTTCAAGTTAAAAGTTCTAGGATGAAAAATTTGAAGGACAAATAAAGTAGTACAAAAGCTACTGCTTAACTGATGTCACTCCACCGAATACTCTTGTGGTGTGCTCGGACGTATTCTTTCAAGATAGGTCTATTTTCATCTTGAGTCAACTCGGGATCATCTTTTAGGATTTGCTGAGCAGTTTGACGGGCGTACTGTAGTATTTTAGCATCTTTGGAAAGATCGGCTAATTTTAAATCTAATAGCCCACTTTGTCGTGTTCCCATGATATCCCCTGGACCCCTGAGTTTTAAATCAGCATCTGCGATTTCAAATCCGTTTTGAGTTTGCACCATGGTTTTCAAGCGAAACTTTGCATCGGAACTCAATTTCTGGTCACTCATGAGTATGCAGTATGACTGTTCAGCGCCACGCCCTACCCGACCTCTCAATTGGTGCAATTGTGAAAGCCCAAATCGCTCCGCGCTTTCGACGACCATCACAGAGGCATTGGGCACATTTACACCCACTTCAATAACCGTTGTAGCTACCATGATGTGGGTTTCTCCTTTTACAAATCGAGCCATTTCTACCTCCTTATCCTCAGATTTCATCCGACCGTGAACCACAGAAACTTGATAAGTAGGTCTTGGGAAATGCCTACAAATACTCTCATAACCGTCCATCAAATCTTTATAATCGAGGGTTTGACTTTCATCAATCAAAGGGTAAACGATATAAATCTGTCGTCCTTTTTCTATTTCTTGTTTTAAGAAGTGAAATAGAGACAATCGATGTTTGTCTGTGCGATGCAAAGTCGTTATGGGTTTTCTTCCCGGTGGCAACTCATCAATGACGGAAATGTCTAAATCGCCATACACCGTCATGGCCAGTGTGCGAGGAATAGGCGTTGCCGTCATGACCAGAATGTGGGGTGGTTTTTGGTTTTTCTTCCACATTTTTGAGCGTTGTGCCACCCCGAATCGATGTTGCTCATCGATAATCGCCATTCCGAGGTTTTTATACTTCACTTTGTCCTCCAAAAGCGCATGTGTACCAACAAGGACATCCAACGCACCCGACTCTAGAGCTTCGTGAATTTGTCTTCTACGAGCTGTTTTGGTGGATCCAGTAAGCAATTCCATTTTCATTCCGAGGGCTTCCACCATGTCTTTTAAGCCCTGATAATGCTGTGTGGCAAGAATTTCTGTAGGCGCCATCAAGCAAGATTGGAATCCGTTATCCTTTGCCATCAACATGACCATTAAGGCCACAATGGTTTTACCCGATCCCACATCGCCTTGTACCAGACGATTCATTTGCTTTCCAGACGCCACATCCGTTCGAATTTCCTTTAAAACGCGCTTTTGAGCACCAGTTAGCTCAAAAGACAATTGCTTTTTATAAAACTCGTTAAAATGATTCCCAATATCCGTGAAGGGATAGGATTTGTACACTTGTTTTTTATGTAGCTTCATCTTCAACAAGGCCAATTGAATGAAAAAGAATTCTTCAAATTTCAATCGACGATGGGCTTGTCGTAAAAGCTCCTCGGATTTCGGGAAATGCACATTCAACAAAGCATCTCGTTTGGAAATGAGCTTGTACTCCTTTCGGATGTTCAGCGATAATGTTTCGGAAATGTACTCCGCTACCTGGGCCAACAACTCATGCATTAATTTGGCAATGCCTTTGGAGTGCAAAAACTTGTTTGTGAGTTTTTCTGTAGATGGATACACGCCCTGCATGGCAGTTACCAAGCTCTTTTTGTAATTCTCAAGAGACTCTATTTCGGGATGTGAGATACTAAAGGTATTTCTGTACAAGGTTGGTTTCCCGAAAACAACAATTTCTTCTTGCAACTTAAGCGATTTCTTTACCCAAGAAACTCCTTTGAACCATACCAACTCCATAGAGGAGGTTTCGTCTTCAAAGATGGCCTTCAAACGTTTTTTACGTCCTACACCCTCTTCTGTGATACGTGTAATTTTCCCCACAATTTGCACATCTGCCAGATCGGAAAGCAATTCAGAAATCTTGTGAAATTTGGTTTTATCAATGTACCGAAATGGATAAAACTCCAGAAGATCTCGGTACCGAAATATGTGCAACTCTTTTTGTAAAATATCCGCACGCTGAGGCCCAACTCCTTTTAGGAATTCAATAGGGGTGTCTAGCACGTGAGGATTCTGAGCCATGATCAAATTTTATCAAATGTAAGTTATCATAATCGGAGTTCAAAAGCTCAAATTGATTTTGATGGAAATTTAGTAGATTTGAATGTACTAGTTGATTTAAAATAAACGGCATGAATTTGAAACCCACGAGAATATTTGAACTCGCAGAATATACCCAGCAAAAATTTAACAAACCTGATGTACTGGCGGGAAAGGAAGACGGCGTATGGAGAACCTATTCAGCGGATGAATTCGTTAAGATTACTGACGCAGTAGGCTATGGATTGTTAAATTTAGGTGTAAATCCAGGCGATAAAATTGCCATCGTTTCTGCCAATCGTCCCGAATGGGCATTGGCTGATATGGGCATCAGTAAAATTGGAGCCATCAACGTCCCTATCTATCCAAACATCACTACCGATGACTACGAATACATTCTCAAAGATTCTGCGACACGAATTCTATTTGTAGGCTCTGAAGAAATTTTTGAAAAAGTACACACGCTTGTCGACAAGGTCGAATCTTTAGAAGCCATCTATGCATTTGATGAAATTGAAAATGCTAAAGATTGGCATGAAATTATTGAGGACGGAATGGAAAACCCAAAAGCCTCAAAAATGAAAGCACATCAACTGGAGGTAAAATCATCTGACCTGTTTACCATCATTTACACTTCAGGGACTACGGGAAATCCAAAAGGAGTGATGTTGTCTCACGACAATTTGTTCTCTCAACTTATTGGGCTTAAAGACTCCCTCCCATTGGATGAAACCGACAGAGCCATAAGCTTCTTACCCCTCTGCCACGTTTTTGAACGTGTGGTGGAATACTATTACCTCTTCAAAGGAACCTCTATATACTACGCAGAAAGCATCGAACAAATCGGCGATAATTTAAAAGAAATTAAACCGAGTATCATGCCAACAGTACCCCGCTTATTAGAAAAAATATACGACAAAATTGTTGCCAAAGGCTCTGAGCTAAAGGGAATTAAAAAGAACCTATTCTTTTGGGCTTTGAACCTAGGGCTTCGTCACGAACTCGAAGGGAAAAATGGAGCCCTTTACGAGTTTCAATTGAAGATTGCCAACAAACTTATTTTTAGCAAATGGCGCGAAGCCGTTGGTGGCAACATCAAATACATCTTTTCGGGCGCGGCAGCTTTACAACCTCGATTGGCTCGAGTATTCACGGCCGCTCAAATCCCAATTTTTGAAGGCTATGGCCTGTCAGAAACCTCGCCTGTAGTTGCTGTAAACACCCCTGATAAAGGAGGAAGATGTTACGGTACCGTTGGAAAGGTTATGAAAGGTGTAAGGGTAAAGTTTGGAGAAGATGGAGAAATTCTATGTAAAGGACAGAATGTGATGATGGGCTACTACAAAAGACCCGACCTGACAGCAGAAGTCATTGATGAAGACGGATGGTTTGCCACTGGAGATATCGGAAAAATGGTTGACGGAGTGTATCTGCAAATCACCGACCGTAAAAAAGAAATTTTTAAAACCTCAGGTGGAAAATACATTACTCCTCAGGTCATGGAAAATAAATTCAAAGAATCCAGAATCATTGAACAAGTCATGGTACTCGGAGATGGTGAAAAAATGCCAGGTGCATTCATCGTTCCAGAATTTGAATCCCTTAAAGTTTGGTGCCAACTTCACGACATCGAATTCACCACCAATTCGCAGATGACTGAACACCCTGAAGTCCTGAAAAAATACGAGAGTGAAATCAACCGATACAATCAACAATTCGCTCCCTACGAGCAGGTCAAAAAATTCGTGCTTATGAAAGATGTCTGGACGGTTGACGGAGGTGAACTTACGGCTACGCTCAAATTAAAAAGAAAGCCGATACGGGCAAAATACGAAAATGAATACCGTGAAATTTACAGCTCATAAACACGTTCAAAACAAACGATCAAAGCTGTTTTCTAAATAATTAAAGACGTAAAATCCACTAAATTAAGCTCTAACAATTACCGTTAGAGCTTTTTTTTTGCACTCAAAAAAAGCCCTAAAACTCCTACCAATAAAAGGTTTTACAGATATCTACAACCAACAAAAAAAGGTATGCATGCCAAATAATTACAATTTAATTATGCTTGCATACTTTTTTTTAGTAGCTTTGAGTAAAGCACATATACAATGAACGAAAAAACACACATTATCGATTTCAGAATTAGGTCTTCTTGGCACGGCATCTCAAGATTTTACAATGAGCAAGCTAAAGATCATAACGCAACAGCCTCTACGGGGTTTGCCTTGCTAAACATCGAGAAAGACGGAATATTGTCGACCCGACTGGGACCTAAAATGGGTATGGAATCTCGAAGCTTAACCCGAACACTCAAAGGAATGCATGACCAGGGTTACATTCGAAAAAAAACAGACTCATCAGACAAAAGAAAAGTACACATATTCTTAACCAAGAAGGGATTAAGTTATCGGAAAATCGCTTCAGAAAATGTAAAACTATTTAACGAACGTGTCTTCGAAAAAATCACCCAAGAGGATTTAGACACCTTCTACAAGGTTATGGATTCAATAGACGTATCTGTTGAAGAACTGAAAAATGAAATTTAAAAGAAGCCTGAAAAAAGTAGCTATTATTGGCTCGGGAATCATGGGATCTCGAATAGCCTGCCACATGGCAAACATTGGCCTCGATGTACTCTTACTAGACATTGCCCCCAGTGAATTAAATGAAGTGGAAAAAAAAGCCGGTTTACCTTTGAACGACCCCAAAGTAAAAGACCGAATCGTGAATGAAGCGCTGAAGTCTACCCTCAAATCTAAACCGGCTCCACTTTACAAAAAGGAGTTCGCTAGCAGAATTGAAACTGGAAATCTAAGCGACGGTATTAAAAAAATATCGAATGCCGATTGGATAATCGAAGTCGTCGTAGAGCGACTAGACATCAAGAAGCAGGTTTATGATGAGGTAGAAAAATATAGAAAAAAAGGAAGTATTGTATCCAGCAACACTTCAGGAATCCCTATTCACTTGATGCTCAAGGATCGGAGTGATGACTTCAAAAAGCACTTCTTAGGGACTCATTTCTTCAATCCTCCGCGTTACTTGGAGCTACTGGAAATTATACCCACTAAACATACAGATGCAAACATTGTTGAATTCCTGATGGATTTTGGCGATCGACACCTGGGTAAAACAACGGTACTCTGTAAGGATACCCCAGCTTTTATAGCCAACCGAATTGGAGTTGCGGGCATCCTATCTCTATTTCATCTGGTAAAAAATAAGGGACTTACCGTAGAAGCCATCGATAAACTTACCGGCCCCATCATAGGCCGTCCCAAATCGGCGACTTTCCGCACCTGTGATGTGGTGGGTTTGGATACGCTGGTTCATGTAGCCCATGGCCTTTATGAGAACTGTCCAAAAGACCTGGCTCGAGAAGAATTTAAACTCCCCAAATACGTTCAAAAGCTTTACGAAAACAAATGGCTCGGAGATAAAACAAAACAGGGCTTTTACAAGAAAACTAAGAATGAGGAGGGTAAGAAAATTATTTTATCTCTTGACTTTAAAACTTTTGAATACAAGCCTCAAAATCGAATTAAATTCCCCGCTTTAGCCAAAGCTAAAGAAATTGAAAGTCTTAGACAACGGATTAAATTCCTTTTCAATAGTAAATGTGAAGTCGGTGATTTCTACCGAGAAATGTTCACCAGCATGTTTGCCTATGTATCTCATCGAATACCCGAAATTTCGGATGAGACTTACCGCATAGATCAGGCCATTAAAGCAGGGTTTGGATGGGAATTGGGCCCCTTTGAAATTTGGGATGCCATTGGGATTCAATCTGCACATGATCAAGCGGCAGCTTTAGGAAGGGATATAGCTCCTTGGGTGAAAAAAATGCTAGAGGATGGACAAACGTCTTTTTACCGCATTGAGGAATCGTCCCAATTGTACTATAATCAACTCGAGCAAGGCTACCTAAAAATACCAAGTCAGGACAGCCTCATCGAATTGCACGTTCGGAAAAAAAACAATTTGATATGGCAAAAAGAGGTTGCCTCATTGATTGATCTTGGCGATGGCATAGTCAACCTCGAATTTCATTCTAAGATGAATTCAGTCGGTGGTGATACTTTACAAGCCATTCAACAAGCTATTGAATTGACGGAAGAAAAATACCGAGGCCTAATCATTGCCAATCAAGGCGCCAACTTTTCTGTAGGTGCTAATCTGGCCATGATTTTTATGATGGCCATTGAACAAGATTATGAGGAACTGGATTTTGCAGTTCGAGCCTTCCAACAAACCACTCAAAAAATTCGTTACTCGAATATTCCTGTGGTTGTTGCACCTCATGCCATGACATTGGGTGGTGGGTGTGAAATATCCCTACATGCAGACCTAACTCAAGCAGCAGCAGAAACCTACATGGGCTTGGTGGAGATGGGTGTTGGACTTATACCCGGAGGTGGAGGCTCTAAAGAAATGGCCTTACGCGCATCAGAGCGATTCAATCCAGGAGATATTGAAAACCCCCTAATTCGGGAGCTCTTTCTAAACATTGGCATGGCTAAAGTCTCTAGCTCAGCGCACGAAGCCATGAATTTAGGACTTTTAAGAAAAGGTGTTGATGGCATTTCTATCAATAAAAAAAGACGAATTAGCGATGCCAAGGCTGCAGCAATAGCTCTAGCAGAAAAGGGATACAGACCCCCTTCAAAAGAAAAGAATGTGAAAGTTTTAGGGAACCAAATTTTAGGTTCTTTTCTCGTAGGAGCAGACTCCATGTTGCACGCAGGCTTCATTACAGAACACGAAAAATTGATGTCGGAAAAACTCGGATACGTGATGGCAGGAGGTGACCTATCAAAGCCTACTCTAGTAAGCGAACAGTACCTCCTCGACCTAGAAAGAGAAGCTTTTCTTTCGCTCACAGGAGAGCGTAAAACACTGGAACGCATAGAACATATGCTCAAAACAGGAAAACCATTACGAAATTAAGACGGATAAGATGAAAGCATACATCATAAAAGGATATCGAACAGCTGTAGGTAAAGCCCCACGAGGGGTGTTCCGATTTATGCGCCCTGACGACTTGGCAGCCGCTACGGTCAACCATTTGGTAAAGGCTATCCCAGACTTGGATGTCAATCGGATTGATGATGTGATTGTTGGAAATGCAACCCCCGAAGCAGAACAAGGATTGAATATTGGACGCATGATTTCTCTAATGGGTTTAAATACGGATCTCGTTCCGGGTATGACCATCAACAGGTACTGTTCTTCGGGTCTTGAATCTATAGCCATAGCATCTGCAAAAATTAATGCGGGAATGGCACATTGCATCATTGCAGGTGGAGTTGAAACCATGTCACCCATCCCCTTTGGTGGATGGAGAGTCGTTCCAAACACTAAGGTAGCTACGAACAATCCAAGCTGGTACTGGGGCATGGGAAATACGGCTGAAGAAGTTGCAAATCGTTTTTCTATATCAAGGTCGGAGCAAGATGAATTCGCCTTCAACTCACATCAAAAGGCTTTAAAGGCAATCGATGCCAAATTATTTAAAGACGAGATTGTACCCATTGATGTGGAAGAAATCTTCTTAGATGAAAATGAAAAAAAACAGACCCGATCCTACATTGTTGACACCGATGAAGGACCGCGAAGAGGAACAAGTACAGCTGCACTAGCTCGCTTACGTCCAGTATTTGCAGCTTCGGGTTCTGTTACCGCAGGAAATGCATCACAAACCTCTGATGGGGCAGCTTTTGTGTTGGTCATGTCTGAAAAAATGGTCAAAGAGCTGAATCTTGAACCTGTTGCCCAATTGCTAAGCTATCAAGTTGCAGGTTTAGAACCCAAAGTTATGGGTATGGGTCCTGTATATGCAGCACCCAAAGCCTTGAAAGCATCAGGTTTAAAATTACAAGACATTCAGCAAATAGAACTGAACGAAGCCTTTGCCTCTCAATCTCTTGCCGTGTTGAAAGAACTTGACATTGACCCTACTATCGTAAATGTCAATGGAGGAGCTATTGCCTTAGGCCACCCTTTGGGCTGTACGGGGGCGAAACTCTCCGTACAATTATTCAACGAAATGCGCAGAAGAAAACAACGCTACGGCATGGTTACCATGTGCGTAGGAACCGGACAAGGTGCTGCGGGCATCTACGAACTTTTAAAATAATACAGGATGAGCTATTTAAAAGGTGGACAATTTTTGGTGAAAGAAACCCAAGCTGATGAAATTTTCATTCGTGAGGAGTTTGGTGAAGAACAACAGATGATGCTTGGAGCCACCCAGGATTTTACCGAACGTGAAATTCGACCACACCTGATGCGTTTTGAAGAAAAAGATTATGCATTGGTAGAAAACATTATTCGAAAAGCAGGGGAGCTCGGACTATTGGCTATAAGTGTCCCGGAGAAATACAGCGGACTGGGAATGAGCTTCAATACGGGAATGCTGATTTGTGAAGAGATTTCTAGTCTAACAGGCTCTGTAGCTACCGCTTTCGGAGCGCATACGGGAATTGGAACCTTACCTGTTTTGCTCTACGGCACCGAAGATCAAAAACAACACTACCTACCAAAACTCGCTTCCGGAGAGTGGATTGCCTGCTACAATCTTACCGAACCAGATGCAGGTTCCGATGCCAACGCAGGGAAAACAAAAGCCGTTCTTACTGAGGATGAAGAACACTACGAAATCTCAGGGCAAAAAATATGGATTTCTAATGCCGGCTTCGCTCAGGTATTCATCGTATTCGCTCGAATCGAAGACGACAAAAACATCACCGGATTTATCTTTGAAAAAGATAAAGTAGAGGGCTTAACCCTTAACCCTGAAGAAGCCAAACTGGGCATTCGATCTTCATCTACTCGTCAGGTATTTTTCAACCAGGTGAAAGTACCTAAATCGGCGATGTTGGGGGAGCGTGGAGAAGGGTTTAAAATTGCTATGAATGCCTTAAATGTAGGACGAATTAAGCTCAGTGTTGCGGTAACAGGAGCGGCAAAAAAAGTATTGAATTACGCTATAAATTACGCCAACGAACGCAAACAATTTAAAACACCCATCGCTTCCTTTGGAGCCATTCAATACAAACTGGCTGAAATGGCTACCAAAACATTTGTTGCTGATGCCGGTAATTACCGTGCAGGACAAAATATTGAGGATCACATCCATCGTTTGGAAAAAGAAGGCCTATCTGCTCAAGACTCCAAGCTAAAAGGAGTGGAGGAATATGCCATAGAATGTGCCATCCTCAAAGTATTTGGTTCAGAAATGATTCAATACGTCTCAGATGAAGCCGTCCAAATTTATGGTGGAATGGGCTTTTCTGCAGAGTCAGAAATAGAGGCTTGTTACCGAGATGCACGAATCTCTCGAATTTATGAGGGAACCAATGAAATCAATCGACTTCTATTGGTGAAAATGATGATGAAAAAGGCCATGACGGGCGAAATAGACCTTTTTGGGCCAGCGAAGGCAGTAGCTAAAGAACTTATGAGCATTCCATCCTTTAACGATGTGTCTGAAGGCTTTTTTCACGAAGAGAAAAAAATATTAAACAATCTGAAAAAAACCGTGCTGATGGTGGCAGGAACAGCCACAAAAAAACTAGGCCAAAAACTGGCTGAAGAACAAGAAGTGATGATGAATGTCGCAAACATGATCATCGAAGTATACATGCTTGAATCTGCACTTTTGAAAACTGAAAAACTGGTCCAGAAAGATGGCGAAACAAAACACAACGAAAAGATCTCCATGTGTATCAACTACCTGCACCATGCCGTGGAAGAAGTTCGAAAAAATGGGAAGGAAGCCTTGTATGCAATCTCTGATGGAGATGAGCAGAGCATGCTACTGATGGGGCTCAAGCGATTTACAAAAACGAAAGCAACCAACTTAAAGGAACATAGAAGATGTATTGCTAAAAAACTAATTGAAGAAAAACAATATTGCTTTGACCCCCCCCAACTGTAAAGTTTATTTGCGGATGCGGAAAACCCTCACGATACTGTGAGGGTTTTTATTACTTGTCGAAATACCTTTGAATCAAATAAGCCAAATAGTCTCGGTGTGCATTGGTGCTTGCTCCTATACCTCTATCCGTACTTACTTCATCATGTATCTGATTCAGTTGATGGTGGAGCTGAGAACGAATCATTCCGTGTAAACTCCTACTCTCCGCAATTCGAATCAAGCGATTCACAAAAGCCAGTTGCAAATTTTGTCTGAAACTATTCACTGCCGTCTTTTTATCTTCTTCAAAAATGGCCTCATTTAGGTCTGTAAAATAAATCGCCAATTCGTATTCGTTTCCATACAGAGAAGTGTTTACCATACGATTGAGTACATTCCTATTCAATAATTGAGCTAAAACAGCCTTTTGAATACTCAAAACACGTTCGTGAATTTTCGGATCCTCACCTCCATAGGGGGTGTTAAATCCTCTACGTTGTTGTTGTAAATAGGGGTACAAATCTGCAGCTTTCTCAAATGCACTGGGTGCAAACCCATACTTTGCAAGTGCTTGCATCGCTTTCTTCTGTGCTGCATAGGATACTGGTGAAAAAGGTTTAGACTCATTTTCTTGTCCTACCATTGCCCTACTTACATGAACTCCAGCAATCTGCCTACTTATGATTTTTAGAGAAACATAATATTGGGCCGTTAGCGTCATGTAGGAATTCAACACTTCTTGGTGAGAGCGCCCCTCCTTTCGATATTTATCTAGAATATTCGGCAATATCTTATTGATCAATTCAATCCGATCTATCGCATAGGCAACAGGGTCTGAGGTCAAATCATAAATCATGGCATCAGGGTCCATCCCCTTTCCTACAGAACGCATATCATCCGCATCATTGGCAAAATCATGACCATGTTTTGTACTCTCAGACAATAAGTCATTCAATCCTTCTTCATCAAAATCTGCATAAGCAAACTGTATGGCCCAGTGGTCATAAACTCCAGGAACAGTATCATAGTACAAGCCTTGATTCTCAGGGTTCAAACTGAAATTAATCGCAGGATACTCCATTACGGAGGAACAAAGGCCTTTTTCATAGGTAGTTTCTTTATCTAAAACTTCATCGTAAGTGAGCCAATTTGAACCTTTAAAATTATGATTTAGACCCAACGTATGTCCCACCTCATGCAGAACCAGTCGCTTTATCGACTCCCTGAGTAAATCCTCTTTACTTTCTGGGGAAAGTTCCAAAGCATCGATAGCACTCTGAGCAAACAAATTGTTGGATTGCATTAATGAGGATGCAGAACAATAATGATCGTTTGTTGAATGCGCTTCTTCAGATGGGAGACCCGTCTGTTCAAAAAGCTCACCTTGCTTGATTCGTTTTGTGATGTAAACCCATTCCAACATGATGTCAGCCCCCATAATTTGACCGGTACGAGGATTTACAAAACTTGGTCCATAACCTCCAAACATAGGCCTTGGCGAAGACACCCAACGAAGAACATTGTAGCGAAGATCACCCGCATCCCAAAGCGCTGTATCGGGTTGTATTTTTACCTGAACGGCATCTTTAAAGCCGGCACTCTCAAAAGCATCACTCCAAGATTCTACCGCATCTTTAATCCAAGGCCTCAATTTTAAAGGCGTTGTGTTTTCTATCCAGAACACTAAGGGCTCTACAGGTTCCGAAACAGCCAAATCTGGATCTTTTTTCACCAAATTCCAACGATGTACAAGATCCCGATAATTCAATGCCTCCGTAGAGGTCATGTCATTACCCTTGGTGGTAAAGTACCCCACTCTAGGATCGTCATAACGGGGCTCAAAGTTGTTCGAGGGTATTTCAATCAAGGAATGTTGAACCAGTACATTTACATATCGAGAGTCTGCTACAGCAGAACTCCCAGGAAACTTAGGTAACACGTTATCATAGGCATATTGAACAACAATATCTGTGTTTTGAGGGTAGTTTTTTAATTTGTGGTACTTGGTCTTGGTTTTGCTGAGCTTCCCAACCTGAAAACCTCTAAAACCGGGAATGCCTGCTCTTTTTAATTGTTGTAACTTTTCATTTAAAAAGATCTTATCCGCATCCAACAAGTATTTAGTGCTGTCCTTACCCACTGCAATAATAGTCTCACTTAATAAGACCGGATTATTGATGTTCGCATCAGAAGACTTCGCCAAAGCACTTTCCTCATCGAAATAATAACGAGTATTCTGTTGGACAAATTCAATACGATCATAATACTTCTGAATTTTAAAAACTTTCGAACCTCTAAAATTTCCTCTGAAAAAACCCGCATCTGCTACGCCATTTTCAATATAACTAAAGTGTATGTACTCCTTGTTCAATTGATCTGAAGTAATCTCTAAATAAAGCTTGCCTTTTTTGGAATCTCGATATAGGGTAAAGAGCCCCTCCAATTTTTCTGCATCTTTGATTTTTTGCTCGTATTTGCTTATCGGATCTTTTTTGACGGTGCTCTCAGTCTTGGCTTTTTTCTTTCCAAACAACTGCGCTTTTACATCTTGTGAAATGCCTATAAACAAGCACAAAAAACTCAAAAAATACATCCATTTTCTCATAGCGAAAGATTTTGTTTGTCTCAAAGATAAACCATCATATCAATAATCAAATTCAAAACGCTTTTAGTTATGAATCTATGCTACGCAAAATTGAAATCACTAAATTCTACATCTCAAAACTGAATGGGAGGAAAAAGCTTACACTTAATACTTATCTTTACCGAATGAAAATTCAAACGCATCAATTGGCTAATGGGATACGCATCATTCACCACCCCGTGAAGAGCGCCGTTGCTCATTGTGGTATAATGATCAATACAGGATCTAGAGATGAAGCTGCGCCTGAGCAAGGCATGGCCCACTTTATAGAGCATGCGTTGTTTAAAGGAACAAAAAAACGCAAAGCGTTCCATATTCTAAGTCGCTTGGAAGATGTAGGTGGTGAATTGAATGCCTACACTACAAAAGAAGAAACTTGGTACTATGCTTCTTTTGTGAACGACTATTACGAGCGATCCATCGAACTTTTGAGTGACATCATTTTCAATGCCTCACTTCCTGAAAAAGAACTGGAAAAAGAAAAAGATGTGATTATGGACGAGATTTACTCCTACCTCGATAGTCCTTCGGAAGCAATTTTCGATGATTATGAAGAGCTGATTTATCACGGCCACCCCATAGGAAGAAACATCCTGGGCATGAAAAAAACCATTCAGAGGTTTAACTCAAAATCCGTTAAAGCCTATATGCAGCAGCATTACAATACCGACCAAATGATTTTGAGCTCGGTAGGTAATATTGACTTTAATAAGCTCGTACGCTATGCTGAAAAACATTTGAACCACATCCCCAGCAATCTCCGCAAACACAAACGATTGACCATCAACGGTTATGAAACGCGAGAACTGATTGTTAAAAAAGACATTCTGCAAGCCCATTGCATTATTGGAAATAGAGCTTATAGTGCCAAAGACCCAAAG
Source organism: Flavobacteriales bacterium (assembly GCA_029247585.1). Taxonomy (GTDB): domain Bacteria; phylum Bacteroidota; class Bacteroidia; order Flavobacteriales; family UBA7430; genus UBA7430. The sequence continues at coordinate 14,154 of JAQWKY010000112.1, read as the reverse complement.
GCCCAAGCTCTAATTTTACTCAACAATTTATTGGGAGGTCCGGGGATGAATTCTCGACTGAATTTGAGTATTAGAGAGAAATACGGCTTTACCTACACGATTGAATCAAACTACACCACCTACCAAGACACTGGAGTCTGGAGTATCTATTTTGGTACAGAGCCACAAAGCGTAAAAAAGACCATCAAGCTGATCTATAAAGAGCTTAAAAAGCTTCGGGAGATTAAGCTTGGGCCTCTTCAGCTAAAAAAGGCAAAACAACAATTGATAGGGCAATTAGCAATCGCACAAGAAAACAACTGCAACCTCATGCAGTCCATCGCTAAAAGTTACCAGACTTTTGATAAAGTTGAACGTATCGAAGAAATCAATCAGAAAATTCTAGCCATTACAGCTGAGGAAATTCAAGACGTGGCTCAAGAAATCTTCAAAGAAGGGCAGTTGAGTACCATCATTTACGAACCCAAAGAAGCTTAGCATGGAATTTATTTCGAAGGAACTCGACAACTACTGCAACAACCATACGAGCCCTGAATGCGAAATCTTAAGTGCCTTAAATCACGAAACTCACACCTCGGTATTAAACCCGCGTATGATTTCTGGAAATCTTCAAGGCCAGTTCTTGACGATGATTAGCCGAATGCTTCAAGCAAAATGCATTCTCGAAATCGGCACCTACACAGGCTACTCCGCCATATGCCTTGCAAAAGGACTGCCCGCAGATGGTGTTATACATACGATTGATGTAAACGAGGAATTAGAGGATATGACAACCCGCTATTTTAAAAAAGCGGGATTCGAACACCAAATTGTTCAACACATTGGCGATGCCAGTCAGATCATCCCTAACTTAGATCTAGAAATAGACTTAGCATTTATCGATGCCGATAAAAAAAATTACCCCCTCTATTTTGATCTTTTGATTGATAAAATTAAACCGGGAGGATGGATTATTGCAGACAATGTTTTGTGGTCAGGGAAAATCATTGAAGAATTAGACCCATCAGACAAAGCAACCAAAGCGTTGCTAGAATACAACAAAAAGGTTCAAGATCATCCAGCCGTTGAAAATCTGCTACTCCCATTAAGAGACGGCCTCATGATCTGTCGAAAAAAGGGGAACCAATAAGTTTAAAAGCTTTACTCGCCTAGAGGAATAGGGATTACATTTGCTAATGATCCATTAGGAAAACTGATGCCCAAAAGACTCGAAATTGTGGATGCAATATCCGTGACCGCTGTTTTCTCTGTTGTCTTTCCTGATTTTACATTCCAGCCATACCAGATTAAAGGTACGTGCTGATCGTAGGTATATCCGGAGCCATGAGTGGTTCCCGTATGGTGGTATTCAATCCAAGCTGGGTCCAAAACCAACAATACATCTCCAGATCGTTTCTGATGATATCCCTTTTGCAAGGATGCCAAAGACCCTGTGTCAAACTCATTGTTCTCTAGTGAATGTGCACAAATTGCTTTCTGAACGCCATCATAACGAAGCATAAAATTAGCCGTTTGTTGTTGTACCTCTTCCAGACTTAGATACTTTTCAAAAATTAATTCTCGATTTAAAAAAACCTGCGCATTACCATAAGTCTTTACCCATTCTCCAAAACCATAAATGTTTTGTAAAAATTGCTTCAACTCTCTCACGGGCTCTTCTGCATCAAAGTAGCCAGCAGGAATATTTCTGTCCTTTAAGTATGCCGGTGTTCGAACAGCTCCGTGATCAGAGGTTAAAAAAACCAAGACGTTTTCTTTCCCTAAATTTTCATCCAAATAAGATAAAAAAGTCTCGATATCTCTGTCCAATCTTAAATAGGTGTCTTGAGTTTCTCTCGAATCTGCACCAAATTGGTGACCCACATAGTCAGGTGGTGAAAAGCTAATTGCTAAAAGATCGGTATGCTCATCCTGACCCAAACGCTCCCCCTCGATAGCAGCAATGGCCATGTCTTTAGTAAGCGTGTTTCCAAAAGGAGTTGACTTTATTAATCCTTTACCATTTTCTTCGATAAGACTCGGCAAGTCATGAGGAAATTTAGGGTATTTCTGGCCCTTAAAAGGTCCCTCATAGACGCTGTTGTCTACAAGACTTTCGTCATAGTCCTTTGAATTTAACAACAAATTCCAGGGCTCAGATAAATACGTCTCGCAGAGATTTCTCTTGTTAAACTTCTGTGCCCATTTTGGAAGGCGAAGACCGTAATAAGAACTCGAAACAAAATCTCCAGTTTCAGAATCTAACCAAAAGGCAAAATTACCCATGTGTCCGGCTGGAAGAACTGCTGAGCGATCTTTTAATCCTATAGCTATGACTTTAGATCGGTTCATGGAAAATAAGCGCATCTCATCACCAAAAGTAGTGGTCAACATTTTTGAGGGAGACATTTTTCCGGACTCATTATCAGCACCAATGGTATTCATCGTTGGATCCGAAACACAGTAGCCATATTCTTCAGTATCCTTATTAAACCAGGAATTAGATATGATTCCGTGGGTTGATGGTGTCGCTCCTGTGTATATGGAAGCATGACCAGGACCTGTATAAGTAGGAATGTAATTGTAATGGGTGTTTGTACAATTGTAACCTTCGGCAACCAAGCGTTTAAATCCGCCCTCACTAAAATCATCCCAATATCGATTGATGTAATCATAACGCATTTGATCTACAACAATTCCTACAATCAATTTAGGAGCTTGACCCTGAGCAAAAACGATGGAATTTAAAACTAAGAGAACGATAAAAAGAGGTTTCATAAGGAGGGTTATTAAAGTAAGTTTCTATGTGTTTTTTCTAATGCTAAGCAATTCACTTGTGTATAACAGAATAACTATGTGTTTCATGATGACGAAGCCGTTCCTGTTTTGTAGAGAATGTAAAGGATAAACAAACAACAAAACACACTCAGCAATACGTTGATAATCGCCAGGAGACTTTGACCGTTCTTGAGCATTTCAAAAGTCTCAAAGCTAAAGGTAGAAAAAGTGCTAAACCCTCCACAAAAACCGGTAATCACAAAAAACTTCCAAGTATCATTTAAACCCATTTTTTCCTGAAAAAAATACACAAAAGAAGCTAAAATCAAGGTGCTAAGCACGTTTGAGAATAAAGTAGCGTAGGCAAAATACGAAGTGAAATACACAGAGGTACATTTACTCAATGCATAACGACATAAGCTCCCCAAACCACCACCAATAAATATTGCAACTATATTCATAGGACTGAAGGATACTTTTTCTTAATCTTCTTGGCGACTGCCCAAATCAATTTTGCAATGAACACACCTAAAATGGCACCTCCAAGAATATCTAATGGGTAATGTTTCCCTACATAAATTCTACTGTATGCAACTAAAACTGCCCATGTGTAAAATATATAGGGAAGGTGTTTTCGATCAGAAAAAACAGATGAAGCTATTGCGGCTAGGGCAAAAAAATTAGCGGCATGAGAGGATACAAATCCATACAACCCTCCTTTTGAAACCAACAATCTGATTTGATCAGCCAATTCAGGCGCATGACTTGGCCTTAGGCGCATAAATACATTCTTAAAACAATGAACAGAGGTGAAATCTGCTAAGCCTACAGCAATTGAGATGATGATTAAACCCACCCAAAAGTGCTTTCGATATTTTTTAATCAGTAAAAATACAATCAGAAGAAATAAAGGGATTGCTGATTGGGTACTGGATACAAAAACCCAAAAACCATCCCAGGCCTCTGTCCCTAAACCGTTTAACAACAAAAACAAATCTTGATCTCCTTGTAGTATTTTACTAAGCATTTAATTGATTCCAGATTAAGTCTTTTAACTCGATTAAGCCGTGCTGTGCTACAGAAGAAAAGAAAATCGTCTTCACTCCTTCGGGTAGTGTCTTCTCTACCTCTGCTCTCAATTCTTCATCCAACATGTCAGATTTTGAAATTGCCAATAAGCGATCCTTGTCTAACAACTCTGGATTATACGTTTCTAATTCCTTAAGTAGAACCTTATACTCCGATTCAATATCATCTGCATCGGCCGGGACCAAAAACAATAAGGTCGAGTTACGCTCGATATGTCTTAAAAAACGAAGCCCTAAACCTTTTCCTTCACTTGCTCCTTCAATAATCCCGGGAATATCAGCCATCACAAAAGAACGGTCACCTCGATAAGAAACAATACCCAAATTAGGCACTAAAGTGGTGAAAGGATAGTTGGCAATTTTAGGTTTAGCAGCAGATATTACAGACAATAAAGTTGACTTACCTGCATTTGGGAATCCTACCAAACCAACATCTGCAAGTACCTTAAGTTCAAGAATATTCCATCCTTCGTCACCATCTGTTCCTGGCTGAGCATATCTTGGGGTTTGCCGAACTGAATTTTTAAACCATGAGTTACCTCTTCCACCTAATCCTCCTTTACGAAGAATGACTTCTTCACCATGTTCTGTTATTTCATAAAGAACTTCCCCCGTTTCAGCGTCTTTGGCTACCGTTCCTAGAGGAACTTCAACATACTGGTCTTCTCCGTCATCTCCAAAACTATTATTAGAAGAGCCATTTCCTCCCCTACCTGCTTTTACATGTCGTTTGTATTTTAGATGAAGTAGCGTCCACATTTGATCATTACCGCGCAGGTAAACGTTACCACCTCTACCGCCATCACCACCATCGGGCCCTCCTTTTGCGGTTAAACGAGAACGATGTAGATGGACAGATCCTGCACCCCCATGGCCGGCGGCACAGTGAATCTTAACATAATCAACAAAATTAGATCCGTTTACAGCCACTATACCAAAGCATCTATTTCTTTACACAATCTTTGTGTAATTGATTCTATAGAACCCACACCTTCAACCCCAACAAACTTATTTTGTGCTGTGTAATAGTCTTTCAAAATAGCCGTTTCAGTTTCATAAACCTGAATTCTGTTTTTAATCACATCTCTATTTTGATCATCCGCACGACCGCTAGATTTACCTCTTTCCAAAAGACGTGAAATCAATTCTTGTTCTTCAACCTCAAGAGCTAACATGGCCGTTATTTCAATTCCTTTTGATTTTAAAAATAAATCTAAGGCCTCTGCTTGTGCCGTTGTTCTCGGGAAACCATCAAAGATAAAACCCTTGGCATCTGGATTGCCGTTTACCTCAGCTTCCAGCATAGAAATCGTTACTTCGTCAGGAACTAAAGCGCCCTTATCAATATAAGATCTGGCGAGAGTTCCCAATTCGGTTCCTTCTTTCATGTTGGATCTAAAAATATCTCCAGTAGAAAGGTGTACCAAATTGTATGAATCAATTAAACAGGCTGACTGGGTTCCTTTCCCTGCGCCTGGAGGTCCAAATAAAACTATATTTAACATATTTTATGTTTAAGCTTTCGCCAATTGATAAACGTGATTTAAATTCCGGCCTAATCCTTTATAATCGAGACCATAACCTAATATAAAATTGTTAGGTATTTCAAAACCTACAAAATTAATATTTCTGTTTCCTTGATAAACCTCAGGCTTAAGAAACAAACTGGCAATTTGCCAATCTTTTCCTTTCTGCTTGAAAATTTCATCAATTTTTGAAAGTGTTTTCCCCGTATCAACGATATCTTCCAAGACAATGATAGGGTTATCATTTAAAACTTCTTTCAATCCGATAAGTTCATTTACTTTCCCTGAACTTGAGAGCCCATCGTAGGAACTCAGTTTCACAAATGATATTTCACAATCACCAGGAAAGGCACGAAGTAAATCAGATGCAAAAACAAAAGAGCCATTCAAAACAGCAACAAAATGAGGAACTTTACCATTTAACTTTTGATGTATTTCAAGCGCCATTTCAACAATTCGCTCTTTTAATACGCAATCTTCAAGATAAATTTCAAAGTCCAAATCATGAACCTTAAGCTTTTTCATACCGAACAAAAATACATTAAAATAAATTGACATCGAACAAACCAAAAACATCAATATATTTTGTGTGAAAACGATGAATGGTCCAATCTAATACTTCCTAAAAATTTAAAGCTAATCTGCTCTTTCTTCTTTTGTTAAAAATGCTTTCCTACATCACAATGAATCCTTATTTTTGTAAAAAAATATTTTTACCATGAAAGCAGTAGTTAGCATCATTATGGGAAGTACATCTGACTGGCCCGTAATGCAAAAAGCAGCAAAATTCTTAAACGATTTAGAGATCCCATTCGAAGTAAATGCACTTTCAGCACATCGAACTCCCGAACAAGTTGAAGCTTATGCTTCCAAAGCTTACCAAGAGGGTGTTAAAGTTATTATAGCTGGTGCAGGTGGTGCAGCTCATCTTCCTGGGGTTATGGCAGCTTTTACTCCACTTCCAATTATTGGAGTGCCTTGCCGATCTTCCATATCTATTGATGGATGGGACTCCATCTTATCTATTCTTCAAATGCCTCCAGGCATTCCTGTTGCTACGGTTGGACTTGACGCAGCTCAAAACGCCGCCATACTTGCCGTGCAGATGATTGCTACCGGAGATGCTGAAGTGATGGAAAAACTAGTTACCTACAAAGAATCTCTCAAGAAAAAAATCATTAAAGCCAACGAAGATTTAAGTGAGTTTAAATTTGACTACAGAGTATCCTAAATTAGGACGTCTACAAATAATCACACAACAAATCGAACACAAAAAAACCCTTTGCTTAAAGGGTTTTTTTGTGCGCTATTAATACTAATTCGTAAGAGAAAACTTATATTCCTACTTCTATTTCTCACCAGTGCAAGTCATGCGCAAGATGCTTATAACATTAGTAAACGCTCCGACGAGCACCTACGTGGTGCGAGTAACAAAGCAGAAACATGCAGTTTACCCACTCATACAAGTAGGTGGAACTTTGATTCACGATAAGAACTTAGATTTTGTATTTATCAATCCACAATTCACTTTTTCAATATATGAAGCGATGGACTTGATGATAAGCAGCCAAAATGCTTGGAGTAAAATTATGGGTAAAACCGATGAAACTCAACAAATAAATTTCACAAGACTTCAAGGGAACTTTTGAATGATTGAACTCAATCAGAAGCGACAGGAGCTACACCTATATACCCTCGAGTAATTTAGATAGTGAAACGCCTAGAGCTTTTGCAATTTTTTTCAACAAGAATGTGCCGGGGTTTCTTTTACCACTTTCAATCATCTGAATGTTTTGCTTACTAACATCCAATAAATCTCCTAGGTCTTCTTGAGACAAATTAAGCCCCTTACGATAATGAATTATTCGCTCAGCAATCTTGATATTTAGGTCTTCTTTCTTCAACACAAAGGTTATTTTTTCGATACATAAATATGATAAATAATTACAAATAATACGTCAAGCATATAGTTGTCTTATTAAATTATTTATTGCTTGGTAATCAGCTGTTTATAATTTTAACAACCTATATACATAGAATATCAAGGCTCGAAAGTGGTGTTTTTTGCATGAAAAGTATATATGAAACTATAAATTTTCAGACCAAAAAACATATTACTTTATGGTAATAAACAAATATACTCATTTTTTCAGGCTCAAATGTGTAAAGTATTTAATAATTACCTATATTGGCAATGAATTAGTTGTCAAGATAAAAATAATAAATAATGGGATGTGAAAAAAGTTTAAGTACGGCTGAAATCTTTAAAGCCTTATCTAATCCATTACGATTGAACATGGTAAAACTTCTTGCCACCTCAGATCAAATGAATGTTACTGAGATCTACAAAAATCTTAACATCAAACAAGCCATTGCATCACACCAACTCAACATTCTTAGAAACAAAAACATTCTCCATTCTGAGCGAATAGGTAAAAAAACATTTTACTCCCTGAAACATCGCCAAATCATTGAAGCAATTGATTTAGTTATGAGTGTCTAATCTCAGCTTAGTTAAATTTCAGTCTAGCAAATCTCTACGTAATATATATTAATTTATATAAATATATTTTATATATTAAGGGTGCTCCTTTTTCAAACCATGTCCACTCCATAAATAACGGACTATTTGATGACTGAGCATTTGCATACTTAATACTAATATATTTAGATTAAAATGACAAAAACAGCACAGATCGCCATGGTGCTAGTAAGCTTTTGTTGCCTAGGGCAAAACACTGACTTCCTTTTCAGAGACTACAACAACCCTGCATTACTAAAAAACATTACCGCTACGACCTTATACACTCAACATTCAATAATAAACCCTGAATTTGAACTTACAGCACATAAAATAGGCTCTGTATTTGAGCTCTGGAATAGAACATTCCATTCTTATTACTATCAATACGGATACACTCATTATAAAGAACAGGAATTCACATTATCAAGTCTCCAAAAAATAAGTTCTAAAGTACATTTTGGAGTCAACTTAAATCTGCACAACGCATCAAGTCCTGGTTTCAATAAACACCAGTCGGTAAGTTTTGATCTGGGCTGGAACTACCAAAACAATCGCTATGAAATTGATCTTTTCATGGAAAACCCATTAAACAACAGCTATGTAAAAAACGATATTGAAAGCCGAATGATTATAAGCGGACGCTATAAGTGGAATAGTAACTTGGCATCAATACTGCAGATCGAAGAATCACTTCTCACAAGTTCTTACGCCCAACATGAGTTAAAATACAGTTACGAAAATTCCTTTAGCTTAAGCATACTACACACGTTTACAACCTCCCAATATGGCCTTAGATTCGGCTATAATAAAGAACCCTTTGAGATACGAACGTCCTATAAATCACATCCTTGGGCAAACAAAATAGGCTTCTCCCTGATTTACCAACCATTCAATGGTTAAGTACCTTTGCATACCTCTGTCCCTTACCTGTACCGTTGTAGCCCAAGACTTTTCAAAGCAATTAGACTATGTGGCTTCGCGGGTTGAAAAAGAGTCCTTTGAAGATTTGATTGCCTTATGGGACTATTACTACTACAAGCCCATTGATTTAAACAATTCTGATGAAATTGAACAACTGCCTTTACTTAATCTCATGTCCGAAATGGAATGTAGGCGTATTCAAACCTATTGTCAAAATCGAAAACTAATTTCAATCTATGAACTTCAAGGCCTAAACATTAAAATAGAATCTCTAAAAAGAATCAAAAAATTTATCCGTGTATCAACCAAAAAGAGGAATCAATCAAGCGCTAAAAAAAAATCATTTTTCGCAGGCACAAAATACCTAACACAGAAAAAGCTTGGTCATACAAACAGAGCTTATCAGGGAAGTAGATTCAAAACTCATTTCAGAATTCGAATGCAAATGAAGAAGGGTTGGGTTTTGGGTCTTAATTGGGAAAAAGATCCTGGAGAACCTATGTGGTACGAAAATGACGGACCAAATAATCTAGGAGGATATGTGTCTTACAAAGGTCCGAAGAAACTCCAAAAAATTATTTTGGGTAAATACGATATTAACTTGGGAGAAGGATTGTTGTTCGGGACAAGTTACAGAATAAACAACCCCTACTTTATCAGTTATTCTCCAACAATTACGGTAAAGGAGACCTTAAGTTCAAAAGAACATCGTTACTTCCAAGGAGTGTCGACACAGTGGGGAAATAATGCCCTCAAATTAGGATTATTTATCTCTCACAGAAAACTACATGGCAACAAAAAACCAGACAAATCTGGGCTATATAGGTCCGTTAAAGAAATTCGAAAAAGAAAGAAAATCAGGGAACGTATACTAGGAGTTTGGATCAGTAAAAAAATAAACAAAGGCAAACTATCATGGAGCGGCATCCTCTATGAAACCAAAAAGAAAAAACACCTACTTCAAAGCCTATACATCTCTAAAAACTATTTCAACATTAACTACTCAGGAGAAATTGCAACACAAAACTTTGAGTTCTGGTCAACGCTTCAAAAACTCAACATTAGTATTTCTAATAACAGTCTATTGTCTCTTCAGTATCGAAACAGAGATTATGGAACTTTTAATACGTACAAATCCGATTACTCCCGTTTTAGCAATGGATATGAAAATGGCTTTTTGTGCTCTTTTCAACATGTTTTTGATGAAAAATGGCGTTTTAACGCCACTTTTGATCATTATTACCCGAATTATGGAGAAAATAAAAGCTATGAAATTTTATCCGGTGAAAAAATATCTGTTGCGGTTTCAAAAGCTACGTCGAGTCGAAAAGTTGTTGTTAAACTTCAAAAAATATCAACGATAAACACAAAGACAATTAACAAACTGAAACTCTTTTACCAAGAGAATCTAAATTCAGCAATTCGGTTTAGTTTGAAGGGAAATTACACAGATAATGCAGGGATTGGCAATAGCAGTTTTGACTATAAACTGGATTGGACAAACCCAAACAAAAAAAGTAAACTGAGCTTTTCATATGGGATATTTAACACCAGTAATCAAATTGTATTTTGGGAAAGTCCCTATTTCTATGGAAGTTACAATTCCAGATTTATTATGGGTAAAGGAAACATCTACAGCATGACTTGCCAGAAAAGATGGTCGAAATCGATAAAATACGGAATACAACTCATCCAACAAAGCTATGCAGATAGACAGATTATTGGAACAGGAAATGAACGAATTAACAGCAACTCGAAAACGGAACTATGCTTTTATCTAAAGTGGATGTCTGATTAGGAAACCTCGACATCAAATTTCAGTTGTTTCAAATCATCCCAATAAGATTTGTACGATTTGTTGACTACAGCCGGGTTATTGAGTGTCACAGAATTAGCCTTAAGGGCTAGAGGCGCTAAACACAAAGCCATACGGTGATCTCCATAAGTCTCAAAACTGAAATCTTTTTCCGAGAATTCTGGACCCGGTATGATTTCTAAAGCCTCATTATTTACAATACGAACTTCAGCACCACACTTTTCCAACTCCACCTTCAAGGCCATCAACCGATCTGTTTCTTTGATAGGCAAACTCTTAAGCCCTTTAATATTCATCGGTATTCCCAAGGCACAGGTTGTGGCTGCCAAGGTTTGCGCTAAATCAGGAGTTTTCGTACAGTCAAACTCCAAAAGCTCTGGATGCTTGAAATTGGCTTGTTTTTTTAAGGTCAACTCCCCATTCTCTATGGATGAATCTACCCCAAGGTACTTGAAATAGTTCATCCCTTCTTGATCTCCTTGTACTGAAACTTGGTCTACTTGCTTCAGACTTATCTCCGCAGACTCACTTAGGGCTACGAGTTCAAATATATACGATATGGATGACCAGTCTGACTCAACATCTCTTACCTGATCCGAATACACCCCAGGAGCAATCGTAATGGTGTCTCCTTCCCAAGTATGCCCAACACCCTGCTGCTGCATCAAGTTTAGCGTCATTTCAATATACGGACGAGATAAAACCTCACCTTCTAAACGTAGGCGTATTCCTTTTTCAAAATAAGGAGAAATCATTAATATCGCTGAAATAAATTGGCTAGACACATCAGCTTTGATGCTCAAATCCCCACCCTGTAATTTCTTACCTTTGATGTTCAACGGAGGATAACCTTCTTTTTCAATATAATCTATCTCTGCCCCCAATTTAGAAAGCGCATCGACTAAATCTTTAATAGGGCGTTCTTTCATTCGGGAAGCACCCGTAAGAACAAACTCTGAATCTTGAATGGCAAGATAAGCGGTTAAAAACCGCATTGCTGTCCCGGCAATACCCACATCAACAGTCGATTCTTTGGAGGTAAGTGCTTTTAATAACACCGTCGTATCGTCTGAATTTGAAAGATTGTTTAAAGGACTCATTTGTCCAGATAAGGCTTGAAGTATTAACAATCGATTGGAAATACTTTTGGAGCCAGTCAACTTTAGGTTACCCTTCAGCTTTTTGGTTTCTGTTTGAATTTTCGCTTTCAATTTAAACGCGTGTTATAAGTTCTAATAGCTTCTTCAATTTGATCTACCGAACAGATTTTATTGAATTCAGCCTCACCAATTTTCTTAAGTAAAGTGAAGTTAATTTGTGCATCATCGTTCTTCTTATCGTGACGCATCCATTCTATTAAGTCAGGCAATTCATTTTCATCAATTTTCTGCAGCGGAAAAATATTTGCGAAAACCGACTTAATGGTTTCAAAGTCTTCATCCTTGAATCCATTCATCATTTGTGACAAAATAATCTCAACCAACATCCCAATGGCAATAGCTTCGCCGTGCAATAAGTCACGTCCTTTTTCTAAGGCCTGACTTTCAATCGCGTGACCAATGGTATGTCCAAAATTTAGGGTCTTGCGCAATCCTTTCTCTTCCCAATCTTCAAGCACAATCTCATTTTTTATCGAAATCGATTTGTGAAGCATTGCAGATAAATACGTATCATCTTTCAAGTTCAGTTCACTTAAAAACAACCAATACTCAGCATCTGATATCAAAGCATGTTTGTATACCTCAGCCATACCACTTACCCAGTGTCTTTCCGGTAGGGTCTTCAAGAACTCAGGAACAATGAGGACTAAATCAGGGTTTCTAAACAAGCCTATCTGATTTTTGTGCCCATCTAAATCAACCGCCAATTTCCCCCCTACGGAAGCATCAACCTGTGATAAAAGCGTGGTTGGGATGTGAAAAAACCGAACACCTCTTTTATATAAAGACGCAATCATTCCGCCCATGTCACAGATAACACCTCCACCTAAATTTACAATGAAAGCATTTCTATCGGCATTCGATTCACTTATCGTTTTCCAAACATCATGACAAATGGAAAGGTTTTTATTTTGCTCCCCAGATTCTATTTCAATCAGTTCAGCACCGATAAGCATCGGCACCTGCTCAATTAAATAGGGTAAACAATGACGAGATGAATTTTCATCGCAAAAGATAAAGATCTTTGAATATTGCTCTTGACAGTCCTCAAGAATGCGGTTAAAATCTTGTAAAACCTCATTCCCAATGTATATAGAATAGTTATCCGATTGAATCTCCACAGAATTCCTTTTAATTTTGAAAAAACAAAGATAGGAAAGCAAACAACACGACCATAAATCAGCCGTTAAATTTAATTAAATTAGGACAGGATTGAAGATTAGGGCTCCTATGAAAAAACCCACTATCAATGTTAAATTTATATTTGAATCATACATCTGGACTGAATTTTGCACTTAGGTAAATCAAAATAATAATATTTCAAATTAGTCTTATTTTTTTTATAATTTACACATGATTTCATTCAAAAATACGGAGATCGCTTTTCAGTCCCTATCGGATAAAAAACTACAAAAAAAACATCTTTTGTTCAACATCATGCGCCATTCAAAACTTACTCGAATCGGAGGCTACCTTATCAAGATAGCACTTCATCTTCGTTTACCTATATCACCCCTATTAAAACACACAATTGTAGATGTATTTTGTGGAGGTGAGACTATTGATGATTGTTCGGCTAAAATCAATGAGCTTGCTTCCTACAATATCAAGACAGTTCTTGATTATTCTGTAGAAGGAAAAGCTACTGAAAAGGACTTCAAGGAAACCACAAACCAGATACTCCAAACCATAACCAAAGCTGAAAAAAGCACCAATATCCCCTTTAGTGTCTTTAAAATTTCCAGCATAGGCCGAATCGAATTGCTTGAAAAAACAAACCGTAAAATAGACCTCAGCCATGAAGAGCAACAAGAGTACAATCGAGTAATTCATCGGGTAAATAAGATTTGTAAAAAAGCGCATCAATCCAAAATACCGGTCATGATAGATGCCGAAGAAAGTTGGATTCAGGACGTGATTGACAATATCACTGAGGGCATGATGAAAGCCTACAACAAAGAACAGGCTGTTGTATTCAACACACTTCAAATGTATCGTAAAGATCGCCTAGATTACTTGAAAAAAATTCATCAAGACTCAAAGTTAAATGGGTACTTCTTAGGGTTTAAATTTGTAAGAGGGGCGTACCTTGAAAAAGAAAATAAACGTGCAAAAAAAATGGGTTACAATACACCCATACAAACGGACAAATACGACTGCGATAACGACTACGACAGAGCCTTAGAGTACGCCTGTGAAAACATACACGGCATCTCTATTTGCGCCGGAACGCACAATGAGGAAAGTTCAAGATATTTGATGCAATTGATGAAAACCTATAAGATCGAAAAAAACAACACCAAAGTATACTTTGCCCAACTCATGGGAATGAGTAACCACATTAGTTACAATCTAGCAAATG
>JAQWKY010000094.1 GCA_029247585.1 Flavobacteriales bacterium | reverse complement strand
AGTTACAATCTAGCAAATGAAGGCTACAATGTTTTAAAATACATGCCATACGGGCCTATTAAAGACATGCTACCTTACTTAGTTCGTCGTGCCGAAGAAAACAAATCCATCGCAGGACAAACCGGAAGAGAATTAAATTTTGTGAAAAAAGAGTTAAATAGAAGGAATTCTATCGTTTAACCAGGCAAAAACTTCTTCACCTACAATCGCAATTTTGCACTTCAACATGTGTCAACAAAGATAGACTGTCGCAATCATCAATATGAAATTTTGAAAATTTCACTTCATCTACTTCTATAAAATAAGTCTTACAGAGCCCTTCAACATCACTGGAACTGAAATCTACCTCCAAATCACCTTCATTGAAAATGTTTTCAAAAAATAGTTGGCTTACTCCAATACAATCCAATTGACAAATTGCTTGTTCAGAAATCCGAAACTCTTGTGCCCGAAGGTGTTTCAGGGTTCGGGCATTAGGAAGGTATGAGAAATCTACATCCCGATCTCCAAAAAATAAAAAGGATACAATGATTCCCAGTCCAACCCCAAATAAATACAAAAAAATACGTCGCGTCATTCTAAAACTTTAAAGCCCCAAAAGTAACCTTATTTCCTTGTAAGGCAAATCAAACCATACGCCAATTCCTTTGTTGGTAAGAATTCCATTGTAAACATAAACACCTCCTCGAATATTTGGCGAACGCAACAACATTCCCTGAACACCACCTCCATCTCCAACTTTTAAAAGGGTCGGTGCTATGATGTTACTCAAAGAAAAGGAAGCTGTCTTTGCAACTCTAGAGGCAACATTTGGAACACAGTAATGAATGACTCCATGTTTTGTAAAGGTCGGATTTTCATGTGTGGTAACCTCAGAGGTTTCAAAACATCCACCCTGGTCTATACTCACGTCAACAATAACAGACTTTGACTTCATTTTTTGTACCATATCATCAGAGATAACACAAGGAGTTCTTCCCTCTTGAGCCCTCAAGGCACCTATGGCAACATCAGCTCTTTTTAATGCTTTTTCGAGTACTTTAGGTTGGAGAATGGAAGTTGCAATCGGAAAATTCAAATCATTTTGAATTCTTCTTAAGCGTGAAATTGAATTGTCAAAAACACTTACTGAGGCTCCGAGCGCCATTGCAGATCGAGCAGCATATTCTGCAACAGTTCCAGCACCAATAATAACAACTCGAGTTGGACGAACCCCAGGAATACCTCCCATAAGCATCCCTCTTCCTCCTGCTGATGTACTTAATAGTTCTGCAGCAATTAGTATTGATGATGTTCCTGCAATCTCACTCATGGATCTAACGATAGGAAACATATTCGTTTCATCCTTTATGTAATCAAAAGCAACTGCTGTTACTTTCTTCTCCATTAATTTTTTAAAATAGCCTGCTGTTTGTGTCTTGAGTTGAAGTGCTGAGATTAAACATTGGTTATGCTTAAAATTATCCAATTCTTCAATTGTAGGAGGTTCAACTTTAAGAATAATGTCAGCCTCATAAACTTCCTTAACATCGTAACAAATTTTAGCACCCGCTTCACTGTATTCTTGGTCCGTAAAAAAACTCGATTTACCTGCTTCGGTCTCAATGTAAACTTTATGCCCATTACTTACCAACAACCCTACTGCTTCAGGAACTAAAGGCACACGATTTTCCTGAAAAGCACATTCCTTCGTAATCCCAATGAAAAGAGATTGCTTTTTGGTTGAAAGTTCCAACACTTCAGGTTGAGGCATTAAAAATTCTTCTTGCAGAAAACTTAAAATATCAGGCTTACTCATCTTTGAAACTAAATTTCTTCTATAGTGAATATTCGACTGTGATTCTCAGACTCAATATGAATCTTTAACATCTTTTCAGGCAATAAGTTAGCAATTTTTTCCGGCCACTCAATAAAACAATAATGATTCGAATAGAAATAATTCTCATAACCCATATCAAAAGCTTCATTTTCATCCTTCAGTCTGTAAAAGTCAAAATGGTAAACCACTTGCCGATCATCTGCCTCGTACTCATTAACCAATCCATAAGTTGGACTGCAAATCTCAGATGCATCTACACCAAGCTCCATGCACAAACTTTTGATAAACGTCGTTTTGCCAACACCCATTGCACCATAAAAGGCGATTATTTTACTTGGGTACTCGTTCTTGATTTTGGCTGCTAGAGCGGGTAATTCATCAATGGAACCAATCGAAATCCTCATTTATTTTGCAGATAATCGAATAACCGGGCAAATCATTTCCTCAAGAGACAGCCCACCATGTTGGTAGGTGTTTTTGAAATACTTTACAAAATGATTATAGTTGTTCGGATAAGTTAAAAATATATTTTCTCGAGCAAAGATAAAACTTGATGTCAAATTCGCAGCAGGTAAAAAGTATTCTTCAGGATTTTCAATCGCCATTACATCCTTCGCTTGATATTGCAACCTCTTACCGGTTTTGTATCTTAAATTTGAAGAAGTTTCACGATCTCCTACTACTTTAGATGGTACTCCCACATTGATGGTTCCGTGATCAGTAGAAATGATAAGGTCTGCATCGTAATCAGCTATTTTTTTAAGCATTTCTAATAAGGAGGAATTCTCAAACCAGGTGCGGGTTAAGTCTCGATATGACTTATCCGTTCCCGCCAACTCTCGAATCATATCCATCTCTGTTTTCGCATGTGACAGCATGTCCACAAAATTGTACACGATTACATTGAAATCATTTTGAACAAGTTGATTGAACTGTTCAACTAATTTAACACCGTATTGTTGTTGAACGACTTTGTGGTAAGCAACCTTTTTAGCACCAAGACCTAAACGTTGCATTTGATCTTTGAGAAATTCTTGTTCATGAAGATTTTTCCCACCCTCTTCATGGTCATTTTTCCACAAATGTGGAAATCGTTTTGACAACTCTAAAGGGGTTAAACCCGAAAAAATAGAATTTCTCGAGTACTGTGTCGCGGTGGGAAGAATACTACAAAAAGTACTTTCCTCCTCTATTTTAAACCACTCAGATAAAATGGGCTCTAAAACTTTCCATTGGTCGTACCTTAAATTGTCAATGAGAATAAAAAAACTAGGCTTTGTTTCAGATAGATGAGGAAACACTTTCTCTCTCAATAAGGTGTGAGACAAAACAGGTTTATCATCAGACGCTACCAACCAAGATTTATAATTACTTTTCACATACTTAAAAAACAACGAATTGGCTTCGCTCTTTTGCATTTCTAGAATTTCCACCATACCTGAAGCATCTATCTTATCCAATTCCAACTCCCAGTAGACCAGCTTTTGATAGATTTCTGTCCATTCTTTTAGATTTCTCACATCCATTAAGGACATACTAATCTCCCGAAACTCTTTCTGATAATTAGAAGTAACCTTATCATTCACCAATCGTTTTGAGTCTAGATTCTTTTTTATGGATAAGAGTATTTGATTAGGATTTACAGGTTTGATGAGATAATCAGAAATCTTGGACCCCAAAGCTTCTTCCATGATATACTCCTCTTCACTCTTAGTAATCATCACTACCGGACCTTTGTGATTTTCAGTCATACGAGATAAGGTCTCTAAGCCAGATATTCCGGGCATATTCTCATCTAAGAAAACAATGTCAAAGGCCTCATTACCCATCATTTCCAAAGCATCTTCACCGTTATTAGCCGTTTTCATTTCATACCCTTTACGTTCCAGAAATAGAATATGGGGCTTTAATAATTCAATCTCATCATCTACCCAAAGGATCCTCATTTGTTCCATAGATATTTACTACTTTAGTTTTTTATTGTAATCCGAATAAATTTAAGACAATTGAAGGCTAAAATTGCCAATAAAAGAAAAATTCTTAATGACCCCATTTATGGGTTCACGAACATTCCCAGCGAATTGTTTTTTGACATCATTGAGCATCCTTATTTTCAAAGACTTCGACGAATCACTCAACTCGGTCTCACTTACTTGGTTTACCCAGGAGCTTACCATACTCGATTTCATCATGCTCTTGGCGCCATGCACTTAATGCAAAACGCTGTAAAGACGCTAAGAGACAAGGGACACGAGATTTCTAAACCGGAAGAAGAAGCCGTACTAATAGCTATTCTTCTTCACGACATTGGCCATGGTCCGTTTTCACACGCACTCGAACACAGTATCGTTCATGGAATAAATCATGAACATATTTCTGTGATGATCATGAACAAGCTTAACGATGAATTTGATGGTAAATTGTCATTAGCCATACAAATCTTCCAAAATCAGTACTCCAAACCCTTTTTACATCAATTGATATCAAGTCAACTTGATGTTGATAGGCTTGACTACTTGAAAAGAGATAGTTTTTATTCAGGTGTATCTGAAGGCATCATCAACTCCGATCGAATTATCAGTATGCTTAATGTCAGTGGGGGTGAATTGGTCGTCGATGCCAAAGCCATATATTCGATTGAGAAGTTTATCATTGCTCGGAGGCTCATGTACTGGCAAGTATATCTTCACAAGGCTGTGATTTCTGCCGAGTTCACACTCGTCGAAGTTTTAAAAAGAGCCAAAACTTTAGTCCAAGAAGGAACACATTTATTTTATACATCTGCTTTAGGACAGTTCCTGGAGAACAACCACAACCTAGAAGATTTCAACACGAATCCAGAACTATTAGACTTGTTCTGCCAGTTGGATGATTTTGACATTATGACTTCTATCAAGGAATGGACGAAACACTCAGACATAATTTTAGCCGCATTAAGTCAGAAAATCATTCAAAGAAAACTACTTAAAATTGAACTGCAAAACTCTGAATTTGACCCGTCATACGTAGCAAAAATTAAAGCCAGGGCTTCAAAAATATATGGCGTTGACCTAGAACACGCATCTCATCTAGTGTTCACAAATAAAATTGACAACAAGGCATATAATCCGAAAAAAGATAAAATCAACTTACTGTATAAAAATGGTAAAATTACGGACATTGCAGAGGCTGCAGACCAATTGAACATTTCTGTTTTAGCTCAAACAGTAACCAAACATTTTCTATGTTACCCAAAAAGCTGCGTAGTCTAGAAAATTTGTAATTTAGCCGCTTATGAAGTTTACTGCAAATCAAATAGCAGAAATGCTAAATGGGGTTGTTGACGGTGATTCAACAATCATCTTAAATCAACTTACTAAAATAGAAGAGGGCTGTACGCATTCTTTATCTTTTTTATCAAATCCAAAATACAATGAGTACTTGTATGAGACCAAATCCTCAGCAGTCATCATAAACAAAAATTTTGTCCCTGAGAAAAAGGTCGAAACGACCTTAATCAAGGTTGATGATGCCTACGCATCTTTTGCGAAATTACTTCGTATTATTGAAGACCTACAAAAGAAAAAAAATGGCATTGAAAAACTTTCTTTCATTCATGAAACGGCAGAGGTAGGAGAAGATGCTTACATTGGAGCATTTGCTTACATAGGGAAAAATGTGAAAATTGGTCGTAATGTGAAAATATACCCTCACTGCTATATCGGGGATAATGTTCGCATTGCTAATGACTGCTCACTATTTTCTGGAGTGAAGATATATCACAATTGCGAAATTGAAAAAAACACCACCATTCACGCTGGAGCAATCATTGGTGGAGACGGGTTTGGATTTGCTCCAAATACCGGAAATGCTTACGATAAAATTCCTCAAATAGGAAATGTAGTCATTAAAGAAGGCGTTGAAATTGGAGCCAATACCTGTATTGACAGAGCTACAATGGGCTCTACAATTATTCACAAAGGAGTGAAACTTGATAATATGATACAAGTAGCTCACAATGTTGAAATTGGGGAAAATACAGTAATTGCATCCCACACAGCCATAGCAGGCTCAAGTAAAGTGGGGGAAAATTGCATGATTGGAGGACAAGTCGCTATCGCAGGCCACCTTTCCGTAGCTAATAATGTAAAGGTTGCAGGGAAAACGGGTATTGCAAAAGACATCAAGGAAGATGGAAAAACACTACAAGGTCCTTTAGCCTTCGACCTTAAAGACTTCCAACGATCCTATATTTACTTCCGTCAGTTACCTCAATGGGCAAAAAGAATTGACGAATTAGAGAAAAAGATGACCGTACAATAAATGGAGCAACAGCACAGCATAAAAAACAAAGTAAGCATCAGTGGTATTGGTTTACACACGGGTAATGAAGTAACCCTAACTTTTAATCCTGCTTGTGTAAATCACGGGATTCGTTTTCAACGAATTGATTTGCCAGGAAAACCCATCATTGAAGCTGATGCCCGATATGTAACTGAAACAGATCGAGGGACTACCTTAAATAAAAAAGGAGCTAAACTTCAGACGATTGAGCATATCCTAGCGGCTTGTGCTGGTCTAAAAATAGACAACCTTCTCATTGAGTTGAATGGAGAAGAGCCACCTATTCTCGATGGCAGCTCAATAGAATTTATAAACTGTCTGAAGAAGGCAAAAATTCAAGCTCAAAATGCCGTAAGAAAGTATTTTGTTATAGAAAAAGAAATTAATTACGAAGACCCTGAAACAGGCATTCGAATTCAAGCACTTCCTGCTGACGAATTCAGCGTTTCAGTAAGCATCGATTACAACTCAAAAGTTCTAGGTAAACAAACAGCAGAACTCAAATCCATTGACGAATTTGAAAATGAATTTGCAGATGCAAGAACTTTTTGTTTTTTACACGAACTCGAACTACTTTTAGATCATGGACTCATTAAAGGAGGCGATCTGAGTAACGCCATCGTTTATGTTGAAAAAGTGGTAGCAGAGAAAGAACTCGAAAGACTCGCAACCTTGTTTAAAAAAGAGCGTATTGGTGTTTGTAAAGACGGGCATCTTAACAATCTAGATCTCCGTTATTCGAATGAAGCCGCAAGACATAAGCTTTTGGACGTCATTGGAGATTTAATGCTCGTAGGCCTTCCAATCAAAGGAAAAATTATTGCACACAAACCAGGTCATGGACCAAATACAACATTCGCAAAAATTATGAAAGAAGTCATAAAAAAACAAAAAAACCAGCCGCCAGCCTACGATCCTAACGCCACTCCGGTGATGGACATTCATCAAATCATGGACACACTTCCTCACAGACCCCCTTTCCTATTGGTCGACAAAGTCCTTGAATTGAGTGACTGTAAGGTTGTCGGGTTGAAAAATGTTACGATGAATGAACCCTTTTTTAAAGGCCATTTCCCTGGGAAACCTGTAATGCCAGGAGTTCTTCAGATTGAAGCTATGGCTCAAGTAGGGGGTATTCTTGTCTTGAACACTGTTCCAGACCCTGAAAATTATCTAACGTACTTTATGAAGATTGATAAAGTGAAATTTAAAAATAAAGTCCTCCCAGGAGACACGTTAATCTTTGATTTAGAGCTAATCAGCCCCATAAGAAGAGGTATATGCCATATGTCTGGCCGTGCCTTTGTTGGTGATAAAATTGTTATGGAAGGAGAAATGATTGCTCAAATTGCTAAAAAACACTAAGATGAATCAACCGCTCGCATACATACACCCAGAAGCCAAAATTGCACAAAATGTAGTCATTGAACCTTTTGTTACCATCAACAAAAATGTTGAAATTGGTGAAGGAACATGGATAGGTTCAAGCGTTACCATCATGGAAGGTGCTCGAATTGGTAAAAATTGCAAAATATTTCCCGGTGCTGTCATTTCAGCCATACCCCAAGACTTAAAATTTGGGGGTGAGGAAAGTCTCGTTATCATAGGAGATAATACAACGATTAGAGAATGTGTTACCATCAATCGAGGAACTAGCGCCTCGGGTAAAACAGTAGTGGGTAACAATTGCCTACTCATGGCATATTCTCACCTTGCACATGATTGTTTTATTGGGAACAACTGTATTATCGTTAACAATGTTGCCATAGGAGGACACGTTACTCTTGGCGATTACGCAATTCTAGGAGGTCTTTCGGCAGTACACCAGTTTGTTACAATTGGTGCTCACGCCATGATTTCTGGAGGAGCTTTAGTTCGTAAAGACATTCCACCTTACGTTAAGGCAGCTAAAGAACCTGTTTCCTTCATAGGAATCAACTCTATCGGACTTAGACGAAGAGGCTTTTCCTCTGAAAAAATAGCTGAAATCCAGAACATCTACAGACAGTTGTTCCAAGCAGATAATAACATTAGTCAAGCACTTGAAATTGTTGATGCTGATTTCCCTGCAAGTAAAGAAAGGGATGAAATTACAAGCTTCATTCGTTCTTCTCAAAGAGGTGTAATGAAGGGGTATTCATCTAAATAAGTGCCCTTACATCTTACAAATATTGCCAAGAAGTACAACAAGAATTGGGTTTTCAGAAAAGTTAACATTCAGTTTAACACCCCTGGGACCTATGTAATTAAAGGGTCTAATGGCTCAGGTAAATCCACGCTATTAAAAATAATATCAGGCCATTTGAGCGCAAGCGAAGGTGAGCAAAAACTCATTATAAACTCCAAAGAAATTCCAATTGAGAGCTGGCCTGAACACATCGCCTATGCAGCCCCCTATTTTGAATTAATTGAAAACATGTATTTGGAAGAGTTTCTTGAATTTTACACAAAATTCAAACCGCTCAATAAAAACATTACAATCGATAAGTTTATAACTATTACATACCTAGAAACATCGAGGAACAAGCAGATAAAAAACTTTTCTTCAGGAATGAAACAAAGATTAAAATTAGCTCTTGCTTGGCTAAGCGATGTATACGTTGTACTTTTAGACGAACCATGCTCTAACCTCGACCAAAGAGGAATTGAATGGTACAAGAAAATGGCAACAAAATACAGCAAAGACAAACTAATTATTGTATGTTCAAACAACATTCAAGAGGAATTCTTTTTCTGCGAGAACAGCCTTAATATAGATGACTTTATGGATAGTCACAACTCACAAAAAAATACATTGAAATCCCAAACCTAAGATTATGGCAAGTACATCAGACATCAAAAACGGTTTATGCATCAAGCACAATCACGATTTATTTAAGATTATTGAATTTCTCCACGTTAAACCAGGGAAAGGACCCGCTTTTGTAAGAACAAAGCTAAGGAGTTTAACCAGTGGGAAAGTTCTTGAAAATACATTCCCTTCGGGAGCTAAAATTGAAGCAGTAAGAGTGGAAACCAGAAAGTATCAGTATTTGTATGCTGAAGATACTGGCTTTCACTTTATGAATACAGATACATTTGAACAAATATATCTTGAAAAAACGATGGTGGGTGGTTATGAATTTATGAAAGAAGGTGAAATCGTTGAAGTCGTATTTGATGCTGATGAAGAAAACCCACTTACATGTGATGTTCCCTCTTCTGTTGTTTTAGAGATTACTTATACCGAACCAGGGGAAAAAGGAAATACAGCTACAAATGCTACAAAACCTGCAACCGTAGAAACGGGTGCCAACGTTAATGTACCTCTGTTTATTAACGAGGGTGATAAGATTAAAATTGACACCGTTAAAGGTGCTTATCAAGAGCGCGTAAAATCTTAAATTAATACAGATTTATTGAAAAGGGGGCTGTATACAGCCCTCTTTTTTTATGCTTCAACTTTTCTTTGGGAATGCCTTAAATCTAAGACAACTATGATGGCCACAAATGCCCATATAGGGACAGATGCTTTATCCATGTCGAGGAAATTATTTAATACCGCATGCGTAAAATAGGTAACCAAACCTAAGATACATGCCAAGAGTACTCTCTGTTCTTTTTCGTCCTCTAATTTGTGATACAAGACAATCGCCTTGGTGAAAATTACAACAACAAGACCTAAAAAAATAAGTAAACCCGGCCAGCCCGTTTCTGCTAAAACACTTAGATACTCACTATGAGCATTACCCATATTACCCGCATTCGTACTTATTATGGTCTTCTCATAATAATTTTGATAAGGCGCGTAATTGAACTGATAGGTCCCAGCACCCCATCCTAAATGAGGTCTTTCCTCAAAAAGTCGTAAAGCAGACTTCCACCTGTTAATTCGTTCTAAATTAGAAGCATCTGTACTTACATTGGACATGGATTGTACGTGTTCTATAAAACTATCTGAAGAGTCTTGACTGTTCTTTTCAAGAACCATCAAGATATCCGTTTGAAACATCAAAACAAAAGCCACAAAAAAGCTTATCAATGTTAGTAATAATGAAAAACGTATTCGCAGTTTTAGGACTACATAAACACAAACAGCTGCTAAAACACTTAACCATGCAGCTCTTGTGTAAGAAAGCACCAAAGCAATAATTAGTAGGGCTGTAACAACAGAAAATAAAACAACCCAACCCTTTTGAGTATTCCACTTTATCAGATAAACAGAAAAGGGTAATAAGAGAGCCAAAGCCATACCGTAAGAGGTGTGATCTTTAAAAAATGGAGACATCACCCAATGGGCAGCTTCATGCTCAAACCCTTTTGTGGCGTGCTGTAAAATCGTGTACAGAGCAACCAGACACAAGCCCGCTAGATAAGCTTTCACAAAGCGATGTATATTATTCTTATTCTGAAACCAGGCAAATCCCAAGACATAAAAACTGCTGATAAACCACAACCGAGTAATGAATAATTTAAAGGAAACTAAAGGCATGGAACTACTGATGCTGGTAATTAAAAGCCACAACAAATAAATTGCGATTAGAATAGAAATAGGGTGTTTGTATAAATCTTTGAAGAGTTCTTTATCACTCAACATCCTTATCCAAGCAATCAACATCAAACCAAAAAGTAGGGGCTCAGTGGGCAAAGCCATCTCTACACCCATAGGATTGTATATTCCTAATTCTTGTAAACTGGTAGATAATGGAGTTAAAAAAGCCACGGCAGTTAACAACAAATCAACTCTTAAAATCGCTGCAGCAATAGTGGCAATTAGAATGGGAAGAATAAGCCCCCAATACTTTTCTTCAGCAAGCAAATAAGCGTTTGCAATTACAAAGCATAGTATAAGTAAAGGGACAATATATAGACTGTACTTTTTAGGCAAGATGATCGGTTGAAAGCGTCTGTCGAATATAAAGCAATACTAATGTCATTAAAAAGGTCCCCATACCCGAAAGTACAACGATAAGCCATCGTATTGGATAAGCTTTCTTATCGGCTGGCACCGCTCGATTGATTACAAACCTATTCGTTAACTCAGCATCCAACTCCACACGTATATTTTCTTTTTCCAAGCGAATTGTTTCTAATTGTTCTTGGACCAACTCTAGATCTTCAAACAATCTGTAGTAAGTTCCTCCATACTGAGCCAAATGATTGAACTCTTTTTTTAATGCACGCGCGCCCTTTACATTGCCAGCTGACAAAGCTCTTGCGTAATATTCGGTTAACCTTTCAGCTTGTAAAGACACATCTAAGACGCCTAGAGAACGCAAAACTTCTAACGAATCATGAATTGAAAATAAGCGTGACGACAACTCATCATCTCGACGTTCTAAAATAACCACTGCCTGTTCTGCACGCTCCTTTTTGACGCGCTTAACAACCAAATCGATCAAATCTACAATTCGATTAGACATCTCAGCAGCAAGCTCAGGGTCCTTATCTAAAACCTCTACATTAATTGACATAAGCTCTGTTCGCTTGAAGCTAAAATGCTCATCAAAAGCCAAATTCATCCATGTGTTAGCATGTTCTGCATCAGGGGCTATTTCATAGTGTTCAAACAAATTATACTCCTCAATAATGCGATTTTGCATTTCATCAGAATTTAATATTTGAAGTAACCGCTCCGCTTCCAACTCTTCTCCAAACTCTAAAACATCCTTACGATATGGATTATGCTCAACCAGTAATGCCTGAGAAATAGAATTTGTTGTTGTTGGATAAATAACTGCCGTAGATTTAAACTTAGGAGTTATAAACATCGATGATGAAACTATCGCTCCTAAAACAGAAGCAATTAAAGTGAAAACCACCAAGGGTTTACGCCACTTGTATAAATCTAAAATAATGTTTCCGGAATTAGATAAAGATTCTTTACTCATCTTTCTTTTATTTAATTTCAAACCAAATA
>JAQWKY010000082.1 GCA_029247585.1 Flavobacteriales bacterium | reverse complement strand
GCAATTACTAAAAGGAAAAACAGCTATTGTTACCGGTGCCACACGTGGTATTGGTAGAGGAGTCGCTTTAAAGTTAGCCGAACAAGGTGCTGACCTTGCCTTTACCTACGTTTCTTCGGAAGATAAAGCCCTAGCGCTAGAAAAAGAACTTCAAAGTTTAGGGGTAAAAGCAAAAGCTTACAAATCCGATGCCTCCGTCATGTCCGAAGCAGAATCTTTCGTGAAAGATGTTCTTGCCAACTTCAACTCGATTGATGTCCTAGTAAACAATGCAGGTATCACAAAAGACAATCTGCTCATGCGCATGAGTGAAGAGGATTTTGACCGTGTTTTGGAAGTCAATCTAAAATCCATTTTTAACATGACCAAAGCGGTTCAGAGGACTATGTTAAAGCAACGCGCAGGGTCTATTGTGAATATGACTTCAGTAGTGGGTGTTAAAGGAAATGCAGGGCAATCAAATTATGCGGCATCCAAGGCCGGAGTCATTGGTTTTACAAAATCTGTTGCGCTTGAATTAGGCTCACGTAACATTCGTTGTAATGCAATTGCTCCGGGGTTCATTGAAACTGAGATGACCGAAAAGTTAGGCGAAGAAGTAATTGCCAATTGGAGAAACTCAATACCACTTAAAAGAGGAGGATCACCTGAAGATGTAGCTAATGCTACCTTATTCTTGGCTTCCGATTTATCAGCTTATGTAACCGGTCAAACCCTTCACGTTTGTGGCGGAATGCTAACTTAGAGATGCATCATTAAGATGATTCTCTTTGAACATCCCTTTTTAATAGTGCTAGCAGTGATTTTTTCATTGCTGCTTGCACTGTTTATATACCGTAAAGAGGTACGTTTCTCAGCTGCATCAAAATCCTTGCGGACTTTGCTGTTTGCCTTAAGGTTTATTTCCTTACTCATTTTAGCACTTTTGGCGCTAAAACCCAAATGGCTTCAAGAGTCAAAACAAGTTGAAAAACCCATACTTGTCTTTCTGCAAGATGCTTCTGCATCCCTATTAAATGCTCCGGACTCCAGTTATTATACCAAAGAGCTACTCGAGACCATTCGTGCAAATAACCAAAAGCTATCTGAAGACTTTGAACTCTACACCTATCACTTCGATCGTGAGATTAAAGAAGGGATTAACAAAGAGTTTACAGGAAAAAGTACCGATATATCAAAAGCCTTTCAAAATATTGAAGATCGGTTTTACAATCGGAATTTAGCCGGTGTCATTTTGGCTTCAGATGGAAATTACAATCGAGGACTAAACCCCTACTATAAAGCCTCAGACTTAAATGCACCTATTTTTACTCTTGCTTTAGGTGATACGACACAAGAAAAAGACCTTCGTATCACATCAATCCGGCACAATGAAATCGCCTATTTCGAAAATGAATTTCCGGTGCAATTTGATGTGTTTAGTAATTTTAATTCCGCTGAAAAACATCAACTTGTTATCAGTAAAAAAGGAAAAGTACTACATGAAGAGTGGTTAAAACTCAAGTCAAACACTCCAATTACGAAAAGAATCTATCTGCAAGCAGATAAAGAAGGTATACAATATTACAAGCTCAATATTCGCTCTTTTGAAGGAGAAAAAAATACGGTTAACAACGAGCAGCAAATCGCTATTGACGTACTGAAGAATCATCAAAAAATCCTCATTCTTACTTCGGCACCACATCCGGATGTTTCAGCGCTAAAATCGGCCTTGCAAGAAGGGCAAAACTACGAGGTAAAGAGTGCTTTATTTCATGAGTTTAAGGAAGATATAGAACCTTACAATCTCATTGTCCTTCATCAAATACCCGACCTTGCCAATAGAAATAAGGAGCTACTGAATCGCATCATGGAAAGTGAAACGGCGCTCCTTTTCATAGGAGGTACATCAACTCATTGGAATTCATTTAACAAAATTCAAAATTTTGCTGAACTAAAAACAGCAGGACAAATGCAAGATGTTTTCCCCCACATCAATGAAAATTTTACGGCTTTTGAACTCTCCGATAAGTGCAAAAAATTCATCAACAACAGCCCTCCTCTGTTTGCCCCTTTTGCTGAGGTATTCGTCGATGAACCGAAGCAATCCTTATTCAAACAAAAAATAGAATCGATCACCACCGATAAAGAATTGCTGTTTTTTAAAGAAGTGAATGGGAAGCAAATGGCCATACTACTCGCAGAAGGACTTTGGAAATGGCGATTGTACGATTATCAAAGAAATAAAACACACGATAATTTTAATGAGTGGATTCAGGCAATTGGTCAATACTTAACCCTCAATAAAGACAAAAGAAAACTTCGTCTGCAATACCCCAAATTAATCAATGAAGGAGCAACTTTTCAAATAGATGCGCAACTCTACAATGACAATTACAAACTCGTCAAAAAGGCTCAGCTGAGTTTACTAATCACAGATCAAAATAAAGACGAGTATCTTTACACTCTATCACCAGAGGGTTCAAGCTATAAAGCCAAGGTGAAAAACTTAAATGAAGGTACTTATCAGATTAAGGTGAATGCTATTCATAAAGACCAACAGCAAAGTCAAAATGGAGTGTTTACCGTGGTGGCTTCAAAACTTGAAAATCAAAAGCAAACAGCAGATTGGGACCTTCTCTCAAAGCTTAGTAAGGTTTCTGGAGGAATGCTCATTCAAAAAGAATCCTTTGAGCAGTATGCAGCGCTCATCAAAAAAAATACCGATCTAAAACCACAAGTCTATTATCAACAATACTTGAGTGATATAATCAAACAAAAAGGAATCTTTTTAGTACTTTTGCTATGCTTATTCTTTGAATGGGCAATCCGGAAAAGACTCGGGACTCATTAACTAAAAAATTAAACAATGAATCAAAAATTAAATCCATTATTGGTGATTGCTGGTGCGGTATTTTTCTTCTTAATGCTTTTAAGCTCACAGATAACCGTAACGATTAAACCCGGTGAAAGAGCCATCATCTTTAGAAAATTTACAACCGGTTTAGATAAAGAACATATAATGCCCCCAGGCTTTCACTTTATTGCTCCATGGAATGATGTGTTTATCTATGAAGTTAAAGAGCAGAAAGTCGAAGAAAGTATGGATATCCTCGATAAAAATGGTTTATCCATGAACATCGAGATCACCGTACGTTTTAACCCCAACTACTCTCAAATAGGTTTCTTACACGAAGAGTTCGGTAAATCGTACATCGACCGACTCGTTATTCCTGAAGTACGTTCTTCCGCTCGGAAAGTAATGGGACGTTATGAAGCCGAAGAAATCTATTCCACAAAACGTAATGAAGTAGAATCAGCCATCATTGAGGAAACCAAAAATGTACTTGCTGGAAATAATGTAGACGTAAAAGCTCTTTTAATTCGTTCGATTCGACTACCGGAAAAAATCCGTCAGGCTATTGATGACAAATTAAAGCAAGAACAAGAAGCTGCTGCTTATCGATACAGGCTCGATAAAGAATCCTCTGAAGCAGAGAGAAAGCGTATCGCTGCCGAAGGTGAATCCGCAGCCAACAAGATTGTAAACAGCTCTTTAACTGAGAGTCTACTAAAAATGCGTGGTATTGAAGCAACCATAGAACTTTCTAGATCGAACAACTCTAAAGTTGTTATCATTGGAAGTGGAGAAAATGGAATGCCCTTAATTCTGAACGACTAAAAAATAAGTTTTTATGTAATAAAAAGCGATCCTGTAAGGGTCGCTTTTTTTTTATGAAAGCAATGATCATACTGCCCAAGTTTGTCGGTCTAAACTTCTGAACTGAATTGCTTCAGCAACATGAATGCTCTGAATACGCTCACTAGACTCTAGATCTGCAATGGTTCTTGAAACTTTCAAAATACGATCGTAGGCACGAGCGCTCAAATCCAATTTCTCCATTGCACTTTTTAAGATCATCAAAGCCTCTTCATCAATAAAACCATGTTTTTTTAAGGTACGTGTATCCATTTGTGCATTGCAATGAATATTTGTTGTGGAGAACCTATTTTCTTGTCTACCTCTTGCTTTTATAACTCTTTGGCGAATCTCTTCACTAGACTCTGGTACGAGTTTTGTCGTTAATTCATCAAAGTTAACCGGTGTTACCTCTACGTGTAAATCGATACGATCTAACAAGGGGCCAGATATGCGATTTAGATATTTCTGTACCATACCCGGTCCACAAACACAAGACTTCTCGGGATGGTTAAAATAACCACAGGGACAGGGGTTCATGGATGCAACTAAAGTAAAACTTGCAGGAAATTCCACACAATATCTTGCTCGTGAAATGGATATAACACGATCCTCCAAAGGTTGCCTTAGGACTTCTAATACCGTTCTTTTGTATTCGGGCAACTCATCTAAAAATAAAACCCCATTATGGGCTAAAGATATCTCTCCGGGTTGTGGAACAGACCCTCCTCCTACAAGAGCAACATCTGAAATGGTATGATGTGGTGCTCGAAAGGGCCTATGAGCTACTAATGAAGTATTCCCTTGTACCTTGCCTGCAACGGAATGAATTTTTGTTGTTTCCAAGGCCTCACTCAGCGACAATGGAGGTAAAATACTAGAAAATCGTTTGGCCAACATGGTTTTACCAGCTCCTGGTGGTCCAATTAAAATGACATTATGCCCTCCTGCAGCTGTAATTTCTAAGGCCCTCTTTATGGTTTGTTGTCCCTTTACATCTGAAAAATCATTGACCATAGAACATTGCTCATTTCTAAAAAGTGCTCGAGTATCTACGGTAATAGGTTTTACATCATTTGGTTCTTTAAAAAATTCACAAACCTCTTCAATTGTAGACATTCCGTAAACGTTTAAACCATCTACAATCGCCGCCTCTTTTGCATTTTCTGCAGGCACCAACAAACCTTTAAAACCATCCTTACGTGCTTGAATAGCTATGGGCAAAGCACCTTTAATAGGCAAAATAGTTCCGTCTAAAGAAAGTTCTCCCATAATGACGTACGATGAAACATCTTCTGCAATCAGTTGCTTAGAACCTACCAATACTCCCATAGCTATGGGCAAATCGTAAGCCGAACCTTCTTTACGAATATCAGCAGGCGACATATTCACAACCACCTTAAACCCCGGCCATCGAAAACCTTGGTTGTGTAAAGCAACATGAATTCGCTCTTTAGACTCCTTCACTGCGTTATCAGGAAGACCTACTAGAATGAATTTTGCCCCCCGAGACACATTGACTTCAATCGTAATTTGTGTAGCATCAATACCATATACTGCACTTCCATTTATTTTAACCAACATCATTTATTACATTATCTAACTAAAAATCAAGTATTTATAAAAATTTATTTAGGAATTCCTAAACATTATTATTAAATTTTATTGTAAGAATACCTTTAAGAGTATCGTTCAAGCTTCGACAAAAGTTTATGCATTAAAGGGGACCTAAATAATTTCTCTTTTTTTTCATTTTAGTGGTAGTGATATTGTGAATACAGACCCTTTTCCCTCAATACTCTCAACGACAATATCTCCTCCATGCTCGGAAACTATATTGTATGCTAAGGATAAGCCCAAACCTTTATTTCCAACAACTCTATTCAATTGAAATGGTTTAAAAACATTCACAAGAGCTTCCTTATCTAGGGCAACTCCATCATCCTCAAATGAAATAATTATAGTATCATTATCGAGTTGAGTTTTCACCTTAATTACGCCCTTATTAGGTAAAGGCTTTGCCCGAATAGCACTTACAGCTGTTTCAAAAACACTCAAAAAAGATTGATTCAAATCTTTAGCCTTGCAATGTATTTCTGGCAGTTCACCTAAATCTAAATCTACTTTGACACTTCCAGGTAAGAGCGTTCTTTGGAGGAGTATCATAGAACTAATATCCCTGTTTATATTCGTACAAATTATAGATCTATTTGCGTCTGATTTAGAAAAATAGTTTAAGCCTCTTGAGATTTCTGTTGTTTGATTAATTCCTTTTTGAACTTTGAATAAAGAATTGAATAGCTCTTTAAATAGTTCTTTAAATTCAATTTCTATTCCATAAGCTCTTAATTCTTGCAACTTATAAGTTGGATCACCATCATTTAAATCAATATTTTCAAACTTCTCAAAGTATTTTTTCAAGAAACCAAGATTACGATCAATGATTAAAAGGTTTCCTCCAGATAATTGAATGTTATTATTAATCTTATGACTGATTCCTACAGACATCTTTCCTAATGAATTCATGATTTCAGATTGCACTAATTCACTTTGATGTTTTTTTAATTTAGACATTGCTTCGTCTTTTTCTCGACGTAAAATTTTAAGGCGATAGGCTGAAACAAAGGAAAGTGTTACTGCTTCGAGAAGAGAACCATAGATAATGGCATTACGAGTAAATTCGTTCGAAACAATTAACCCATTGTGATGAACTATGAAAATAACCAAACATGACATGTACAAACTCCAAGAACATAAAAAGAATTTTGCCACTTTGTTACCCTTACGATGAGATTGTATCCCTATTAAAATTAGATAAACAACGAGTATTAAAGTGATATATTGAATTACTGCTGAACTTATTGCATAGCTGTAAAAATTACTTGTAATCCCCAGAATAAGGATTCCTATAAATAAATAAAGCCCTTTTGTAAGTCTTGGTAGGTATGTCTTAGTTTGCAACAATGACATTACAAATAAAGCTATTGATATAAGCATTAAAGCTCCATATGAAGGGAAAAACGAATTATAATAAGGACTATTTGGCCATAAATATTCAAAACTAAAACCTTTAAAACTAGCTAAGAAAAACAGCATAGAGCTTAAATAGAAAATGTAGTACAAGAAGAACTTTTCTTTAACATAGAGGTAGACAAAATAATTGAAGAAAATCAAGACAAATAAAACACCTAAATAGGCACCCGAAAACAGGCTATTATTATGTCTTTGTTCCATAAGATACTTGAACGAGGCAATGTTCAAATTAAATGTAAAATTAGAATTCTTCTTTATCCGAAAGTAGCAGGTATAGGAGTCTTGAGGAAGCAGGAAGTGATAGTTGGGAATTTTCACTTCCCTTTTCTCAAACGCAAATGCATCTCCAGATCTGCTATGTCGAATAAGACTAGAATCCTTTACAAAGTAGACATCGACTTGATCAATCTGTGGGTCGTTTAGGACTAAATACTGATTTGCTGCTAAATTTTTTATATTAATTTTATACCAATAAGCCAGTTCTGTAAGTCCGCCATTTAACACATTACCTTTTAAGGTATCCCAGAGATTATCATCCAATTGGTTCCAATTAGAAATATGATGGGTATCTAAAAGTTCAGCTATATGCCCTTTAAGGTCAACTTCACCAAAGTTGTTTTCAGCAATAACCAGCTCTTTTCCAAAAATAGTATGACTAAACAATAAGACCAAGCCCACAAATAAAAAGAAGGTCTTACTGATAATAATGATACAAACTCCTTTAAATCTTAACAAAACGATAAACCAAAATTATGAGAACTATTAAGACGCATTAGCTTCTTCTGTTTGATACAAGCGTATTTATTAAAACACCCCTATTCAAATATAGTTATTTATATGTAATATTACGTTTAACTAATAAGCTAAATGTCTATTCAACATTAAATTGGTTAATTGTTACACTAGGTGACCGGATAAAATAAACAGTAAAATTTAGTTACGCGGAAGTTCTAGAATAAATTCTGTTCCTTTTCCGATTTCAGATTCTATGTGAATACACCCCTTATGATTTTCTATTATCTTTTTGCATACCCCCAAACCTAAGCCCGTGCCTCCGGCTTTGGTCGTGTGAAATTTGTTAAACACTTTTCCTTTTAACTCT
>JAQWKY010000058.1 GCA_029247585.1 Flavobacteriales bacterium | reverse complement strand
ATAATTGACAATGGATAATTGACACTGGATAATTGACAATGGATAATTGTCAATTATCCATTGTTAATTATCCATTGTCAATTATCCATTGTCAATTATCCATTGTCAATTATCCATTGTCAATTATCCATTGTCAATTATCCATTGTCAATTATCCATTGTCAATATATCAACATCCTGGGCAACATTCTTTTCCTTTGATCGCCTTACAGGCTAAAATGGCCAACAAAGCACCTAGGATTGGCGCTGCAATATAAACCCATAAGTGCTCCGTATGCCCAGAGAAAAGAGCTGGCGCTATGGATCTTGCCGGGTTCATAGATGCGCCCGTTATAGGGCCTGCAAACAAGGCCTCTAAGCCGACCACACCTCCAATGGCAATTCCTGCCATGGTTCCGGTTTCCTTAGAGCCTGTAGAGACTTTCATGATTACAAACATCAGAATGAACGTTAAAATAACTTCGAGTATGAAAGATTGCATTGCCGTATCAGAAGGAAGTGTAGCTCCTTGAGTTTCATGCGTTGGAAACAGAAGGTAAAGTATTGTTGAGGCGAGTAAAGCTCCTATAATTTGAGCTGTGATGTAGGGAAGTACTTCTTTTTTATTAAAGCGTCCTGCTGCCCAAAAAGCTATTGTTACTGCGGGGTTGATGTGCGCCCCTGAGAGTTCGCCTAAGGAATAGATCATTGCCATAACGATGAGTCCAAAGGTGAGTGCAATTCCCACATGAGTTACCATTCCACCACTAACATCATTCATAATGATGGCTCCTGCTCCACAAAAGACCATGGCAAATGTTCCTATAAGTTCAGATAAATAACGTTGCATAGCATGTGTTTCGGGTAAAATTATTCTTTTTTAATCAATAATATTTCCTAGATCCATGTTTTATTAAGTCAAAGATGGTTCTTATTGGACTGCGTCTTGGTAAGTAAATGTTAAACACGAAGTATTTAACCCTAAAATTTTACTAATTTGGTTATATTCATCGTTACAGACTTAAACGTTCCTTAGCTCCTCACTGATTGAGTAATAATTAGATATATGATTCAACAATTAGAACTTTTTTTAACCGCTAAAAGCAGAGGGTTTCATTTGATTACAAAGGAGGTGCAGTTTCACTTACCTGAATTGCCTCAACAAGGGATATTGAATTTATTCATTCAACACACTTCGGCGGCTTTAACGATTAACGAAAACTACGACCCTACAGTTCGGATGGATTTTGAAGCGTCGATGAATCATCTTGTGAAAGAAAACGAACCCTTTTATAAGCATACGCTTGAGGGGGCTGATGATATGCCTGCCCACATTAAGTCTTCCATCATGGGGTTTTCTTTGTCTATACCCATCACAGATGCTGAGTTAAATTTAGGAACTTGGCAAGGGGTTTACCTTTGTGAGTTTCGAAATCATGGAGCAACACGTAAACTGATAGCAACGATTTATTCTTAACCCCCCTCTCTATCGCCCCCAAAAAAATGAACAAAAAAGAGCTTTTAGTTGAGTTGCAACGTTTTTTAAGTCCGGAACGCATTCAGAAGTTTGATGCCGTTCTTGACAATCGAACCCGACATTTTACGGTTGCCGTAGAAAATTTGTTTCAATCTCACAATGCCAGTGCTGTTATGCGAAATTGCGATTGTTTTGGCGTTCAGGATTTACACGTAATAGCCAACCACAATCAATACGAGTTGTCTAAAGATGTGGCCATGGGTGCTGAAAAATGGGTCGACATGCACAGCTATTATGAAAAGGAAAATAATACCCAGGATTGTATCGACGAGGTCAAATCTCAGGGCTTTCAAATTGTGGCCACTACGCCACATACAAATGATGTTTTCCTTCCGGAATTTGATGTCAGCAAGAAATCGGCTTTCTTTTTTGGAACGGAAAGAGACGGTTTGTCGGATCGGGTATTGGATCAGGCAGATGCTTTTGTAAGAATACCTATGTATGGGTTTACAGAAAGTTACAATATTTCTGTTTCTGCAGCTTTGGTTTTACATGATGTGGTTACGCGATTAAAAAAGTCGGAGGTGGACTGGCGTTTGTCGGAGGAAGAAATTTTAGATAAGAAAGTAGACTGGGCGGTAAAATCGATCAAGAGCGGACCTCAGATTTTAAAACAACTCTTGACAAAGTAGGTCCGCCAAGAAGGTTGGTCTTTGATTACTTTTCTTTTAAGACTTTGTAGGCCAAAGGAATTCCGTCGATGATGTCTCCGGCACAAAGAGATTCTTCTGAGATTTTTTTTGCCATAAGATCGCCTGCTAAACCGTGTAAATACACGCCCAATAAGGCCGCATTTTGAGGGCCGTAGTTTTGAGCCAGCAAGCTGCTTATGATGCCTGATAAAACATCTCCACTACCTGCGGTAGCCATTCCCGGATTTCCGCTACTGTTAAAATAGCAATCGCCATTCGGGCAATGAATCTGACTGTGCGCGCCTTTTAAAACAAAATAAACCTGATGTTTTATGGCAAACTCCCGGGCTTTTTCATGGAGCTCCCAGTCTTTTATTGATGTATTTAACAGTCGTGCTGCTTCTTTTTTGTGAGGTGTTAAAATACTGTTCTTTGGTATTTTAGAAATCAGATTGTTTTTCGCTGCAATGATATTGAGTGCATCTGCATCCAATAATAGGGAAGTGTTGACTTCGTTGAGTAATTCGGATAGGGCATTAATTGTCTTTTTGTTTTTTCCAATGCCTGGTCCCACACCTATGCAGTGTTTTTTATCAAAAGGAATGCTACTAATGTGATTATTTTCTTCATCACATTGGATCATTGCTTCTGGAATGGTAGCCTGAAGGATGTCGTATGCGCAATTTGGCGCATGGATGGTTAGTAGTCCAACACCTGTTCTTAAACAGGCTTTCGCCATAAGTGCCGTAGCTCCGATCATCCCTTTAGAACCGCTAACAATTAGTGCATGACCGTAATCTCCTTTGTGGCTGTATTTGGGTCTTGGCTTGTAGATGTTTTTTAGATCCTTTTTCTCAAGAAAGAAGTCACGACAGTCTGATAAGGCAATCCCTGTTATTGATAAACCGATATCGATACGCTTTATCTGTCCGAGATATTTTTCATTTTCAGGGATAAGCATACCTTTTTTAAGCAATTGTAAAGAGAGGCAGGTATTTGCTTTTATGATAGCTGCGTCTGATGCTGTTTCAACATCCATAAATAGACCACTCGGGCAGTCTATTGAAATGATGGGAGCAGTAAGTGAATTGAGGTGGTAAATTAATTCAGCCCAATCACCCTTTAAATTTCTACTTAAACCACTACCAAAAAGTGCATCAACAACGATGTCACCTTTTATTTTTTTAAGATCATTTGTGTTCTGAATGGTAATTAGCTCATGGTCTTTAGAAAATAGATTTTCCTGTTTAAGGTTATCCTCGCTACGGCGGTTGGAGAAATTGATCTTGTAACAAGATACGGTGTATCCTTTTTCATTCAATAAACGAGCTATTGCGAAACCATCACCCCCATTATTTCCGGGGCCGCAAACAAGCGCAAACGTTTTTTTGTTTGCATAGTTTTTACAGATCCATTGTGTACATCTGTATGCAGCACGTTCCATTAGATCAAATGAGCTTATGGGTTCA
>JAQWKY010000122.1 GCA_029247585.1 Flavobacteriales bacterium | reverse complement strand
TATTATTAATATCATACGGCTACATTAAAATGCTCGGGGGGGCGGGACTAAAAAAGGTGACGGAATATGCCATCCTCAATGCGAATTACATGAAAACCTTGCTTGAAAAACACTACAAAATACTTTACACGGGTGAAAATGACTTCGTCGCACACGAGATGATCCTGGAATGTAGAGATTTAAAGGCGCTTAGTGGAATTGATGTAACGGACATAGCAAAGCGACTTATGGACTATGGATATCATGCTCCTACAGTCTCATTTCCTGTAGTGGGAACCTTAATGATTGAACCTACCGAAAGTGAAAGTAAAGAAGAAATAGATCGTTTTTGTGAGACTTTGATAGCCATAAAATCTGAAATTAATCAAGTAATAAAAGGGAATTTTGACTCGGATGACAACCTTCTCAAAAACGCACCTCACACATTGACTGAGAGTACCAGTGATCATTGGAAATACCCTTATTCTCGTCAACAAGCAGCCTTCCCATTGCCTTGGGTAAGTGAAAATAAATTTTGGCCTGCAGTAAAAAGAATCGATCAGGCCTACGGAGACCGCAACCTAATATGCTCATGCCCTGACATCAACAGCTATGAAAAGAACACTTGTGAGGTATCCTAATTTTTAAAATCAGTATCTTGCCCTAAAGAGAATAAAACAGAACCGCCCCCATGAAGAGAATACTATTTTTGACTTTTTGTCTTAGCATCACTACCCTAAGCTTTTCTCAAGAAAATTTGAGAAAAAATGTTGATTTCATGAACAAAATATCGAAATCAAGCCTTTCTGTAGAAACAAATTTCATTTGGTCTGATGACTTTTCCAATCCCAGCACATGGATTATTGATCATGACAAATCAAAATGTGATTTAGACTGGGAAATTGGGACGGACTTATCTTGCGAGGGCATTCATCCAATTGAGACGATTGCATCCCCTACCTATGAAAATGGCTATGCCATGATAGATTCTGATGAATACGGTGGAGAAACGGCTAAAGCTGAAGTAGAGGACTCTTGGTTCACAACGGCAGACTCCATAAACCTCTCAGATTACGCTAATGTTGTCATTCAATTTGAAACTTGGTATCAGTCCTTTACCTCTGAAAAGTGTTTCCTAGTAACCAGCACAAACAATAAAGATTGGCCACAACTGGATCCCGACTTTGATGCCAATAGCGACCCAAACGTATATGAAGTATTTCCAGGGATTTCAGGAGATGCTAGAGAAAATGTAGGAGCTAACCCTACCACTTACAAAATAAACATCAGCGAATCAGCTGGAAATCAGGAGAAAATATGGATTCGTTTTCATTGGACAGGGACCTACGGTTATGCTTGGTTTATTGATGATGTTGCAATCATTGAACAACCCAAAAATGACATCATTCTTCACTCTGCATGGATGACCAATGGAAGTGTTGTTGAATACGGTAGAATTCCCGTTTCACAATTGAGCGATACGCTCATCCTGGGCGGAGTTGTGAGTAACTTCGGTGTCGATACTCAAGAAGACGTAAGTTTAAACGTATCTGTAAGAAACGAAAACGACACAGAGGTTCTTTCTAATACAGCGACCTTAACTGAACTCAAAAACGACAGCATAGTGCTCTTTACCCTACCTACAGCATCAAACCTTTCCGTAGGCTCTTATAATTTAAAAGCAACAGCTAGTTCAAAACTTGATAAAGATTCTATCAACTCCAACAATAGCTACAACCGAAATTTTGAAATTACAGATGAATTGTATTCCGTAGATGGAATTGGTGTCTATAAAGAGGAAACCATGTCCTTATCCTCCATGGGTTCTAACAGCTTTATTGAAGATCAAGACGGACTGATCATGATGGTTTTTTATGAAATCCGTGAGGAAACTCAAGTCTCAGGAATCGAAATTGGCATTACCCCAGATACTGAACCAGGGGCCACCGTATATCCTTTCATTCTTGATGGAGAAGCTCGGCTCGAGGTAGAAGTATATGAAGATCGGGTTTCTCAAAATATGGAGGATAACATCGTACAGCAATGGAATATTGATGCGGGCAAGATGTGGCTTCCACTACCTGAGACAACACTTTCCCCCGGTGTGTACTATGCCTGCGTTGAACTTTTCTCCGAATATGGCGCAAACCACATCAGTATTTATGATGATAAAACTGTAATTCAACCCGACGGAGTTTCAAATATTTATTCTCCTGAAGATGACCGGATCTACACCAATGGAAACGCTTTTGCCATCCGACTAGGGCTTAACAATTACGTGGCGCTAGAAGAAAATCCCCAAGAATTCTTTTCCATATTCCCCAACCCATCATCAGGGATATTTAACCTTAACTCCGCAAAACCTTTCTCCAAAGTAGAAATCATCAATGCCTTAGGTCAAGTCGTCTCTATTAAAACATCAGCAGGCATGCAAAATGAAACCATTGACCTATCTGATCAAAAGTCTGGCATATATCTTGCAAGAATATCTAATGACGAGACACAATTTACACAAAGGATTGTCATTAAATAAATCAAAAAAACACCACAAAAGCCCCTCAAAATTGATTTTGCAGGGGCTTTTTTGTTGCATAATAACTCATCTACAAAGTACCGTAGACTTTAATGAGCATTTATTTAATATTTGAGTATACAACTTATAACCAACCAAATAAAACCGTTTAATTATGAGAAAATTCAACCTATTAAGTATTTCTTCAATTATCTTTTACTCTGCTTTTGCTCAAAATGTAGCGCTGGAAAAAAGGCAAGTATTTCATAAAGAAATACCGATTACAAAAATTGTTACCGCAACAACCGCAACAACGGATAATAGAACATTTCAAACTGCAACATCTTCCTTGTGGACTGATGATTTCTCGGATTCAAATACCTGGACGCTAGGTCACGCTGCTGGCAGCAACCTGGACTGGCAGATTGGTGCGGGATTCAATACTGAAAATCCATTTAAAAGTATCAATTCCACGAGTAAATCAAATGGATATGCCTTTTTAGACTCTTACAGATATTCTATTGATAACGGGAGTGAAGTGCAATCTTCATGGATGACTACTGCATCACCCATTGACCTCTCTGATAAGGAAAATGTGGTATTGCAGTTTGAAACATACCATTACAATTTTCAATCTAAATGTTTTGTTGTAATAAGCGATACTAATGAGGATTGGCCTGACCTAAATCCTAGTTTTGATGCAAATTCGAATGATAGAGTCTATGAATTATTCGATGGAATAAAAATGCGTGAGGGCGTTAAAAAAGATCCGACTTTAACCCGATTAAACATCAGTAAAATTGCTGGAAATAAAGAAAAAGTTTGGATTCGTTTTCATTGGACAGGAAGGGCTTATGCATGGCTTATTGACGATGCTGCTATCATTGAACAACCTAATGATGACATCATTCTACAAAATGGATTCATTTCTAGTGATGGTATAGAATACGCAAGAATTCCTACTTCACAAATAACCGACAGACAGTTGCTTAGAGGACTCGTACAAAATTTTGGTGTTAATAATCAAAGTAATGTAGTGATGAAAATGAAGGTGACAGACCAAAATAATAACGAAAAGTTGAGTACCTCTGTAAGTACTGACTTGATGAAAAAAGACAGCACTTACTTAATGCAAGCTCCTTTAGATAACTTCAGTTCTTTAACTAGTGGGAGCTACAAGATTAATTACACCGTTTCATCGGATATGGACAAAGAAGGAGGCGATAATTTCTCGAACAATTTATACGAAAGAAATTTTCATATCACTGAGGATTTATATTCTGTAGATGGAATAGGAGTATACCAAACAGCGCACTTAAAATATATTATTGGTACAAACTTTTTCTCAAACAATTCTGATGGTTTAATTCTGATGACAAGATATACTATAACAGAACCTACAAAAATTTCAGGACTGGAAGTGGGTATAGGTCCGGGTTCAAAAGCAAATGCCGAAATTCTTCCCTTTATCATCAGCCTTGAAGAAGTTAATAAGAAAAATATGAATAACAGAATAGTTGAAGGAGGAGATGCCGTCAGTCTGACTCAAGAAATTGTAGACCAAACAAATTGGTATGATAGATTTATTTTCACACCACTTCCAAGTACTACTTTACAACCAGGAATTTACTTCGCAGGCGTTGAATTGTTCTCTAACAACAACCAAAATGACGTCTTCATTTTAGATGATATAACCCTAAAACAACAAACCGACGCAAGTATGGTATATCTTCCATCCGATGGTGAATTAAATAGTAAGGGACTTTACAATGATGGGAACGCATTTGCCATCCGTCTGGGAGTAAACGAATACGGTCTGAATGTAGAAGAAGAAAAATCACCAATAAACTTCTCAATATATCCAAACCCATCCAACGGAATGTTTACCCTAAACTATCCGGGTAATGAGGGATACAGAGCTCATATAATTAACGCTTTAGGAGAGACTTTATCTTTTGTAGATGTAAACACTCAAAATAAAACCATAGACATGACAAATTACAATCCAGGTCTGTACTTTGTAAAAGTGTCTAATGACAAAGCTCAAAGCACCAAAAAAATCATTATAAAGTGATTTCTTATCACAAAAAAAAAGGCTCTAACGAGCCTTTTTTTTTTGTTTCTAAAACCTTTTACTTACTCTTTTCTTTTATGGTTTTAAACAACTCAGAAGAAAAGACGAAATCTTGTAAATCTTGGTTGTCAGCATTTAAAATAGCAGCTTTGGTACCTTGCCAAGCCATCTGCCCATCTTTTATGAAAAGTATGCGATCTCCTATTTCCATCACCGAGTTCATATCATGCGTATTAATCACAGTAGTCATCCCGTATTCATGGGTCAACTCCTGTAAAAGATTATCGATAAGAATGGCCGTGTATGGATCCAGTCCAGAATTAGGCTCGTCACAAAATAAATATTTAGGATTCAAAACGATAGCTCTCGCAATGGCTACACGCTTTTTCATACCACCACTTATCTCAGAGGGAAACAAATGATTTACATTTTCTAAATTCACACGTTTCAAACAAAAATTAACACGATCTAACATGTCACCTCTAGTCATGTCGGAGAACAATTGCAAAGGAAATAACACATTTTGCTCAATATTCATAGAATCAAACAAAGCACCTCCCTGAAAGACCATTCCCACTTGGTTACGTAATCTTTTTAAATTATTAGAGGACATGTCAACAATGTTATTTCCATCAAATAAAATGGCACCTTTTTCGGGTTTATGAAGGCCCAAAAGACATTTTAACAGAACGGTCTTACCTGA
This sequence comes from Flavobacteriales bacterium, assembly GCA_029247585.1. Taxonomy (GTDB): domain Bacteria; phylum Bacteroidota; class Bacteroidia; order Flavobacteriales; family UBA7430; genus UBA7430. The sequence goes on along the minus strand of JAQWKY010000122.1, from coordinate 11,969 downwards.
ACCACTCTGACCAATAATTAAGTTCGTACGCCCTTCTTCATAGACAAAAGAAAGGTCTTTAATGACCCCTTTATCGGAAAAAGACTTGGATATATTTATAAGCTCAATCATGACCTGAGTAATAATTGAGTTAACAAATAATTGCAAACAATAATGACAACCGAACTGTATACCACAGCCTTGGTACTCGATTTACCTACCTCTAAAGCACCACCTTCCGTATAAAAACCGTGAAAAGATGAAATGGTGGCAATGATAAATGCAAACAAGGTAGTTTTAATAAGTGCATACAATGTTTTAAACGGAATGAAATCATATTGTATCCCAGCAATGTATTGGGCAGCTGTAGATTCACCCGAAAACATAACGGCTAACAAACCACCAAGGACGCCCACAAACATACTCATACAAATAAGCAGAGGATTAAAAAACATCAAAGCAAAAATCTTGGGTCGAACCAAATAAGTTACAGGATTAACCCCCATCACCTCCAAAGCATCAATCTGCTCAGTTACACGCATTGTACCGATACTTGAAGCTATATTAGAACCTATCTTACCTGCTAACAAAAGACTGATAATCGTAGGAGAAAACTCCAATATGATGGCATCTCTAGTAGCATATCCAATCAAATAACGAGGCATCCACCCTCCTTCCATATTTGCTGCTGTCTGAAGGGATACAACAGCTCCCACAAAAAGAGATACGAAAATCACGAATAAGACCGACTTTAAGCCCAACTCCGAAATTTCTTTAAGAATAAGGCGATACATGACAGAGCGCCTTTCAGGTTTCCTGAATACGGCACTGATAAAAAGCACATACCTTCCTAAAGAAGTAATTAGACCCATGAGAGATTTTTTTCTAAAATAAGCGTAAATTTATCGAATCTTATAAGTAATCGAACACTTTTATACATTTTGAAATGAAATTAATCAAAATCAAACGATATTACACCTACATAATTGTAGTTTTCACATCATTATTTCTAAACTCTTGTTCGGTGTTCAAAACATGTGATTGTCCGGGGCTAGGATCTGAGAATGTTGAAATCAATAATCGTGAAAAATCATCCTAGAATGAACAAAAATTACTACGCTGTAATTATGGCCGGTGGAATTGGAAGTAGGTTCTGGCCAATGAGTAGAACGAAACACCCAAAACAATTCATCGACATTTTAGGGACAGGAAATACACTCATTCAACAGACATTCAATAGATTATCTAAGGTTTGCCCCTCAGAAAACATCTACATTGTTACGAACAAAATTTATGAAAATCTTGTTTTGGAACAATTGAATGTGAAATCTGAACAAGTCTTGTGCGAACCTGCCATGAAAAATACAGCTCCATGTATCGCATACGCAGCTTTTAAAATACAGCAAAAAAATCCTAAAGCATCTATGGTTGTTGCTCCCTCAGACCATTTAATACTCGATGAAAATGAATTTACCCGATGTATTAATCAATCCTTAAAAGCAACAGAAAGTAAGGATGCACTAATCACCCTAGGAATTCAACCCAGCCGACCAGACACAGGCTATGGATACATTCAATATATGAATGATCAGCTGGCTTGTGACCCAGAGTTAAAAAGAGTTAAAACATTTACGGAAAAGCCCCATTTAGAATTAGCCACCGAATTCATTTCAAGTGGTGACTTCTTATGGAACTCAGGAATATTCGTTTGGTCTACTAAGAGCATCATCAAGCGTTTCAAACATCATTTAAAGGACGTATACAATGCTTTTGAAGAAGGAAATGAGTTTCTAAATACAAATCAAGAAACCGACTTCATCAACAAAATGTACCCGACTCTAAAAAGTATTTCAATAGATTTTGGTATCATGGAAAAATCTGAAGACGTTTATGTTTTACCTGCTGACTTTGGCTGGAGTGACTTGGGGACCTATGGATCCATCTACAATCACATTCCAAAAGATGCTCATAATAATGCCTTGGTAAACGACAACGTCATCACCTACAACTCATCAAACAATATGATTCATTCAAACTCTGAAAAGCTCATAGTAATTGATGGAATGGAGGACTACATTGTAGTAGACCGAAACAATGTATTACTCATCTGTAGAAAGGAAAACGAACAGATGATCAAACAATACATGAATGATGCTAAAGAGCAAAAAGGAGAAGACTATATCTAGGCATTAAATTCATCACAATTACCACTTAAAGCATACAAACACATCCAGAATAATCTGGGTATGAATATTGTCATAAATACTAACAAAGAACTAATTATGGGACAAAACAAGCGGAATGAAATGAAAAAAATGTGGTGCGTATTTTCTGCACTTCTCTTATTAACACTGCTTGAACTTGGGCTAAGTATCTATAAACCCTTTAACGAGCAAACCATGAAATGGGCTCTCATTGCTCTAACTTCTGCAAAAATATTTTACACGCTCTCCTATTTCATTTACCTGAAACAAAAAAGAAAGAGATTCATAACTGCCATGATATTCCCCTCTGTCCTCACACTCCCATTCATGCTACTTGTATTTCTGATGGAGAAAGGAATGATAAGCCTTTAATCAAAAAAAACATTACTAGGCAATTAAAAATAAACATCCACTCACCTCACAATTGAAATCAACATACATGAAAAGCAAATTATAGAAGTAACAAGATGAACATTCATTCATCTGCTTATTTGTATATTTGTTTGAGATTTAACAATTGTATTTTATGAGAATTTTAACCTGTTTCATTTTTATTTTTACCCTTTCAAACCTTCAAGCTCAACAAATTTGGAGCTTAAATGATTGTGTGGATTATGCTTTAAAAAACAACCTTTCTCTAAAACAAAACGAATTAAACATTCAACAAAAAAGGGTACAGCGACTGCACTCTAAAATGCAAATGCTACCTACCATTACTACAAACAGCTCTTTTAACAAAAACGAAGGTCGCTATGTCAACCAGGTGACCAACGACTTTGTAGAGGAAATTAGCAATTCACTAAATCTTTCTTTATCGACCAACATCACTCTTTTTAGTGGCTTTAAAAACATCAACCAACTAAAAAAAGATGCCAATGAACATTTAAAAAGCATTTATGATCTTGAGACCGCAAAAAACAATTTAATTACAACGATAGCTCTCAGTTATTTGCAAATTCTATTTAATAAAGAATTGTACCAAACCGCATTAAAACAACATGACTTAACTGAAAATCAAGAAAATAGGATTGCAACCTTGGTTGACGCAGGATCCTTAGCCAAGGGTGAATTGCTAAATATCCAATCTCAATTGGCTCTTGAAGAACAACAATTAACACAAGCTGAAAACCAATTAAGCTTATCAAAGCTACAGCTCGCTCAATTGCTAGAATTAGAAAATCATCAAAATTTAGAAGTCTTAAAGCTTGATTTAAAAGTTCCTAACTTCAACATCAAAGACAATATTCACAGCGATTATGAAAAAGCATTAAAAATTCAGAGCAATATAAAGTCCACAGATCTACAAGTGAACAGTGCATTATACGATCTTAAGATGGCTAAGTCTTCCTATGCGCCCAATCTAGTCCTAGGGCACAGAACCAGCAGTGTTTATGCAGATAATGCTGTGGGTGACTTCTCTTTCGAGGAACAATTGAAAAACAATAAACAATCAGGGATCTTCTTAAACCTCAGTATTCCTATTTTTAATCAGTGGTCAGCACATACGGCTGTAAACCAAAGTGAAATTCAAGTAGAAAACAGTAGAATCATCGCTCAACAAGCCAAAAACGAATTGCGCAAAAATATGGAGCAAGCTCATAGCGATCAATTGGCTGCATACAAAAGACATCAAGCAGCGCAAAAATCCGTTGAGGCGTCTAAAGAATCCTTTGGATACATTAGTGAACGTTATGAGTTAGGCATGGTAAACAGCTATGAATTTAACGAATCTAAAAACAAGCTCATTAAATCAGAGTCCGATGAATTACAGGCAAAATACGACCTGATATTTAAGGTGAAATTATATGAATTCTACACCAGCCAAACCTTTGAATTATGACAAGAAGATCAATCATCATCCTAACAACAATTGTTCTTTTCACACTTCTCGTATTCGGCAAGAAAAATGGGTACATCGGTGGAGAAAAACCCTTGATTGTTAAAACAGAACAAGTCTTCACTGGGTCAATCACTGAAACAGTGCCTGCCAATGGCAAGGTTCAACCCGAAATAGAAGTAAAAATTTCGCCCGATGTTTCTGGTGAAATCATTGAACTTAACATCAAAGAAGGAGACTGGGTAAACCAAAATGATTTACTGCTTCGCATCAACCCAGAGATTTATGCAGCAAATCTCGATCGTATGCAAGCTAGTTTGAATAATATTAAGGCTAATTTGGCTCAGCAAAAGGCACAATTAAAAGATGCCGAAATTAAGCACATCAGAAATACAAACCTCTACGAAAAGGGTGCCATTTCATCTACAGAATTCGAAACCAGTCAAAACAAATACGAATTGGCGCAGTTAGCTGTTGAAGCATCACAATATAATGTAAAGAGCTCAGAAGCTGCAGTTAAAGAAGTTCAGAACAACTTGAACAGAACCTCCATTTATGCTCCCATTTCGGGTATCATTTCTCGTCTCAACGTAGAGTTAGGAGAACGTGTAGTGGGTACAGCGCAAATGACGGGTACTGAATTGCTTCGCATTGCGGACTTCAACCGTATGGAAGTCGTTGTTGATGTGAGTGAAAATGATATACTACGAGTTAAACTCGGAGATCGTGCAGAAGTGAATGTAGATGCCTACTCAAAAGATTTATTTGAAGGTGAAGTTACTGAAATAGCAAATTCGGCAAACCTAATGGGCACATCAGCAGACCAAGTAACAAACTTTGAAGTGAAAATCAGAATTCTAAAATCCTCATACAAAGAGCAGTCTGACACATACAAACATCCATTCCGACCGGGAATGACCGCATCAGTAGATATCTTCACAGAAACAAAAGACCGCATTAAGCTCTTGTCCATTCAATCGGTTACCACTCGAAAAGACAGCAGTTCAAAAGAACTCGGCTCCTTAAATAAGTTCCAACAAGAGTCAACGGAAAAAGAAACCTTTGAATGTGTATTTGTTCACGTGGATGGTAAAGCTCAACTAAAACGCGTTGAAACCGGCATTCAAGATGATCAGAATATTGAAATTATTTCAGGTCTCACAAAAGGTGAAGAAGTGATTACAGCCCCTTACAGCGCTGTTTCAAAAAAGCTGTACAATGAAATTAACGTAGAGGTAGAAAACGAATAATATGGCTCTGATACTCATACTAGAGACTGCAACAAAAAATTGTTCTGTAGCCTTATCTGAAAATGGAAATGTCATCGAATCCATTGACTTTAATGATGGGAATTTCTCCCATTCTGAAAAACTACACGTTTTTATAGAAGACATTTGCACTAAATCCCAAAGAAAACTTGAGGATTTGGATGCAATTGCTGTAAGTAAAGGACCTGGTTCCTACACAGGGCTTCGCATAGGAGCATCTTCAGCAAAAGGTCTATGCTACGGGTTAAACATTCCTCTCATCAGTTTAGAAACACTTGAAATTCTATGTAGGACCTATACTTCCATGCACAAAATCAATAAAAACGACCTAATAATACCCATGATTGACGCACGAAGGATGGAGGTTTACACCACAATATTTGATGCTGATTTCAACAAAATAAAAGACACAGAAGCACTGATTTTAAAGGAAGACTCTTTTGATGTCTACCTTAACCAATATACCTGCCATTTTATTGGTGACGGAGCCGAAAAATCAAAAGAACTTTACGAAAGTAAAAATTCAAAATTTGAGCCTTCTGTATATCCATCAGCTGCTGCAGTAGCAAAACTTGCTCAAAGTGCTTTTGAGAATGAAAAATTTGAAGATGTGGCCTACTTCGAGCCTTATTACCTAAAAGATTTTGTTGACGGCAAAAAAAAATAAACGAAAACTTCAGCCACCGATTTAAAAGCCATATCGTTTTATTTGAATGACCGTCAATACAAATTAACCTACCAAAACGTCACCATCCATTTCATCAGGTATGTTTACCCCCATAATTTTTAAAATTGTAGGAGCCACATCGGCAAGTTTCCCGCTTTTAATTTCTGCGTAATCAGAATTCAATAAAAAACAAGGAACAGGATTGGTGGTATGCGCAGTATTTGGAGTGCCATCGTCATTGATCATAAAGTCCGCATTACCGTGGTCTGCGATGATAATAAAAGTATAATCTTGTTTCAGTCCTGCCTCTACCACTTGCTTTGTGCATTGATCTACGGTTTCAAGAGCCTCGATAACGGCATCATAAACCCCGGTATGACCTACCATATCTGGATTTGCAAAATTCAAACAAATAAAATCTGCAGGTTCATTCTCTATTTCAGAAACGATAGCGTCTGTAATTTGTTGAGCACTCATAGAAGGTTGCAAATCGTAGGTTGGAACTTTTGGTGATGGAATCATAATTCTTTTTTCACCTTCAAAATTTTGCTCCCGTCCACCTGAAAAGAAAAAAGATACATGGGGATATTTCTCTGTTTCAGCAATTCGAATCTGAGTTTTTCCGTTAGCAGACAATACCTCTCCTAGCGTATTCTGTAAATTGTCTTTATGAAACAACACAGACACGTTTTTATAAGCTTCATCATACATAGTCATCGTAATGTAATTCAAATCAAGCTTAGACATATTGTACTCTGGTAAATCTTCTTGAGTAAGGACTCTTGTAATTTCTCTACATCGATCCGTTCTGAAATTAAAGCATATAACCAAATCACCTTCTTCTATTTTTGCTTTGGCAACCCCTTCAGCATTTACTTTAACGATAGGTTGTATAAACTCATCGGTAACACCCGCATCATAAGACGCTTGAATAGAAGTAACAAAGTCTTTACTTTTTTCACCCTCAGCGTTAACTAACAAGTCGTAAGCCAATTTTACACGTTCCCAACGCGTATCTCTATCCATGGCATAGTAACGACCAATAACACTAACCAGCTCTGCAGACAAATTTGAAAGCTTTGATTCTAAAGTATGTATAAAACCTTTCCCACTCTTAGGGTCCGTATCTCTTCCATCAGTGAAGGCATGCACAAATACATTTTTCAAACCTGCTGTATCTGCCAATTCACACAAATGATGAAGATGTGAGTCATGTGCATGAATACCACCATCTGAGACTAAGCCCATAAAATGTAGGGCCTTATTATTTTCTTTTGCATAAGCAAAGGCCTTGTTCAAGGTACTGTTATCCTTAAATGTATCATTCTTGACCGCATGATTGATTTTCACCAAATCTTGATAGACAACCCTGCCGGCACCAATATTGAGATGTCCAACCTCTGAATTCCCCATTTGACCGACTGGAAGCCCCACTTGTTCTCCATCTGTAAGTAATTCTGCATTCGGATAGTTTCTGTAAAGAGAATCTACAAAAGAAGTGTCTGCATTTTGCATGGCATTAGATTTGGAATCATTTCCATGACCCCAACCATCAAGGATTAATAAGGCTACTTTTTTCATCTGTTAAAATTTGGAGCAATTTAGCTTTTACTTTTGATAGTACATAGTTTTTTGAGCACTGCCTATCGCACAACACTAAATATTTCAAGGCAAAAATCGAAATCATATTGCACGTAGGATGACTGAATGAGAAAGTCAAAATTCAACACCATAATCAAAGCACCATACATTAGAATATGAATCTACGAATTAAGTCCTATAAATTGTATATTTGAAAAGCTTCGGCTAGGATACAATTAATGATTAATCTAAAAAATGAGTACATCGGTTTTTACTCAAACTCTGAGTTCATAAACCCACTCGGCCTTATTGAAGATGTCAAATAAAAAATTGATTTTCACTTTTCTCTTTAAAAAACTAAAAAGCCCTTTTGTTTTTATAGGTGTTTTCTTTGTGGTTTGGATGCTTTTTTTCGACAATAACTCCTTTGTCAATCAGAATAGATTATCAAAAAACATTGATCAATTGGAAAAAGACCGACGACACTACAAGGAAGAGATCAAAAAAGATTCTGTTGCTCTTGATGAGCTCTCCAATTCAAAAGGTTTAGAAAAATTTGCAAGAGAAAAATACCACATGAAGAAAGAAAATGAAGAAATCTTTCTCATCGTTGAATGATTCCTAAATTATGAAAAATCTATTCGAAGAATTTAGTCCCAAAACACTTAAGGAATGGAATGATAAAATCATTACTGATCTTAAAGGGGATTGCTTCGAATCACTTATATGGAATAATTCAGAAAATATTCGAATTAACCCCATATACCACCAAGAATCTGTTTCTAAGACAAATAACGATGTAAGCCACCAACATTCCAACTGGGAAATAGAACAAACCCTACAAAAGCCAAGCAATAAAAAAGTATTAGCTATTCTGAACTCAGGAGCTACCGCTCTTCTACTTAGAAATTTCCCTTCTGAATCTTTAGAAGAAGTACTTGAAAACGTATGGGTACAACACATCCAAACTTCTTTCCAGTCCGATTCTATAGAGACTCATTTAGATGCTTTTATTGCACTGCTTGAAAAAAGAAAACTTGATTACAACTCCATCAAAGGAAGCCTGCATTATGACCCACTGATGGATGGACTAAAAAATGGACAATTTCAAGGCGACTTATGGGAGAATTTAGAATCAATACAGGATAAAGTTCAAGCGATCCCTGCGTATAAAGGCATTTGTATACAAGCTCATGAATACCCTAATGCCGGAGCTACCATCACTCAAGAACTTGCGTTTATTACAGCTCAGCTGAGTGAATATTTTGCAAACTCCAACAAGCTCAGTCCTCATAAGATTCAAATAAGTATGGGGATTTCTACCAATTACTTCTTTGAAATTGCAAAATATAGAGCCGTAAGAATTTTGTGGACACAACTTCTAAAAGCATACAACAAAGAACAAACAAAGCTAGATTTAAGGGCAGAAAACAGCATAAGGACCTCTACCCTATACGATCCCTATGTTAACATACTCAGGAATACCAGTCAGTGCATGTCGGCCGCATTGGGAGGAGCCAACACCATTAACGTAAACAGCTTTAATGCAGCTTATATAAAAGAAGATGATTTTGGACAGCGAATAGCAAGGAACATCTCTTTAATTTTAAAAGAAGAATCGCATTTCAATAAAGTCAATGACCCATCGGCTGGCTCCTACTACATTGAATATTTAACGAATGAATTGAGTGAAAATGCTTGGAAACTATTTCAAGAAATAGAAGCAAATGGGGGCTGGTTAAAAAATGTGAAGACGAATACCATACAAGGGATGATTGAAGAAAATGCCGGACAACAAGAAGAAGATTTAAAAGCTGGAACTAAGGTACTTTTAGGTACAAATCTTTACCCTAACGATGAAGAAAAAATGACTTCAAAAATCGAAAAATCACTTTCAACAAACCGCAAAGCGGAAAAAGATTTTAGACCATTAAATACCTGTCGTCTTTCAATGAAAATGGATCTTGAACGATTAGCTAAAGAGGGGAATCATGCGTAGACCGGATTTTTCAAACATAAACCTAAACCTCGATAGGGAAAAGACGCTGAAATCAGAAAATGTTTGGATGAGTCCCGAACAGATTCAAATAAAAAACAACTACCGATTTGAGGATGTTAAAGATACAGAGCACATCGGCTTCGTATCAGGTATAGCTCCCAACCTCAGAGGTCCTTATTCTACAATGTATGTAAAAAGACCCTGGACCATTCGTCAATATGCTGGTTTCTCTACAGCAGAAGCCTCAAACATTTTTTACCGTAAAAATCTTACTGCGGGTCAAAAAGGACTATCCGTAGCCTTTGATCTGGCTACACATCGCGGATACGATTCGGATCACGAGCGCGTTGTGGGCGATGTCGGCAAAGCTGGTGTTGCCATAGACACTGTGGAAGACATGAAAATACTTTTCGATCAAATCCCACTCGATAAGATGTCGGTTTCCATGACTATGAACGGGGCAGTACTCCCAATCATGGCTTTTTACATCGTTGCAGCCGAAGAGCAAGGTATTGCTCCACAACAACTCAGTGGGACCATACAAAATGACATTCTGAAGGAATTCATGGTACGTAACACCTACATATATCCGCCAAAACAATCCATGAAGATTATTGCCGATATTTTTGAATATACAGCTCAATACATGCCAAAATTCAATTCCATAAGTATTTCAGGATATCACATGCAAGAAGCAGGAGCTTCTGCTGATATTGAATTGGCCTATACACTGGCCGATGGTTTAGAATACATTCGCAAAGGACTCGAAGCGGGAATGGATATAGATACTTTTGCTCCTCGTCTATCCTTCTTCTGGGGTATTGGTATGAATCACTTTATGGAGATAGCCAAAATGCGAGCGGCTCGAATGATTTGGGCAAAATTGGTCAAACAATTTGAACCTAAAAACCCAAAGTCACTTGCTTTGAGAACCCATTGCCAAACTTCCGGTTGGAGTTTAACAGAACAAGACCCTTTCAATAACGTAACACGCACCTGTGTAGAAGCTATGGCAGCTGTTTTTGGCGGAACACAATCTCTACACACCAACGCATTAGATGAGGCGATTGCTTTGCCTACAGAATTTTCTGCACGAATTGCCAGGAACACGCAAATCTATCTTCAAAAAGAAACCGAAATAACTCGTGTTGTAGACCCTTGGGGAGGCTCTTACTATCTTGAAAAACTTACCGAAGAAATTGCTCATAAAGCATGGGAGCTCATCCAAGAAATTGAGGAATTAGGTGGTATGGCTAAAGCCATAGAAACCGGGATCCCTAAGATGCGTATTGAGGAGGCAGCCGCTCGGAAACAAGCTCGTATCGATACAGGTACTGACCAAATCATTGGTGTGAACGCCTATCGACTGAAGAAAGAAGAACCTATAGAAACCCTAGAAATTGACAATACCCTCGTACTAGAATCACAAATCAAACGTTTAAATACAATACGAAATTCAAGAGATGAAACTGCTGTTCAAAATGCATTAAACGACCTTACTGAAGCTTGTCGTAGCGATAATGAAAATTTATTAGCTTTAGCTATAATTTCAGCACGAAACAGAGCTACACTGGGAGAAATATCCAGTGCTTGTGAAAAAGTGTTTGGAAGATATCAAGCAAAAATACGCTCAATAAGTGGCGTTTACTCTATGGAGATGACAGACAATAAAGCATTCATAAAAGCACGAAAATTAGCCGATAAATTCGCCGAAATAGAAGGACGAAGACCCAGAATTATGGTTGCTAAAATGGGCCAAGACGGTCATGACAGAGGTGCTAAAGTGGTTTCAACATCTTTCGCTGACTTAGGATTTGATGTTGATATAGGTCCACTTTTCCAAACCCCTAAAGAAGCCGCAAAACAAGCCGTAGAAAACGATGTTCACATCTTAGGTATTTCTTCTTTAGCTGCGGGACATAAAACACTCATTCCTAAAGTTATTGAAGAACTGAAAACATTAGGTAGAGAAGATATTTTAATCGTTGTTGGAGGTGTCATCCCTCCCAAAGACTATCAGCAGCTATTTGATATGGGAGTCTCTGGAATCTTTGGGCCAGGCACAGTAATTGCCGATGCTGCCTCTGAAATATTAAATGTTATGATGAATGAATACAAATGAAAAAATATCTATTCTTAATTGTCCTATTTTCTCTCACACAGTCCAAAGCTCAAAGTCCGCGTAACGATAGTTACTCCGCTATAGGTGTATTATCGAGCTTTAGTGAAATTCCTTTCGGTTTGGGTTTTTACAACTTGAACATAGATCAAACCTTTGGTCTTTTTACAGAATTGAAATTCAATCGACTGAATTTTGATAAAGACTATACGTTTAGAGATGTCTCTGTTCCTTCCGACACGCTAAGAGATGCCCTATACCATGGCAATAAAAACATGTTGAAAATGATCAATATTGGTATCGTATTCAATCCAC
>JAQWKY010000014.1 GCA_029247585.1 Flavobacteriales bacterium | reverse complement strand
GAACAATTTATATGGGAGAATAATTAATTGATGGTGTTAAAAATACAATTGCTCAACTTCAAAAACGATATCATATAATTTTCTTTACCAATAATTCTTCTAAATCTAGAAAAGATATTCTAGAAAAATTAACAAATTTGGAACTCAAAACTACATTAGACAATATATACACAGCTTCATATGCAACGGCTGCATATCTTAAAGATTATGAAATAGATAATATTTTTATGATTGGATCAGAAGGACTCCGAAATGAAATTATTTCTCAAGGAATAAATATCATCAATAATGAGTCAGCTGAACATCTAGTTGTTGTTTCAATGACGTATAGTTCTTTGTCCCTTCAACAGCCTCCTTAGCGTTCTGCACAGAAACAACATAAACACCGTTATTCCCTATGATTGGATTCGATAATTGTCCTTTTTCGGTTCCACAAAATGCGCCTACTACGTTCGGCTCAAAACCTGCCGGAATCGCGTTCGTATTGAAGTCAACATCGCTTACCTGCTGTGGAACTAAATCCATCGCTACAGCCAAGTCTTCAATTGTGCTTGCGCCTGCCAGCCCCTTGCTGAAAGCCTCTGTCAATGCTTCACCACTTTTTTCACGCTTTAAAGCCATTTCAATCTGAAAACGAACCTCGTCGATGTCTTGCGATCCTTCTTCTAAAATATCCGTAAGCATGGCAACAACAATGCGGTTGTTTTGATCCTCTAATTTCACAGCATTTAACTCTGTTTCATCGTTGTAAGCCCAAAAAACAATATTCCTAGCATCATCTCCAATCCCTGAAACAGATTGGTCTTGATCTTGTACATCGGCAGTCGTAAGGGCGATGTTTTTTTCTTCAGCTAGCGCTTCTAATTCTTCTCCATTTTTTGCTGCTGCCAACTCACTTGCCTGAGCATAAATTTCGTTTGCAGTTTCCTCGCTTGCATCCATAGCAATTTCTATAATTGCAACCTGAATAGAATCATTTCTTCTCGCGTTTAATCGGGCTACTTTATAGCTATCGTCTTCCTCATAAGGGCCAAAAACGAAACCGAGCTCTGCATTCCTTAGCACGGTCTCTATGGATGGAGACAACTGTCCTTCCGCATAGAATGTTGGGTCGAAAGATGTGTCCGAATAGCGATCCACAAAAGAGGCGGCATCATTGGTCGTTTTAAAGCCTTCTAGCGTTTCATTCGCTTGAGCTGTCTTGTTGTAAACCTCTCTGTCCTCAATGAGCTCTTCAAGCCTTGACTTGAGTGCGTCTTTATCAGCTTGAGTTGCAGTAATTTCAAATATCGCTACCGTTAATTCTCGAGAAGCATCTTGAGGATAATCTTCTTTGTTAGCGTTGTAGTAGGAAGAAACCTCAGCCTCTGTCACTTCTACAGAAGTGTCAAAACGCTTGAACAAGTAGCTTCCGCTCACTTGATCTCCTTGTTCGCTAAAGTACGAGTCCGCATCAAGGTTAGAAGCATTTAATCCTTGGCGAACCATGCTGCTGTATTTTTGACCCAAACGCTCTTTGCGAATTACGTTTTCCAAGTACAACCAACGCTGAGGGTCATTGTCTTGTATTTGCTGAATTACTGCGGCTAATTCTGCGGGTTTAATGTCTTGGCCAGTAACACCAAAAAACTGTCTAGCAGTTGTTGACATCTCTCCTGAATTGTATCCAAATGTTATTTGCGCTAGTTCTTCTGAGCTGATGGAAAGACCTAACTCTGAGTATTCTTCACCCATAACAACCTCGTTAACTTTGTCCGCCCACAAGTTGTCTCTCAAGCCCTTTCGGTCTTGTCTTCCGCTGAAAATACGGTCTATATTTTGTGCCTCCGTCTCAAACTCACGATAATCAATAACCTGATCGTTTACCTCTCCTAAAACGCCTTGCGATCCGTTAAACAGGGAGGTTCCGGAGCTCATCAAATCTCCTAAAAGAAAGGCGCCCATAGCAACACCAATCCCTACAATGAGAAGTCCTGATCGCTTTCTGAGTTTATCTAGTGATATCATTGTCATTTTGTTTTTTCGTTCATCAAGTGAGCGAATATACAAAAGTTCTTGAAAAAGTTGGTGTTTATACGGCTCGGAAAAGCTTTACCTTCTCTATTCTTGTTTGGTCAACTTCCAAAATGAGAAAGCTAAAATCATCCATGCTGATTCGGTCTTTCCGCTGAGGGATGTCCTCACAGTAATGAACGATTAAACCGCTTAGTGTTTCGTAGTCGTCTGACTCTGGTAAATTTAACTGGTATTTTTCATTCAAGTAATCAATTTCATGACGCCCTGAAAAAACGAACTCTCCCTCTTTAACTTGCTTTTCTATGAGGACTTCCGAATCGTGCTCATCTTGTATCTCTCCAAATATTTCTTCTACAATATCTTCTACGGTTACTA
>JAQWKY010000088.1 GCA_029247585.1 Flavobacteriales bacterium | reverse complement strand
ATGATCGCCAAACATTACGGAAGAACCATTTCTTTGGAAAAACTGCGTAAACTTTCGGAAACCACAAGAGAGGGGTCGTCCTTGAAAAATATCGCAAATACGGCCGAAAAAATAGGGTTTAGAACCTGTTGAAGAATATATAAAGCATTGGGAAAATGTAAAGTTACGTATACTATACACGATTAATAGAGTTATTTATTATTCACGGTTAAATTAAAATAAAAACAAGTTATATGAACAAAATTGCATTATTACTACTAACACTGATAACAGTATCCTGTAGGCTGAATACAACCGAAACCAAGAGTTTGATGAAAAGTAATGAAGAATTAAGAGAAATTTATAAGGCAGACCAGGCGGACAGGCAGTCTGGCAATATTGACTGGTTATTAGTTTCTAAACGTGATAAGCAAAGAAAAGAGAGAGTATATGAGTTGTTGGACTCAAATTTAGTGCGAACCGCTGAAGATTATGCCAATGCAGCCATGATATTCCAACATGGTGGCGATACAATTGCTTCAGGAATGGCAGTTAAATTAATGCGTAAAGCTGTCGAATTAGATTCGAGTAGAAGTAAATGGCTACTTGCTGCCGCAATAGACAGAGATTTGATGAGAAGAGGAAAGCCGCAGATATATGGAACTCAATACAGGAAAATGAGTGCAGATGAACCCTGGGAACTTTATGAATTGGATTCCACCAAAATCAGGGATGAAGAAAGAAGAGAATATGGCGTTGAAACATTAGTGGAACAGAGTGAAAAGCTAAGAATAATGAATAAGAAGAAATTGAATGAACTCCTAGAATTAAGAAAAAGCACAGATGATATTATAAAATTTGTTAAAAGTGCTGATTTACAAAATTCTGAATTCAATCTATCAGAGAGAGGGATCAATAGTTTCGGATATCAATTGATGGGTGAAGGAAAAAATGAAGATGCATTGAAAATTTTTAAACTAAACACGGAATTATATTCGGATGGTTTTAATACGTACGATAGTTATGGTGAATGTTTAGTGAAATTAGGCAAAACAAAAGAGGGAATTGTTGCGTACAAAAAATCACTTGAACTAAATCCAAACAATGATAATGCAAAAAAGGTGTTAGAAGAAATAGAAGAATAAAAGCATTGCAAGTGTATGATATTCATTCGGGCAAAAGCTCACAACGTCACATCCACTGGCTCAAAACAAAAAAATATAATTATGTCCCGGTAATAATGGTGGTAAGCTGTAATTTATTTTATAAATCTGGAAAAGTTTAAAGCAATTGAGTATTAATTCTAAGTTTTCATTTTATCATCAACCTGACGAAATGGATTGCGGCCCTACTTGTTTGCGTATGATCGCCAAACATTACGGAAGAACGATTTCTCTGGAAAAACTGCGTAAACTTTCGGAAACCACAAGAGAGGGCTCTTCTTTAAAAAATATCGCAAATACCGCCGAAAAAATTGGGTTTAGAACGATAGGCGTAAAAATAAATTTTCAAAAACTACAGGAAGAAGCTCCCTTGCCTTGTATTGTGTTTTGGCAACAGCATCATTTTGTTGTGGTGTATGATATTGTTAAAAAGAAGCGGTTTCGAGTGAAAAAAGGAACTGCATCACAAAATGGACAGGCTAGTCATGCGAGATACATCATTAAAGTAGCCGATCCGGGATACGGACTTCTGGAATACTCCGAAGAAGAGTTTATAAAAAATTGGATGGGTGATCATGCCCATCAACACACCGAAGAGGGCATAGCCTTATTACTGGAACCCACCCCAAAATTAAAACATACCGAGGTGGATGATATAGAAGCCCGAAAGGGCTTTTCTTTTTTGTATCAGTATTTGTTTCGGTATAAAAAATTTATGCTGCAACTAGCTATTGGTTTGCTTGCAGGGAGCTTGTTGCAATTGATCTTTCCTTTTTTAACACAGAGTGTGGTCGATGTTGGGATCCAAAATCAGGATATTCATTTCATCTACCTTATTTTAATTGCTCAAGTTTTTCTTTTTTTCGGTAGTACAGCCATAGAATTGATTAGGGGATGGATCTTATTGCACTTAAGTACCCGGATTAATATTTCGCTCATATCCGATTTCTTTATCAAACTGATGAATCTTCCCATCGCCTTTTTTGATGTAAAGATGACTGGAGATATCATGCAACGTATTAACGATCATCAGCGCATTGAAAATTTGCTGACCACGGAATCTTTAAACGTTTTGTTTTCCTTATTCAATCTGATTGTTTTTGGAGCCGTTTTGGCTTGGTATGACCTGAGAATATTTGGAATATTTTTCACGGGAAGTATTCTCTATTTTTTGTGGGTTCTGCTGTTTTTGAAAAAACGAGAGGAACTGGATTACAAGCGTTTCTCTCAAATGAGTGATGAGCAAAGTAAGGTGATGGAGCTCATCAATGGAATGCAGGAAATAAAGCTGCATAATGCAGAAAAACAAAAGCGTTGGGCTTGGGAGTTTTTGCAAGCGCGCTTGTTTAAAATTTCTATGAAAAGTCTGGCTCTGGAGCAAACTCAGTCCACAGGTTCTGGTTTTATCGATGAGATCAAAAATATCTTTATCAGTATTTTTTCTGCTAAGTTGGTGATAGACGGTCAAATTACTCTGGGTATGATGATGTCCATCTCTTACATTATTGGTCAGTTAAATAGTCCCATTCAACAACTTATCGGTTTTGTGTATTCTGTCCAGGATGCGAAAATTGCCTTAGAACGCTTGTCAGAAATTCACAATAGAAAGGATGAAGAGGATATATATGAAGAAAAAATACATGAGGTCCCTTTAGATTCAGACTTTCAATTGGAAAATATCGATTACAGGTATGTAGGAGGCACTGAAAAGGTGATCAAAGATCTAAGTCTCAGCATTCCGGCCAATAAGATTACGGCTATCGTAGGCGCAAGTGGGAGTGGTAAAACGACTTTAATGAAGTTGTTGCTCAAATTTTATGAACCCAATGCCGGAAAGATCGCCATTGGCAATTATGATCTGAATACGGTTTCTCAAAGTTCATGGAGGGCGCAATGCGGTGTAGTGATGCAGGAAGGGTACATTTTTAATGATACCATAGCCAATAACATCGCTATTGGTGAAGATCAGATCCATAGAGAACGCTTAAGTCAGGCCGTTGATGTAGCCAATATTAAAGCGTTTATTGAAACCTTACCGCTTGGTTACAATACCAAAATAGGGATGGAGGGCGTGGGGATGAGTACCGGGCAAAAGCAGCGCCTGTTAATTGCCCGTGCCGTGTATAAAGATCCAAAGTTTATCTTTTTTGATGAGGCGACCAGCGCCTTAGATGCGAAAAACGAACGTGTCATCATGGAGAATTTAAATAACTTTTTTAAAGATCGTACGGCCCTTGTCATTGCTCACCGTCTGAGTACCGTAAAAAATGCCGATCAAATTGTGGTGCTGGATAAAGGGAAAATTATTGAAAAGGGTACGCATACCGACCTGGTGAATCTGAAAGGGACGTACTACTCCTTGGTTAAAAATCAGTTGGAGCTTAATTAATGGACAATTGATAATGGACAATGGACAATTGATAATGGACAATTGATAATGGATAATTGATGATGAGAAAAAATGTAGTTAAGGATAAGAGTTTTGATTTTGCACTGATTGTTGTGAATACCTATAAAATGCTTGTCCATAAGAAAAGGGAGTATATTTTATCAAAGCAGTTTCTAAGAAGTGGTACTGCCATAGGAGCATTGATCCGGGAAGCTGAACAGGCAGAAAGTAAAGCAGACTTTATTCATAAGTTATCCATCTCGCTTAAAGAGGCGAATGAAACGCATTATTGGATTGAACTCTTGCATCAATCAGCTTATTTAAATAATGAGTTGCATCTAAAATTAATAGCACAGGCAGATGAATTAATTAAACTGCTTACGGCAATAATAAAAACAACTAAAAACAGGAAATAATTGAGAATTGTCAATTGACAATGGACAATTAAAAAATAGAACATGAGTACTGAGCAAATTGAAACCAAAAAGAATTCTCAATTCTCAATTGTCAATTCTCAATTAGAAAATGACAATTCTCAATTAGAGAACATTCGTAGTGATGAGGTTCAGGAGATACTATGTCACGTTCCAAACTGGATGATCCGTTGGGGGATAAGTCTAATCTTTGCTTTGATCGCAATGCTTGTTTTTCTGTCGTGGTTCATTAAATACCCCGATGTTATTACAGGGAAAATAATGCTGACTACTCAAGCGCCTCCGATTAAATTGGTGACTAAAAGTAGTGGACAACTACAGAAAATTTACGCCGGTGAAGGAGCCTTTGTTCAAGAAGGTGATTTTATTGCTGAACTAGAGAATCCACTGAATGAAAAGTCGATACTTTACCTGCAAAAGACAATCTCTCAGGTGGAAATGGTATTTCTTTCAGAAAGCTCAGAAGCGATTAATGAAATCGTTTTTAATGATTCTGATTTTGTGTTTGGTGTGATACAATCTGAATACAACAATTTAAAATCCTTAGTAAAAGCGTATGAGGATTTTAAGACGAATAATTTCAAGAAGGTTAAAATGGATTACCTGTATAAACAGATTGACTACTACCAGAGACTAGCAGAAATTAGCAATGGTCAAATTGCGGCATTTGAGAGGAATTTGCGGAATGCTAAACAAAAATATCAGGCCGATAAGCAATTGTACGAAAAGGGGATGATCTCTAAAATGGATTTTTACACTAAAGAAACGGAATGGCTGCGAAGTCAACAGGAGTTGGATAATTTGAAAAAATCCTACGTTCACAATAAAATTACCATTGCCGAATACGAAAAACAAGGACAGGACTTGAATTATGAGTTTGCCGAAAAAGAACGAAAACTAAAAGAGGGCATTCAGTCAGGCATAAACAATCTGAAAAACTTTATTTTCTCCTGGGAGCAAAATTACGTGTTAAGAGCTCCTTTTACGGGTAAGGTAAGCTATCTATCCAACTTTTCTCAAAACCAGTTTATTCAGGCCGGAACACCCCTTTTTGCCATTATTCCCGACAACAACAAGTTTGTGGGGTATCTTAAAATTCCTTCTCAGGGGTTTGGAAAGGTGAAGCCGGAACAGCAGGTCCACATAAAATTAGATCATTATCCTTACCACGAATACGGACAGGTTAAGGGAAAAGTCGTTGAAGTGATGCAAATGCCGAACAGAGATGTCTCCGCCAATCAGAGTGTCTATCTGGCAAAAATTGCATTAACCAATGGTTTGGTAAGTACCTATCAAAAAGAATTGGAATTTAAACCCGAGATGAGTGGAACCGCAGAAATTGTTACCGAAGATTTACGCCTGATGCAGCGGATATTCAGTAAATTCAAGAAAATAATGGATCGGTAATGTTAATCCTCAGCCCTGAGAATTTGATTGATGGAAGCCATTTTGATGGCTGCAATAGCACATTCCACCCCTTTGTTACCCAATTTACCTCCTGACCTGTCGATGGCTTGTTGCATCGTATTGTCGGTAAGTACACCAAAAATAACAGGAATATCGAGGGTAATGTTCAGTTGAGTGATGCCGTTGCTGATGCCTTGGCAAACAAAGTCAAAATGCTTGGTTTCACCCTGAATAACAGATCCAAGCGTAATGATGCCGTCTACATCGGTTGTTTCTGCCAATAGGTTGGCTCCATAGGTGAGTTCAAAACTACCGGGTACGTTAATGCGAATGATGTCTTCTTGGGCCACTCCATTTTCGATAAGGGCTTCATGAGCTCCTTTGTAGAGTCCTTCGGTGATTTCTTTGTTCCATTCAGAAACAACAATCCCAAAGCGCAGACCGGCTGCGTTTGGGATTGTTTCTTTATCGTAATAGGATAGGTTTGTTGTAGCCATATACTAGTTTGAAGCGCTTACTTTTGCGATGTATTTGTCAACTTTTTGACCTTCATTTGAAGATGCAAATTCATTTTTAATACGCGTGTATAAGAGCAATGCATTTTCTTTATCTCCTAGTGTGAATGCTGCATTAGCAGCTTTCATAAGGAAAATAGGTGTTGTAAAATCATTGGTTCTCAATTCTGCAGCTTTGATGTAGTAGCTTAAAGCTTCTTCATTTTGTCCTAATTCAGAAAAGGCATCACCAATAGCAGCTTTTGCAATAGGAGCAAGAATTTCGTCGTCTGAAGAGAAATTATCTAAATGTTCAATCGCACTTGTTGCATCACCTAGCTTTAAGTAGGAGATTCCCGCATAGTACTCAGCTAAATTAGCGGCATTGGTGCCCCCGTAGCTGTCAATGATTTCTAGAAGCCCGGCAAATTGCTCGTCACCATCGAGAGCTTCTTGGAATTTACTAAGTCCAAAATTCTTTTCAGCCATGTACATTTCTGTACTTGCATTATTTTCTTTGGGTTGAACATAAAATCGGTCGTAGGCGAAGAATCCACTAAAGCCTATGGCTATAGCAAGAACAATAACCATCAGGTTATTCTTATTGTCTTCTACATATACCTCAGCTTTCGTAAGATTTTCCTCAATCGACTTTAGTTGTTCTTGTGCTTGGTTTTTATCGTCAGCCATTTTACTGCTTTTATAGTTTATTGATGGACAAAAATAAAAGAAATTCTCAAATCAACGCTATAAATCTAAATTCAGGTCTTATTTTTACGCAAATTAAATTTAATGCATCTCAAAAACCTCTCTTTAATTTCGTTTAAGAACTACGAAGAAGCTCAATTGACTTTTTCACCCAATATCAATTGCTTTGTAGGAAACAATGGTGTTGGCAAGACGAATTTATTAGATGCTATTTACTACATGTGCTTTTGTAAGAGCTATTTTAACCCTATGGATAGCCAAAACATTCAACATGAAAAACCTTTTTTTGCTGTCGAGGCCTTTTTTGAGCGTAATGATCAAGAAGACCATGTTTTTTGTGGTGTTAAAAGAGGGCATAAGAAAGTTTTTAGACGCAATAAAAAGGAATACGAGAAGCTGGCAGACCACATTGGCTTATTCCCACTGGTTATGATTTCTCCTGCAGATAGAAATTTGATCATCGAAGGGAGCGAAACTCGTCGAAAGTTTATGGACGGTGTCATTTCTCAGTCCGATAAAATTTACTTGCAGCATCTCATGAAGTACAATCAAGTACTTTCCCAAAGAAATGCGCTTTTGAAATATTTTGCATCCAATTTGACCTACGACCCAGAAACACTTGGTATTTATAATGAACAGCTGATTGATTTGGCTGAAAAGATTTATGCCAAGCGCAGTGATTTTATGGGAAAGTTTAACCCAATTTTTCAGAAGTATTATCAAGCAATATCAGGAACTAAAGAGGTCGTAAGTTTATCTTATAAGTCTCAATTAAATGATGCAGATTTGAATGCCTTGTTTGAGAAAAATCTCAATAAAGACAAGGTGTTGCAGTATACTTCATGTGGTGTTCATAAAGATGATTTACTCTTTAAAATAGGAGATTTTCCGATTAAAAAACAAGGCTCTCAAGGACAGCAAAAAACCTATTTGATTTCTTTGAAACTCGCTCAATTTGATTTTCTTAAAAATCTTTTAGGCTCCAAACCCCTATTGCTTTTGGATGATATTTTTGATAAATTAGATGACACAAGGGTGGAGTCTATTGTGCGATTGGTATCAGAACATCATTTTGGGCAAATTTTTATCACCGACACCCACAAGGAACGCACCGAGGTTATTGTCAAAAAGATTGATGATTCGTACAAGATTTTTGACGTTATTGATGGAGAAATTCAATGAGACGAGCTAAAGAACAGACACTGGGCGAAGTGATTAAAGAGCTTCTGAAAAACTATGACATTACCTCAAAGTTTAATGAAGCACACATAGTTACTTGTTGGGACAAGCTTATGGGACCTTCCGTGACGAAATATACCGTAAGTATAGAAGTTGAAAAGCGAATCTTATTTGTTCAGCTGAACAATGCTGCGCTCAAACAAGAGCTTAGTTATGCAAGAGAAAAAATTAAAAAGATGTTGAATGATGAGGTGGGTGAGGAAGTTTTATTGGATGTTCGCATCTATTAAATCCTCTAAAATTAGGCCTTAATACTTGGCCATCCCCCGATCAACTTCAAGTGCCCAAGCATGAATACCTCCTTCCAGATTGATAAGTTTATCGTATCCTTTGGTCTCTAGATAATGGATGACGTTTAAACTCCGTACACCGTGGTGGCACATAATTACGGTAGATTCATCACTGGGCATGTGCTCTATAGATTCTGTCAGTCTGCTCATCGGAATGTTTTTGGTTCCTTCAATACGACAGACTTCCCATTCAAATTGCTCTCTTACGTCAATAATAGGAATCTTTTTTCCTGAATTAATGTATTCTGAAAGTTCTTTTACGGAAATACTCTTGACCTCTTTGTTAAGATTCATTTTTAGTAATTTTGTAATGCTTATAAAATCAGCGCAAATATATTCGTAAAACGAAATAAACGGAAAGATTTTGAAGATACTTATAACAGGGGGTAGTGGATTGATTGGAAAGGTTCTGACTCAATCTTTGCAAGATGCAGGTCATGAAGTTGCAATTTTAACCAGGAGACTGGATTCAAAATCAACCGTTACACAATATTTATGGAATCCGAATCGTAAAGAAATTGATGCTGATGCTCTGTCCGGTGTTGAGGCTATTGTTCATTTGGCTGGGGCTAATATTGCAGAAAAAAGGTGGACGAAGCAACGATGGGAGGAAATCTATTCCAGTCGAGTTGCTAGTGCCCAATTTCTGTATGAAAAAGTAAAGGAGTGTAAAATTCCATTGAAGTCATTCATTTCATCTTCTGCCATTGGTTGGTATGGGGCTGCTACTTCGGAGGAAGTATTCACGGAAGAGGCTGATTGTGCAGATGATGTTTTAGGGGCATTGTCAATGGCTTGGGAGTTGGCAGCAGATCAATTTTTAGATTTAGGATGTTCTGTTTCGAAAGTTCGAACGGGGATTGTTTTGACGAATGAAGGAGGTGCTTTACCCAAAATGACGAAACCGATTCTTATGGGTATTGGCTCGTCTTTGGGGAGCGGTAAGCAATACATGCCTTGGATTCATCTGGATGACTTGTGTGCTGTTTATACACAGCTTGTGGAGCATCAATTACCTGCAGGAGTGTACAATGGAGTAGCTCCAGAGTCAATTACAAACAGAGATTTAACGAAGTTATTGGCCAAGGTTTTACATAGACCTTTGTGGTTGCCTAATGTTCCTTCTTTTCTCTTGTCTCTGATTTTTGGAGAGATGGCAACGATCTTATTGAATGGCAGCCGAGTGTCTGCAAATAAATTGATTGAAAACGGTTTTCAGTTCAAACACCCTAAAACACGTGAAGCTATCGAGGAAATCTTCGGGAAATAAAGATTTCGTCTGGGGCTGTAATTACAGGTTTATAAAACGAAAAAAGGTTCTACAGAAATGCAGAACTTTTTTTGTGAGCCCGACAGGATTATTTCATGATCCTAACTAAGGAACTTTAGCCAAACATGAAGTTCACATGCTGCGCATGCCTACTTTTTTGTTTTTCTCCCGTTATAAAATAAATTTCAAACTGATGAAAAACAAAAAAGTTCTGCATTTCTGCAGAACTTCTTTTGTGAGCCAGGCAGGATTCGAACCTGCGACCGCCTCCTTAGAAGGGAGGTGCTCTATCCAGCTGAGCTACTAGCCCATAATCATGGGTTGTTTTTCTGGTGTTTCAGGTAATTTGGGAATAACTGAAACACCTTCAAAGATAAAAATTTCGTCGGGGTGGCAGGATTCGAACCTGCGACCTCCTCGTCCCAAACGAGGCGCGATAACCGGGCTACGCTACACCCCGAAATTTTTTACTAAATATATGCGGAGAGGAAGGGATTCGAACCCCCGATACCCTTACGAGTATAACACCTTAGCAGGGTGCCGCTTTCAGCCACTCAGCCACCTCTCCAGTTTTAAAGAACACTTACCAATTAAGGTGTGCAAATATAGTTTCCTATTTTTAAGGAAACAAACCTTTTTTAATAGTTTTTTGTCGCCTCTGAAGAACAATCGATTAGGGACATAGTTATGCGGTCATCAACTCGGATATTCAACCCGTAAATGGTGAATATTCAATAGTTTTTTGATGAATAGCTTTTTAATGATATCGATCTCTTTTAGGGTTATAGATGCGTGATTAAACTGCCCATCATTCATTTGGTTTTGAATAATTTTCTCCACCATTCCGCTTACGTTTTCTGAATTTTTCACCGCCAAACTTCGCGTAGCTGCCTCTACAGAGTCTGCCATCATCAATACAGCTGTCTCTTTAGAAAAGGGTTTTGGGCCCGGATAACGAAACATTTCCGTTTCGTTCATTTTGTCTGGAAACTTTTTCACGTATTGACGGTAAAAATACTGAACCATACCATCACCGTGATGCGTTCTGATAAAATCAATGATTTGTTCGGGTAGATTGTGTTTTTTTGCTTTTTCAATGCCTTTGATGACGTGCGAAATAATCAATTTAGCGCTTTCATCTGCAGAGAGTTCATCGTGTGGATTGATTCCAGCCATCTGATTTTCAATAAAAAATAGGGTGTTGTCAACCTTACCTATGTCATGATATAGGGCTCCTGCTCGAACCAAAAGGGCATTACCTCCAATTTCCATGATCGCTTGTTCAGCCAAGCTACTCACTTGTAATGAATGCTGAAAGGTACCCGGAGCCTTCTCAGCCATCTCTTTTAAAAGAGGATGATTGGTGTCTGCCAACTCCAATAAGGAGATGTCGGATACCAATGAGAATAACTTCTCATAGATGTATACAAGAGGGTAGGTGAATAGCGTCAAAAAGGCGCTGATGAGCAGGAATCCATAAACGATGAAATCTTGACCAAAAACATCCATTCTTGTAATCATGGAGATTCCCATAAATGTGATGAAATACACAATGGCAATTTTACCCACGGATATAAATAAATCCGAGCGTTTGTATAGATTTTCAATGGTGAGTACAGATAAGATACCTGCCATCAACTGGATGAAGACAAAGTGAAAAGGATCAGGTGCTAACCATCCCACCAATACAATGGTTATGGTATGAACAAACAGGGCCAACCTCAAATCGTAAAAGGACCTGATGACTAATGGAAGTGCACAAAAGGGAACTACATAAATGAGGTAGGTATTTGTGAAAAATAAGGAGAAACGGGCGAGTGCAAGAAATAAGATGACATTAAGGAGGATGAATTTTAGGGCACTCGTATCTTTAAAAAGACTTGTTCTATTTTTCATCATGAATAGAAAGATGATTAAGAAACACAAGCTAATCAAGAGGGTTTGGCCAACGAGGATCAAACGATTGTCTCGTTCACTGATTTGTTTCCCTTCGAACTCACTTTGGTAGGAAATTACTTTAAGGTAGGTTTTCTCATTTAACAACTCTCCTTTGGAAACGATAAGTTCGCCAACCTCAACCTTACCACTAACGCTTGAAATTTTCTTTAATTCATTTTCTAGATGTATTTCGGTATCATGGTCGTCAAACAGGATATTGTGAGTCAGGGCTTCTATTAATAAGTTAACCGATTCTTTGTAGTCATCTTCATCAGAAATATTGATTTTTTTGATGAGGTCTGTCGCTTGATTAATGGTAAAGAATTTACTCAGATACTTAGCGTCGGAACCATCACCTGTATCTACATAAACGACATAGTTACCATCTTTGTCTACAATGTTTATCGTGTTTTGTATGACTCCTTTTTTATAAATTTTCGCCCAAACGGTTTTTATCTTTTTTTGGAGTTCTGTAACGTATTTTTGGTGTTCTTTTTCACTTCGTAATACGGGTTTGTTTTCCAGTTTATTTGAAGCGAATCGCTCCAGTCCATAGTTTAATTTTTCGGTCGCTTCCTTCTGTCTTTCTTGGTTTAGCGTAAAAAAGAATGATTTTTGTTTTTGAACTTGTTGTTTTTCGGCATTGACTTTCTCTATGGGTTTTCGGATGGAAAACTCCACGTCTGAAATTAGATTTTCATGAGGCCATGGCTTTCCTTCAATGGGCTCATATTTAAAGCTTTTTTTTCTTGGCATGATGTAAACACCAATACCAATTGCTAAAATAAAAAGAGCCAGTCTATAAATTGAGCTATGCTGATTTCTAATAAGTTCGAATACTTTTTTCATTGATCATACATTTCCTACGAACTTAAACAAATTTGTAATCCTTGCAAAGTTAATTTGTGCGTAATTAAGGCTTCATTTTTGTAACTTAGTGACTATAAATAGAAATTGTTTAATGCGATTGTTTCCTAATTTTAAACTAAAAAAATAAGTACATGAAAGAGGTTGTTATTGTTTCTGCGGTTCGAACGCCAATGGGGAGTTTCGGTGGGGTGTTTTCCACACTAACAGCGCCAACTCTTGGCGCAATAGCCATCCGAGGAGCTATGGATAAAATAGACTTAGATGTTTCTTTGGTTCAAGAAGTGATTATGGGCAATGTGATACAGGCCAATTTAGGGCAAGCTCCTGCACGACAAGCTGCCTTAGCAGCAGGAATTCCAGATGATGTTCCTTGTACGACCCTTAATAAGGTTTGTTCTTCAGGTATGAAAGCCCTAATGGTAGCAGCTCAAAGCATTAAGGCTGGTGACAATGATGTCGTTATTGCCGGAGGAATGGAGAATATGTCATTGGTGCCTTATTATATGGATAAAGCTCGTAAGGGCTATCGTTTGGGTGATGGCGCCATTATTGACGGTTTGGTGAAAGATGGTCTTACCGATGTTTACAACAAAGTACACATGGGTGTTTGTGCCGAGAAATGTGCCGAAGAAATGAACTTCTCTAGGGAAGAACAAGATCATTTTGCTTTAACTTCTTACGAGCGTTCTGCTAAAGCATGGAGTTCTGGGCGTTTTTCTGATGAAGTTGTTCCTGTAGAAGTGCCTCAAAGACGAGGTGATGCTCTTGTTGTTTCTGAAGATGAGGAGTATAAGAACATTAATAAGGAGAAGTTTTTAAAACTGCGTACTGTTTTCAAAAAGGAAGGAACTGTGACGGCTGGAAACGCGTCTACTCTGAATGATGGAGCCTCTGCTTTGGTTTTAATGTCTGCAGATAAAGCTTCTGAATTGGGCATCAAGCCTATGGCTAAGATTCATTCTTATGCTGATGCGGCTCAACAACCGGAATGGTTTACTACCGCACCCGCTAAAGCTGTACCTATTGCCGTGGCTAAAGCCGGTTTAGAAATGAACGCTATTGATTATTGGGAACTTAATGAGGCATTTTCTGTAGTTGGTCTTGCCAATGTTCAGAAATTGGGTTTAGACCCCAATAAGGTAAATGTAAATGGGGGAGCAGTCTCTTTAGGTCACCCTCTAGGAAGTTCAGGTTCTCGTATTGTGGTTACATTAATTCATGTGTTAAAACAAAACGGGGGTAAATATGGTGCTGCAGGTATTTGTAATGGAGGAGGTGGTGCCTCAGCAATGGTGATTGAAAACCTTTAAAGTATCAAGTACTAGGTGCCAAGTATAAAGACGTTTAAGTATTTAATACCTAGTACTTTATACCTTTTTCAAATAATGCAATGCTTTCTACATGAGAGGTGTGGGGGAATTGGTCAACAAAGCTTAGTTTTTTCAGCTGATAGCCGACACTCAGCAGGTAGTCTGTGTCTCTGGCTTGAGTAGCCGGATTACACGATACATAAACAATTCGAGAGGCGTTTAATTGTACGACTTTTTTGAGTGTTTTTGGGGCGATTCCAGCACGAGGTGGGTCTAAAACAACGGTAGAGATGTTGTTTACGTATTGAGGGAATTCTTGCAAGAATTTACCCACATCAGCAGCAAAGAATTTCAAACCTTTGATGGAGTTTCTTTTGGCATTTTCCTTAGCATCTTCAATAGCTTCAGGAACAATATCTACTCCAATAACTTCTGCTTCAGGAATCTGGTTTGCTAGAATTTGACCTATGGTTCCTGTACCGCAGAACAAGTCCATAATAACGTCTTGTTTTTCATCCGTTTCAAGAACGTAATCAACGACTTTTTGATAAAGTTTTTCTGCGCATTTCGGATTGGTCTGAAAGAAACTTTGCATGCTAATTTCAAAGTCTAATCCCAATATGTTTTCAATGATTTTGTCACTACCATAAACAAGTTTACAACTTCCTTCACTTGCTTGGATACGATCACCTACACTATCATTGATGGTGTGTAATAAGCCTGCAAAACGCTCTCCTAATATTGTTTTTAGTAGTTCGACGAATGCCGATGTATTAAATCGATGTAGCTCATCAGAGGTAGTTACCAGATTTAACAAGATTTGATTGTTTGCGTATGATTTACGTGCCACCAGAAATCTGTAAAATCCTTCTTTTTTTGGAGGATGCCAGGGGGCTAAATCAGTATCTTCAAAATAGGCCTTTAATTTTGGGAATGCATTTTCAAGGTCTTCATCAAATAGACCAGAGTCTCTGTCTAGGTTTTCAACCATCCACCAAGTTCCGCGATGTTTGAAGCCCAGTGCGAAATCGTCCACATCAGATTTAAGATCAAAGTCGTAACGAATGGCAGAAAAGGAGTATTCCATCTTGTTTCGGTAATGCCATACGGATGGTGAGCTTATGAATTCATCAAAGTAATCCGCTACATTGTCGATGTTTCCAATTCGTTTAAACAGCTGAAAACAAGTGTTCTTTTTGTTACTTTCTTGAATATTTATAGGTAGTTGTGCATAGGGAGCACCGGGTATAATCTGATACGGAATTTCAATTTCTGCATCCGATTTTTTTAAAATTTCGACCAACTTACATTCTGCGTGTTTCTTTTTGCATTTTTGAACGGAAGCCAATACTTTTTGTCCAGGGAGAGAATTCTCGACAAAGCAAACAAATTCGCCTTCTTCCGTTTGAATTTTAGCGATTCCTTTTCCACCATAGGCTAAATCAATGATGTCCAATTCAATACGCTGCCCTTTTTTAAAAAGTCTTTTGTTTCGATGTCTTCCCATGCTGCAAATATACTATTTAGCCTAAGTAGATTGTAGTTTGTTTGGAGTTTCCTTTGGCTCTTATTGAAATCTTATTTCAAGAGCTCAATGAGGTAGCTTTTGCTTTCGGGGCCCTCGTGAAAAAGTAAGTCGAGAATACTTAAATTTTTTTGGAAGCCGTGTTTTGTCTCAAAGGTTTGTATGTACCTCGGGAAATTAGCTGTTTGTAAAATGGGTTTTTTAGGATGTAAAGTGCCTCTTAAATCCGTCTCTGAATCGGTTGAGTCTATATACGTTTCACTGAGTTGAAATTGCTTTGGAATCTCTAATTCTGAGCATAAATGGTTGAGGAGCGATGTATTCAAATCAATGAGCTTCGTATAATCTTTGAACAGTATTGTTTTCAGATTATCGCAATAAAATTCAAAAAAAGGACTGGAACTATAGGCAGAGCTTATTGCTCTCCAATGCTTGGTTTTCCAATCTTCTTTGGTGTCAATGCGAACATCTTTCATCGGGGTATTGTTCTTCTTGATAACGGGAATGCTCATCGTTAGAGGACCGTTTGAGGTATAGATGATGCATCTGTTTCGGTACGATTGTTTTGTAAAATGTTCTCCTAAATCAATGAGGGCTGAGGGATGCTTCACCAAGTAGGCAAAGTAGGCTATACAAGGGAAGTAATGTGCGCTCAATATGATTTTCTTAGACATCTATTCTATGGACTTAAATATTCGTTTAGTAGAAGGATTGTCAATATTGAAAAGTACTCGATTACAAGTTGCAATCAAGTGATTTTCCGGAACAAACCCCCAGTGTCTAGAGTCTTGTGATTGATGTCGATTGTCCCCCATGAAAAAATAGTAATTTTGATTGAAGGTATATGTTTCAGTAGCTTCTCCATCAATAAGCACATAAGAACCCTTGACTTCTAGGGTGTGATTCTCGTATGTCTCAATAATTTTTTTGTAGAGACTAATCTGATTTTTATCCAGCCTTATTTGATCTCCAGATTTTGGGATGTAAACAGGCCCGAAAAAATCACGATTCCATTTTCTTAAGGTGTCAGAAGGGAAAATAGAGGGATCGAATTCATTTTTGTGTTGGCTTATTTTTTTTGGCTTTAGCGATGGCGCTATATCCGCAAGCATTTTAATTTGTTTTTCATCTAAGCTCAACAACCATAGATTGTTAAGCTTTTTCGCTTCCAGGTCCAGGTTTGTTTTTTTCAGAAGGTCTTTACTGATCAGATGGTTTGGGTCATTTACGATGTAGTCAAATTTCAATTTCAGGATTCCGTTTTTTTCAATCTTTCCATTTTTCACAATAAGAGAGTCCCCAGGCAAACCCACGCATCTTTTGATGTAGACAATTTTGTCTTTAATTGCTCCTTTATCTAAGGGGTAGTGAAAAGCAAGGACTTGATTCTTCTTTACCTGAATTGTGTTTCCGAGAAAAGGCTTTTGCCACTGATTTAAAAGGGTATAGTCTCCTCTTTGTAGGGTATTACTCATGCTGTCTGAGGTAATCATTATGGGTTGAAACACCCAGTGTTTTATGAGTACAGCAAATGCAATAAAAAGCGCTAATTTGAAGGTTTTCAAAGCTCTAAATTTTTTTCTTTTGAAGGTATCTGGATGCAATATTCCATAGTGCTATGAATACCAAGAAATGTACGAGATATGATTTTGGCGCTCCTTCACCGTGAATAACTGTAAACAATCGATTCCATCGAATTTTGTCAAATCCGGATTTGTTAGGGTCAATACTCATCCAATTAAATACAGGTTTCCCGACCACGTGGTTTTCTGGAACATACCCCCAAAATCGAGAATCAAGAGAGTTGTGACGATTGTCTCCCATCATCCAATAGTAATTCATTTTAAACGTGTATTCTGTGCTTAAAGTATCGTTTATGTAAATTCCATCCTCTTTGATTTCTAAACGATTTTCTTCGTAGTTTTTGATGATGTCTCGGTAAAGCTGTAGGTTGTTTTCTGAAAGCTCAATGGAATGCCCTTGTTTCGGAATGTATACAGGGCCGTAATTATCTGTTGTCCAGTTGTAGTCGTTTCCTTTTGGAAACATGATGCTTCCCTTTTGACTGGCTAAGAGTTCGGGCTTACGAACACTTTTTACGTTTGATAAAGTAGAAAGTTTTTTGGCATTTTCATCCGTAAGCATCATTAAGTACAAGTTGTTTTCACTTTTGGTCCCCTTGTATGTATTCAAAACATTTGGGTTTAATTTAACACCTTGAGTAATGACTTTATAAGTGTTCGAATCCAATTGATTTTCTATGAGGTCAACATTTCGGATGTAGGGTTGCTCTTTAAAAAGTAAAACTTCTTCATCGGATAACTCAAATCGATATTCATGAAGTGGATAAACTTCTGTGATTTCGTTTTCCAGTAAAAATTTTTTTCTAAAACCACTGCCATTGGTCGTAACTATGTAGCTGAATTGTCCGTGTGATCTGTCTGGTAACGCTTGTTCTTTACCGTTTATAAATATTTTTTGATCAATAATTTCTAAAGAATCACCTGCAATCCCAACACAGCGTTTTACATAATTGGTTTTTTTGTCGAAGGGCATGTTCGCCTGCATGTCATCTACCGGATAATTAAAGACGACAATGTCGTTATTTTTGATGCTGTCAAAACCTGGGAGCCTATTGTACCCGAACTGAATAGCTTTGCTGTATGAAGGGCTGTTTTTGGTACCCAACAAGGTGTTATGCATAAAGGGAATGGATAGGGGGGTGTTGGGAACATTAGGACCATAATTGAGTTTGCTTACCAGCAAATAATCTCCAATTAACATGGATTTTTCCATGGAAGAGGTCGGTATGGTAAAGGG
>JAQWKY010000045.1 GCA_029247585.1 Flavobacteriales bacterium | reverse complement strand
TCAGTAGCCGTATTATCAAAGTTACATGCTGTAGCATCGGTACAGCCATGGATTTCTTCTTCATCACAGACACCATCTGCATCTGTATCGTTTACACAAACTCCTTGACAATCGTAATTTACCGAAGCGAATGTACAAGTGGTGTTATCTTCTGTAGCAGCAGCATCGTAATTACATGCAGCAGTATCAGTACAACCTGCAACCGCATACTCACATGAGCCATCATCTTCAACTGCCTCAGTATTGAAATTATTAGCTGAATCATCGGTACATCCGTTAACAACTATTCCTCCTGAAGAAGAGCAATTCAACCCGAATGAAACTGCCCCAACAGAGGCTATCCCCATTTGAACAAAGGTCATAGAAGTCGTTGGAGCAAAATTTAACGTAATTTCCATAAACTCTAAATCATACAATCCAGAATCATCAACCAATTGAAAAGAAATTTCTTCACCTGTTGTGGCGCCATCTATCTGGGTGGTAAAAGTATCATTACCCCATATAGCTATTGACGTCTGATCTGTCCCGTTCACTTCTGCCGAACCAACCACCATACCAGATTCTACTTTGGCAACTATATATGAAGAATCGCCAGAAACTGGAAGCGATTCCACAAAAGTCGACAACAACATGACAGTCATATTCACTCCTGTATTCCCTTCATAAGGAGCCGGTGTTTCACAATTCTGAGCGTTCACATTTTGGGAAGTGAAACATGATAGCACCAACAGCACTATCAGGGGCAGAGTTCTATTTTTCATAATCGTCAAATTAATTCAAATTAATTGTATATCAAATATAAGCTTTTCAAGTAATTTCATAAGCTAAAAACTAGATTTTTATAGACCGAATAACTGATACAGCACTCTAAAACCCCCGTCAACTATTAAATTGACTGATACTTTAAATAAAAAGGGGGAATCCATCAACAGAACGACAAAAAGTTTTTGGAGTAAATCACTCCAAAGCCGAAACATTTAAGAGACAATACAGAGTAAAAATCAACAAATTAGAGCTTCTCGATAATAAGACACATATACTTTAGAATCACTGACAAAAATGTATATTTGCAGACGCTCGTAAAATTTCATGAAATAAGAAGCAATGATTGACATTACACTACCCGACGGAACGGTTAAACAATACCCAAAAGGCACCACAGCAATGCAAGTTGCTGAGGGGATCAGTAGCGGATTGGCTCGTAATGTTTTGGCAGCAGAGATAGACGGCGAAGTATGGGATGCCACTCGAGGCATCTTTAATAATGCGAGCCTAAAACTCCTTACATGGAACGATGAAAATGGGAAAATGGCCATGTGGCATTCTTCTGCCCACCTTATGGCTGAAGCTTTCGAAGCACTCTACCCAGGTGTCAAACTAGCTATTGGACCTCCCATTGAAAACGGGTTCTATTACGATATTGATTTTGGCGAACACAGTTTCTCTTCAGACCATTTCCCAAAAGTTGAGAAAAAAATGACGGAATTGGCACGTCAAAAAAATCAGTTCGAACGTATTGAAATCTCTAAAGCGGATGCCGTATCTTACTTTCAGAAAAAAGATGATGAATACAAACTAGAACTTCTGGAGAACTTAGAAGATGGTCAAATCACTTTTTACAAGCAAGGAGAATTCACTGATTTGTGTAGAGGCCCTCACATTCCTAATACCGGCTTTATTAAAGCCATCAAACTCCTCAATACAGCAGGTGCCTACTGGAGAGGTGATGAAAAAAACAAACAGCTCACTCGGATATACGGAATCACTTTTCCTAAAAACAAAGAACTTACGGCTTATCTAGAAATGCTCGAAGAGGCTAAGAAAAGAGACCACCGTAAGCTAGGTAAAGAAATGGAGCTTTTCACCTTCTCACAAAAGGTAGGCCAGGGTTTACCTTTGTGGTTGCCTAAAGGAGCTGCTTTAAGAGAGCGATTGGAAAACTTCTTAAAAAAAGCACAGGTTATTGCGGGTTACGAACCTGTCATTACACCTCATATTGCCAACAAAGACCTATACGTTTGTTCCGGACACTACGATAAATACGGAGAAGATTCTTTCCAGCCCATTAAAACCCCTAACGAAGGTGAAGAGTTTTTCTTAAAACCAATGAACTGCCCGCACCACTGTGAAATTTACAAAAGCAAACCTCGATCTTACAAAGACCTTCCGGTGCGCTACGCAGAATTCGGTACGGTTTACCGCTACGAACAAAGTGGTGAATTGCATGGACTTACTCGTGTAAGAGGGTTTACTCAGGACGATGCTCACTTGTTTGTAAGGCCCGACCAAGTGCAAGAAGAATTTGAAAAAGTGATCGACTTGGTCCTTTATGTATTTAAGGCTTTAGGATTTGAAGATTTCACGGCACAGGTTTCTTTACGTGATAAAGAAAACAGAGAAAAATACATCGGTAGTGATTCAAATTGGGATCTGGCAGAAAATGCGATTATCGATTCAGCCGACAAAAAAGGCTTAAAAACCATAGTAGAATATGGCGAAGCAGCCTTTTACGGACCGAAACTAGATTTTATGGTCAAAGATGCTCTGGGTAGATCCTGGCAATTGGGTACCATTCAAGTAGATTACAATCTACCAGAACGTTTTGAATTGGAATACACCGGATCTGACAATAAAAAACATCGACCGGTCATGATTCACCGAGCACCTTTTGGATCAATGGAACGATTTGTCGCTGTATTACTTGAACACTGCGGAGGAAACTTCCCATTGTGGCTTACACCTGACCAAGTTTGTATACTTCCAATCAGTGATAAGTACATGGATTATAGCAAGGAAGTTTTAAATTCGCTTAAAATTTCCGATATTCGCGCCGAGATTGACGACCGTAGTGAAAAAACAGGTCGTAAAATCCGTGATGCAGAAGTTCGTAAAATACCCTTCATGCTTATCGTTGGAGAACGTGAAGCCGCTGAGGGCAAAGTTTCTGTAAGACGCCACGGTGGTGAAGACCTAGGCAGTATGAGCTTAGAGGAATTTACAGCCTTAACGAATAAAGAAATTACAGAAAATATTGACGAATTTGTTGTTTAACTAAATTATCGGAGGAACAAGCCATAGCAATTAGAAGAAGAAGAAGTAGAGGTCCTGGACGTGTCATTAGAGAAAATGCACACAACATTAACAAAGCAATTAGAGCGCCGGAAGTGCGTCTTACTGCTGGTGAGGGTGTAGAAGAAGGTGTTTACCCTACTCGAAAAGCCATCGCGCTCGCTGATGAACTAGGACTCGACTTGGTAGAGATTGCTGCTAAAGCAAACCCACCTGTTTGCCGTATTGTAGACTATAACAAGTTCTTGTACGAGCAAAAAATGCGTCAGAAAGAAATGAAATCCAAAGCCTCGAAAGTGGTGATCAAGGAAATTCGTTTCGGCCCGAATACAGATGAACACGATTTTGACTTTAAACTAAAGCATGCCAAGAAATTCTTGTCAGATGGTGCTAAACTTAAAGCCTTCGTGTTCTTTAAAGGACGTTCGATCTTGTTTAAAGACAAAGGAGAAATATTATTGCTTCGCTTTGCTCAGGAGTTAGAAGACTTCGGAAAAGTGGAACAATTACCAAAACTGGAAGGTAAACGTATGATTATGTTTATCAGCCCAAAAAAGAAATAAGAACTCATATTTAGGAAATAAAGAGGACAGATCATGCCAAAGATGAAAACCAAATCCAGTGCCAAGAAGCGTTTTAAGCTAACGGGAAATGGTAAAATCAAAAGAAAGCATGCTTTTAAAAGTCACATTCTTACTAAGAAAGGGACCAAACAAAAGCGTAACTTAACAAAAACAGGTCTGGTACACGAATCAGACGTACCAAACATCAAGCAACAATTGTGTTTGTAATACGCAATTAGCGTTTATTAATTAACCCTGTACATAGCACCTAAGAGTTTTGAAAGAAACCGCTACGTATAAAAAAATTAAACATTATGCCTAGATCAGTAAATCATGTTGCGTCTAAAGCACGCAGAAAAAAAGTAATCAAACTTGCCAAAGGTTATTTCGGAAGAAGAAAAAACGTTTGGACTGTCGCGAAAAACGCGGTTGAAAAAGGTTTAACATACGCTTACAGAGACCGTAAGGTTAAGAAAAGAAATTTTCGATCTTTATGGATTCAGCGTATCAATGCCGGTGCACGTCAATACGGCATGTCTTACTCTCAATTCATGGGAGCGGTTCATAAAAACAACATCGAACTTAACCGTAAGGTTTTGGCCGATTTAGCCATGAACCATCCAGAGGCTTTCAAAGCCATCGTGGATAAAGTAAGCAAATAAAAAAGCAAACCTTCCTAAATATGTTAAAGGAGCCTTCGGGCTCCTTTTTTTTTTGACAAAAAAAGAACCCCGAAGGGTTCTAATTTTATACGTTTTGTATCTCAGAGACAATTTTCTCTTCCAACTCCTCAGCGAGCTCTATGTTGTCGAGAAGTAAGCGTTTTACCGCATCACGACCCTGCCCCAATTTTGTATCGCCATAACTGAACCATGAACCGCTTTTCTTTACCACACCATACTCTACACCTAAATCGATGACTTCTCCGGCTTTTGAAACACCTTCTCCGTACATAATATCAAATTCTGTTTTACGGAATGGAGGTGCTACTTTATTCTTAACTACCTTCACACGAGTTCGGTTACCAATAACCTGGTCGCCATCTTTCAACTGTGTACTTCTTCGAATATCCAAGCGTACAGAGGCATAAAACTTAAGCGCATTACCTCCCGTAGTTGTTTCTGGGTTCCCGAACATCACACCTATTTTTTCACGAAGCTGATTGATGAAAACACAAGTACATCCCGTTTTTGAAATAGATGCGGTAAGTTTTCTTAGTGCCTGCGACATTAATCGGGCGTGTAAGCCCATTTTGGAATCTCCCATCTCACCCTCTATTTCACTTTTAGGGGTAAGCGCTGCAACGGAGTCAATGACAATGATATCTACGGCTCCAGATCGAATCAAATTATCTGCAATTTCCAAGGCTTGCTCTCCAGAATCAGGTTGTGCAATGATTAACTCATCAATGTTTACCCCTAAATTTTCGGCATAAAAGCGATCAAAAGCATGCTCTGCATCAATAAATGCAGCTATTCCTCCAGCTTTCTGAGCTTCTGCCATTGCGTGTATCGCGAGCGTGGTTTTACCCGAAGATTCAGGACCGTAAATCTCAACAACTCGTCCTTTTGGATAACCTCCTATACCTAGAGCTAAATCTAGCCCTAAAGAGCCTGAAGAAATACAAGCAATATCTTCTGCTACTACATCCCCCATTTTCATTACAGCACCTTTACCATAGGTTTTTTCCAACTTATCCATTGTAAGTTGTAATGCTTTTAGTTTAGCTTCTCTTTCCTTTTCCATAGTTTTTTTCTTTACAGCTACAAATAAACAAGCTGGCTGCGTCAATTTATGTCACTACTCGTATGATTCTAATATCTGATTACTGTGATCCTTTGTTTTTACTT
The DNA here is from genome assembly GCA_029247585.1 of Flavobacteriales bacterium. Taxonomy (GTDB): domain Bacteria; phylum Bacteroidota; class Bacteroidia; order Flavobacteriales; family UBA7430; genus UBA7430. Next base: position 7,463 of record JAQWKY010000045.1, on the reverse strand, counting down.
TCGTGAATATTTTTTCAATCGTTCCATTTTCAGCAATCACAAAAGTGGTTCTGTGAACACCGTCGTATTCTTTACCCATAAATTTTTTAGGCCCCCAAACGCCGTAGGCACGTATGACTTCTTTCTGCTCATCAGCAATTAAGCTAAATGGCAGATCGTATTTATCAATAAACTTTTGATGTCTTTTCACTGAATCAGGACTTACACCCAAAACAACAAATCCTTTGCTCTGAAGTTCTGTATAATTTTCGCCGAGATTACATGACTCAGCGGTACAACCTGGTGTCATATCTTTTGGGTAGAAATAGAGTATCACCTTTTTACCGACAAAATCTGATAAAGAAACTTCTTGTTCTTTTTCATTAAAAGCCCTGAATTCAGGTGCTTTATCTCCTTCTTTTAAATTCGTCATAGCTTTACATCTTTCTTACTTTCAAATTTAAAAAAATGCCTCATTTGAACGCATCAAACGAGGCAGTATTTATCAACAATAAAAAGATAAATTTTAATGAATTAGTTATTTAAAACAACAATGCTATCTATAGCATTTGTCTTCACGACAGAAGATGATTTGGCATAATCTAAGACAAATCTCAAAGCTTCTTCTGAGGGTGCGGAACTCGTATTGTTTTGATTGTTTTTTTTCTCGGAATCTGACAGTCCGATTCTGTCGTAGTGCGTAATTGTTTTTGCCATAGAACGTATTTTAGTTTATTCTATAACGGCAAAGCTTATGATTTTAGTATGCCTCTAAATTTATTTGGTGCTTTTCTTGTAGTTTCCTGAGATTCATTAGAGCGTAACGCATTCTTCCCAAAGCGGTATTAATACTGATGTCGCATTCTTCAGAAATCTCTTTAAAAGTCATTCCTGCATAATACCTCATCTCTAAAACCTCTCTTTGCTCTTGAGACAGGAAACCAATCAACTTTTTAACATCGGCAAAAACTTGACTTTGCACAATTTCGGCCTCTGTAGATTCTGACTCCTCACCTAAAACATTAAATATATCAAAGTCATCTTTTGAACGAACCATTCGCACTCTAGACTCCTTTCTAAAATGATCTATAATCCGATTGTGAGAAATTCTCATTACCCATGAAATAAACTTACCTTCATCATTATAGCGTCCTTCCTGAAGCTTATTGATGACTTTAATAAAAACGTCTTGAAAAATATCATTGGCCAAGTCAATATCTTTCACCTTGGACATGATGTATCCAAAAACTTTGTCTTTATGACGAACAATAAGTCGTTCAATAGATAAAGAGTCTCCAGATAAAAAAGCACTAATAAGTTCTTGGTCGGAAAAATTTTGCACACGCATAAGCTACCATTTAGGTTAAACATCAATAAAATGTAATAGGTAGAAATGCTTCTATAGGCAGATAGGTTTTGTTTGTATAATTTGTTACAATATACAAACTTTTCAATAATGATACCAATTCTTCAAATGTTATCGCAATTAAATTTCATAATTTTGCATTTTTGCCGCTCTCAAGAGATCTATGAAAGAATTTGACAAACTCAACCCTAAAGAACACATCCTCATCAAAGGAGCCAGATTGCATAATCTGAAAAACATTGATGTGGCCATTCCACGGAACAAATTCGTTGTGATTACAGGACTCTCAGGTTCTGGAAAATCCAGTTTAGCTTTTGACACACTTTATGCTGAAGGGCAACGTAGGTATGTTGAGAGCCTTTCTTCTTATGCGCGTCAGTTTCTGGGACGACTTAACAAACCCGAAGTAGATAGTATCAAAGGAATTTCTCCCGCGATTGCTATCGAACAAAAAGTAAACTCAAAAAACCCAAGATCTACGGTAGGAACGAGTACTGAGATTTACGATTACATCAAACTGTTGTTTGCACGAATCGGAAAAACCTTCTCTCCCCATTCAGGCTCTGAGGTTAAAAAAAACAGCATTCAAGACGTTGTAGACTATATTATTGGTAAGAATGAAGGGGCTAAAGTCAATATTCTTGCACGTACACAACTTGAGGGTAGAGACCACAAACTTTATCTTGAAATGCTGCTTCAACAAGGCTATTTACGTGTTAAGCACCAAGATGAAATCATTCGAATTGAAACGATTTTAGAAAACAACACAAATCTTGGAGATTCATTTTTCCTACTGATAGATCGTGTAAGCGTTAAACACGAAAACAGCTTCAAAGAACGAATAGCAGACTCTATTCAAACTTCTTTTCACGAGGGTAAAGGAGAATGTGTTATTGAATTCGTCGAATCGAAGCTACTTAAAAGCTTTAGCAACCGATTTGAAGCCGATGGTGAGACTTTTGAAGAGCCTAGCATGCATTTGTTTAGCTTTAACAATCCTTACGGGGCTTGTAAAACTTGCGAGGGATATGGAAGTGTTGTAGGAATTGACGAAGACTTGGTGATTCCGAATACAGGCCTTTCGATTTATGAAGATGCTATCGCTTGCTGGAAAGGAGAAACGCTATCTAAATACAGGGACGATCTTGTATTTAACTCTGAAGCATGGGACATCCCTATTCACAAGCCTTATTTTGAGCTAACTGAAAAGCAAAAAGATTTCTTGTGGAATGGAAATAAAGAATTCAAAGGAATCAATAAATTTTTCTCTCAATTAGAAAAGAAGAATTACAAAATTCAAAATCGGGTATTACTCTCAAGATACAGAGGGAAAACTACTTGCCTAGATTGCAAGGGAAAACGTCTTCGCAAAGAAGCTGACTATGTAAAAGTAGGAGGCCATTCGATATTTGAAATTGTGGATCTTCCCGTGGATGAACTGTTTGAAATATTCAAACATATAAAACTTGACAAAGCTGACCTGGCAATTGCTGGGAGACTACTTAAAGAAATCCAAAACAGACTTCAATTCCTTACTGATGTAGGCCTTAGCTACATCAGCATCAACCGAAGGTCCTCAACGCTTTCAGGTGGAGAATCTCAACGCATTAATCTAGCAACTTCACTAGGCAGTAGCCTTGTTGGCTCTATGTACATTCTTGATGAGCCTAGCATAGGTCTCCACTCCAAAGACACCGAAAGATTGATTAAGATATTGCGTTCTCTTAGAGACATTGGAAATACCGTAATTGTTGTGGAACACGATGAAGACATCATGAAAGCTGCCGATTTAGTTATTGACATGGGGCCTATGGCAGGAATACAAGGTGGGCAAGTGATGTTTCACGGAACACACGAACAAATTCAAAAAGAAAAAGAAAGTCTTACCGCAAAATATCTAAATGGTGATTTAAGCATTGATATTCCCCAAAAAAGAACTTGGACAGATTCCCTTCAAATTAAAGGTGCACGACATCACAACCTGAAAAATATTGACGTTACCATTCCACTCAATGTTCTCACCGTAGTCAGTGGGATAAGTGGTTCCGGAAAAAGCACCTTGATAAAAACTATTTTCTACCCTGCGTTGGTCAAAGCTCTGGGGGGGTACGGTCCAAAAGCTGGGCAATTTGACAGCTTATCAGGGGCTGTAAAAAACATTTCATCTGTTGAGTTTATAGATCAAAATCCGATCGGAAAATCTTCTAGATCTAATCCAGTTACCTACATCAAGGCATACGATGAAATTAGAGCGCTCTTTGCCAAACAAACCTTATCAAAAACAAGAGGGTTTAAAACCAAACACTTCTCTTTTAACACCCAAGGGGGGCGATGTGATCATTGTCAAGGAGAAGGAGAAGTAACCATCGAAATGCAATTCATGGCTGATGTTCATCTGAAATGCGAGCATTGTCAAGGAAAACGATTTAAGGATGAGGTAAGAGAAGTCAAGTTTAACGATAAGAATATTTCCGACATCTTGGAAATGACTATTGATGAAGCCATCTCATTTTTTGAAAAATGGGAACAACCTAAAATCTCTAAACGACTTCAACCGCTTCAAGATGTAGGTCTGGGATATATAAACCTGGGGCAATCTTCGTCTACATTAAGCGGAGGTGAGGCTCAGCGCGTTAAATTGGCCTCATTCTTAGGGAAAGGAAAAAGTCAGGGTCAGCATTTCTTTATTTTTGATGAACCTACTACAGGCTTACACTTTCACGACATCAAAAAACTCTTACAATCATTTAATGCACTCATTGAAAATGGCCATACAATTCTAGTAATCGAACACAATCCGGATGTTATTAAATGTGCAGATTGGCTTATCGATTTGGGAAAGGAAGGCGGAAAAAAAGGAGGACAACTTATCTTTGAGGGGGTGCCTGAAGATATCATCAATTGTGTGGAAAGTTCTACTGGATTATTCTTACAAGAAAAATTCAACCCAGTACAACTTACAAACTAAAGCTGTCGACCTAAAGGCGTTAAGAGCTAAACTGCAACTCAAACAGCTTACTATAATACCCTTTTTTAACCAGTAAATCGTCATGTGTACCCGACTCAACAATCCGCCCCTGGTCCATAACTAATATTTTATCTGCATTCTGAATGGTTGCCAAACGATGTGCTATTACTATGGAAGTCCTGCCCTCTGTCAATTTATTGATGGCTTGTTGAATAAGACTCTCTGTCTGAACGTCTACTGATGAGGTAGCCTCATCTAAGATTAACACACTTGGATTGCACACATACGCCCTCAAAAATGCAATCAATTGTCGTTGTCCGGCAGATAACATAATTCCTCTTTCACGAACATTGTAATTATAACCCCCAGGGAGTTGCTCTATGAAACCTTCTAAACCAATAGCATTTGAAGCCTCCTCTACCCTAGCAATGCTTATGTCTTTATCCAAGACAATATTCTTGTAGATGGAGTCAGAAAACAAAAACACATCCTGGAGCACTAAGGCTAAATGACTTCTGAGAGATTGAACATCATAACGTGTAATATCCTTACCGTCCAAAAACACACTACCGGAATCAATATTGTAAAAACGTAGTAATAAATTTATGATAGAGCTCTTACCCGAACCTGTAGCGCCAACAAGGGCAAGAGTTTTTCCGGCTTCAATTTCAAAATTGATATCCCTAAGAACCGGTTCACCTTCCACGTAAGAGAAATTAATATTCTCAAATTTAACATTCCCCTGAACCCGCTCTAATTTCAGGGTACCATTAGAATGAACCCGCTCATCGGTATCCAATATCTTAAAAACTCGATTCGAAGCAATAATCCCTCTTTGAATGACATTAATGCGGTCAGCTAGGTGTCGTACAGGCCTAAATAGCATATTAATGAGTAGAATAAATGCCATCATCATACCCAAGGTAACTTCACCACCTAAAAGTATATTCAAGCCACCATACCAAACCATGGCCCCTATGGATATAGCACTCATTATCTCTATAACCGGTAAGAAAATTGAAAAATGCCAAATGGCTTTAATCGTTGCTTTTCGAAACGTAGCATTTACTTCTTTGAAATTGTCAAGCTCTGCTTCTTCACGATTGAAAATCTGGACAATTTTCATCCCTGAAATGTGTTCTTGCACAAAAGTATTTAAGCGAGAAATAGCTGTCCTTTCGTCTTCAAAAGCACTTTTCATTGCCCTTTGAAAGTATTTTGTAGCCCAAATAAGGATAGGAAAAACAGCGAGAGTAATTAAACTCAAGCTTACATTGTTAGAAAACATCCACACCAAGATTATGGCAATCTTGAAAAGATCACTGAACACAACCAAAACCCCTTGGGAGAAAATTTCTGCAATGGTTTCAATATCTGAAACCGAACGTGTCACAAGAGCACCTATAGGCGTATTATCAAAATACTTTAGACGAAAAGATAATATCTTCCTGTACAAACCCTCTCGTATATCTTTGATTACAGATTGACCAATCCAGTTGGCTACATACACGAATAAAAACTGGAAAATAGACTCTAAAAAAAGTAACCCTATCATAATTAGGGTATACTTCAATAACATCTCAGGGTTTTTCCCAATGATGAAATTATCAACGGTATACTCAATAATAATAGGCCTTGCAACAGAAAGAAGCCCAAGAGAGATGCTGAAGAAGATGCTCACAAAAAAGATCAACTTGTAAGGTCGTACAAAACTCAGCACTCTCGATAAAAGCTTAAAATCAAAAATCTTATTACTTTGCTTAGACCCCATTCAAATCTCTTTCTAAATAATCAACTTCCGTGAGATATAAACCTTTAGCAGGAGCAGATACACCTGCCGCACCCCGATCTAATTTCACAACGATGTCTTTAAATTGCCGAAACGTAATTTTACCTTTCCCAAGTTCTACAAGGGTACCTACGATTGCACGAACCATGTTTCTTAGAAACCGATTCGCCTCTATAGTGAAAACCCAAACTCCATCTTTAAAATCCCAATGCGCATTGCGCACATCACAAATATGAGTTTTAACATCTGAATGCACCTTAGCAAAACTTGTGAAATCACTTACATTCAATAAATAGGCTGAAGCCTCATTCATCACATCAAAATCAAGAGTGCCATATACCAACCATGCCGCATCCTGCAAAAAAGGATTCTTCTCTTGAATCAACCAATACTCATAAACTCGAGAACAAGCATCAAATCTTGCATGTGCATCCTCAGAAACTGGAAAGATCGCTTTGATAACGACGTCGTTATTGAGAAAAGCATTCAATCGATACGTAATTTCATCGCAGTCAAATTCTACATTCGTATCAAAATGGGCATACATCTGTTTCGCATGAACACCTGTATCAGTTCTTCCCGCACCTAAAGTAGTAATCTGATCTTTTATAAGAACAGACAAACCCTCATTAACAACCTGTTGAACACTTATCGCATTTGGCTGAACTTGCCATCCGTGAAAATCGGTTCCTTTATATGCCAAACTGATGAAATACCTCAAAACATGAATTTGAAACAAAAATACTAAGATTAATGATTAATGAGCCACAAAAGTATTGATTCTTAAGTCCGATGAATATTCTCAATCTTCTTCAAAGATTCGAATAAAGAACAGTAAATTGCGTGAAGCAAACATGTAAAAATACCCCATGAAACGAATAGGACTCTTGTCAGACACGCATTCTCATATAGACGCTTCTATTCTGAAACACCTTAAGGCTTGTGATGAAATATGGCATGCAGGAGATATTGGGGATGTCTCGGTGCTGGATCAATTAAAAGCCATAAAGCCTACTAGAGCCGTATATGGTAACATTGATTCCAAAACAATAAGACTGGAGTGCCCACTTCATCAGCGTTTCATGTGCGAAAATGTTGACGTCTGGATAACGCATATCGGTGGATATCCTAAACGGTACTCACCATTCATTCGAGATGAAATCCAAAAAAATCCGCCCAAGCTATTCATAAGTGGACATTCACACATTCTCAAAGTCATGTACGACAAGGACTTATCCTTACTAGTATTTCTCTGGACGAGATTTTGTTAAAATACTTGAGTTAAAACGTTACAGCCGTGTTTTTAGACCAACACCTCTTTTAGAAAACCAAGCTATGGTATCCTTGGGTTGAAATTGATC
>JAQWKY010000042.1 GCA_029247585.1 Flavobacteriales bacterium | reverse complement strand
GCTAAATCATTGTCTTTATTAAGGTTTAGGTTGATTCCAGTTTGAGCGGATGTAGACCAAGTTGCTGAGGCTCCGGATGGCGCTGTACCTTTCAGTTGAATTTCTGCAACAGGTAAGCATTCGTCAATGCTCACGACATTTAGGTTAACATCGTTACAGTCTTGGGCAAATATTGGAATGTATAGGGCAAAGCATACAATAGAAAAATGTATAATTTTCATTTAAATTATTTTATGATAAAATGGTATTATATTTTTATTAAAATGCTAATATTTAGTTAACCAAAGATAAATTAAAATCATCACATATCGAAATGAGCATATAGAACGGTTCATCTAGCTTAAAATTGCTATTCTGTTGATTTAGATTTTATCAACACATCATTTACGAGCCATAAAAAAACTAACTTTGAGCTCCTAATTTTAAAGATTTCTATGGAACTGCTATGAGTGATTATTTGAGTCATTTGAATCCGTCTCAACTAAAGGCTGTAAAACAAACTAAGGGTCCTGTAATGGTTATTGCGGGGGCAGGGTCTGGTAAGACGCGTGTGTTAACCTACCGGATTGTACATTTGCTCAAGCAAGGTGTAGATCCTTTCAATATTTTATCCTTGACCTTTACCAATAAAGCGGCTAAGGAAATGAAGGAGCGTATTGAGAAAATTGTGGGTTTGGAGGCCAAAAATATATGGATGGGAACCTTCCACTCTGTATTTGCTAAAATTTTAAGATACGAAGCAGACAAATTGGGTTATCCATCTAATTTTACTATTTATGATTCTGACGATTCGAAAGCTTTGTTGCGGCGAATTATCAAAGAGATGAACTTAGATACCGACATCTACAAGGTGAATATTGTTCAATCGAGGATATCCTCATTTAAGAATAACTTAATTACAGTTAAAGCCTATACTAACAATGCAGAATTAAAAACTCAAGATGATGCTGCTCATCGTCCACAAATGGGCATGATTTACGAAAAGTATGTCAAGGAGTGTTTTAAATCTGCAGCCATGGATTTTGATGATTTATTATTGAAGACCAACGAATTATTATTTCGCCACCCTGATGTTTTGCATAAATACCAACACCGGTTTCACTATGTACTTGTAGATGAGTATCAGGATACCAACCATTCACAATATTTGATCGTGAAAGCCTTAGCTTCTCTCAATGAAAATATATGTGTGGTTGGGGATGATGCTCAAAGTATCTATTCTTTCCGTGGTGCAAATATTCGGAATATTCTGAATTTTAAAAAGGATTATTCCGACGCAAAGGTCATTAAGCTCGAGCAAAATTATCGGTCTACGCAAAATATTGTCAACGCTGCCAATAGTGTAATCAGTAACAATAAAGATCAGCTCGACAAAAAAGTTTGGACTTCTAATCAGCTTGGAGAACTCATAAAAGTTAATCGTTCAACAACAGACAGTGAAGAGGCAGTTTCTGTAGCTTCGAGTATTCAAGAGACGAAATTGCGTGAGCAAGCATTAAGTCAAGATTTTGCGATCTTATACAGAACAAATGCACAGTCTCGAACCATGGAGGAAGCTTTGCGGAAACGAAACATTCCTTATCGGATATATGGAGGTTTGTCTTTCTATCAAAGAAAGGAAATAAAAGACATGATGGCCTATTTTCGCATGGCTTCAAATTTGCGTGATGAGGAAGCTTTGCGAAGAATTATTAACTATCCTAAAAGAGGAATTGGCAACAGTTCTATCGATCGAATGACTCTTGCAGCAAGCGAGCAGCAAAAAACACTTTGGGCAATTGTAGGAGATATTAAGAATGACTCCGTAGGCTTGAATAGCGGAAGCGCAACAAAGGTTGATAATTTTGCAACACTGATTAAAAGTTTTCAAATGATGGTTGCTGAAAAAGATGCTTTTGAAGTTGCCACATACATAGCGAAACAATCGGGTATTTTAAGAGAAATGCAGGTCGATAAAACTCCTGAAGGAATCAGTCGATTTGAAAACTTACAAGAACTGCTCAATGGGATTCAAGATTTTGTGAATCAAGAAAATGAAAAACCGGAGGAGGAAAGAAATACAAGTTTATCCTATTATCTCGAAGATATCGCTTTGTTAACTGATGCAGAGAAAGCTGATGAGGATGACGGTGATCATGTTTCACTGATGACGATACATCAATCAAAAGGTTTAGAGTTTCCCTATGTTTACGTTGTGGGCTTGGAGGAGAACTTGTTCCCTTCACAAATGTCTTTGACAGCTCGTGTAGATCTTGAAGAAGAACGACGATTGTTTTATGTTGCCCTAACGAGAGCGGAGAAAAGAGCAACTTTAAGTTATGCCCTAACTCGATATCGTTGGGGAAATTTGATTGATTGTGAACCCAGCCGTTTCATTGAGGAAATTAATGAAAAATATCTCGACATAAATTTTATAAACGTCAAGTCGTCACCGAGAAATGCCGGAAACAGAAATTTTGGATCGAACTACAAAACAAAGGTTCCTTCACGATACAATACTTCAAAGAAAAAAGAAGCTCCAAAGCAAGATAGTGCTCCAAGGTTTATTCCAAAGAATTTGAAAAAAATCAATCCGAATATCCAAGCTAGAAATTATAAGGAGCAGACGTATTCAACCGGAATGAAAGTAGAACACGATCGCTTCGGTGTGGGTGTCATATGTAAATTAGATGGCTCTGGGGCCAATAAAAAAATTAGCGTTAACTTTACGGATGTAGGGGAGAAAACACTCCTTGCGAAATTCGCAAAACTCAACATCCTCAAATAATTGAATGAATGGAATACAACACCAGCTTGTCAAAATTAATTATTCCTGAATACGGAAGGAATGTGCAGAAAATGGTCCACTCGATTATTGCTATCGAAGATCGCGAAAAAAGAAACCATCAGGCAAAATCCATTATTGAAGTGATGGGAAATTTGAACCCACACCTAAGAGATGTTCCCGATTTTAAACACAAGTTATGGGATCACCTTTTTATCATGTCAGAATTCAATTTAGACGTTGATTCTCCCTATGAAAAGCCTTCCAAAGAGAGCTTTGAGGAAAAACCACAGCCTTTAAAGTATTCAGAGAACAACATCAAGTTGCGTCATTACGGAAAAATTTTACCGCTTATCATCAAACGGACGATAGACTTAGATGAGGGGGAATACAAAGATCTTCTTGTGTTTACGATAGCAAATCACATGAAAAAGTGTTATTTGACCTGGAATAAGTCTACGGTTGAAGATGAAGTCATCTTGAAACATCTCAGTCAGATGTCAGAGGATCAATTGAAGATGAAAGAGACTTTTAAACTTTCTTCCTTTGCAGAAGTTAAGGTTCAGAGGCCTCACAAGAAAAATAATCGAGGAAGGAATCACGGAAAAAGAAAATAAGTTAAAATGGCTTCATTTAAGATTAAGGGTGGTAAAAAGCTTAGTGGTGAAATAACACCACAAGGTGCCAAGAATGAAGCACTCCAAATTTTGAGTGCTGTCCTTTTGACTCCAGAAAAAGTAACCATTAACAATATCCCAAATATTGTTGATGTGAATAAGCTCATCGAAATTCTCGGTGACCTGGGAGTGAAAATTCAAAAATTAGGCAAAGGTTCGTACAGCTTTCAAGCTGATGAGATTGATTTAGACCACCTATCCAGTGATGATTTTAAAGCGAAAGGTGGGCGTTTGAGAGGTTCCATTATGATTGTTGGCCCACTGCTTGCTCGTTTCGGAAAGGCGGCTATACCTCGCCCAGGTGGGGATAAAATAGGTCGCAGAAGATTGGATACCCATTTTATAGGTTTCGAAAAACTTGGTGCTGAATTTAATTACGACGACAAAAACGGATTTTTTCAAATACATGCCGAACAACTCAAGGGAACATTTATGCTCTTGGAAGAGGCCTCCGTAACAGGTACCGCTAATATTGTTATGGCTGCCTGTCTTGCAAAGGGTGAAACAAAGATATACAATGCCGCATGTGAACCCTATCTTCAACAGCTTTGTAAGATGATTAATCGCATGGGAGGTAAAATTTCAGGTATCGGATCTAACCTATTGGTTATTGAAGGTGTTGAGTCTCTGGGAGGTTGTGAACATAGAGTTTTACCTGACATGATTGAAATAGGGTCTTGGATTGGCTTGGCAGCTATGACCAAATCAGATTTGACCATTAAGGATGTAGCTTATGATGAATTGGGAGTCATACCAGGGACCTTCAAAAAGCTCGGAATAAAACTTCAAAGAAAAGGGGATGACATCTACGTGCCTTCGCAAGAGCACTATGAAATTGAAAGTTTTATTGATGGTTCTATAATGAATATTTCAGATGCTCCTTGGCCAGGTTTTACTCCTGATTTGTTGAGTATTGTTCTTGTCGTAGCCACTCAAGCTAGGGGTTCGGTATTGATTCATCAAAAAATGTTTGAGAGTCGTTTATTCTTTACCGATAAGCTCATTGATATGGGTGCTCAAATCATTCTTTGTGACCCACACAGGGCAACGGTAATCGGTCTGGATAGAAAGAGTATGTTAAAGCCAACGGTTATGACATCGCCTGACATACGTGCAGGAGTTTCATTGTTAATTGCTGCATTATCAGCTGATGGAGAAAGTACCATACATAATATTGAGCAGATTGATCGCGGATATGAAGACATCGAAAATCGATTGAAAGCCATTGGGGCCGATATTACACGTTTGAATTAAAAAAGAGGTTCAAAATAGTTTGATGAAACGTACTTCTATACTGCTTTTTGTTGTTTCCATTTGTTTGTGTTTTGGCTTTGTTTCTAATGAGCATTTTCAGGATGCAAGAAAAAACGTGCAACTAAACATAGGTGATTTGGCACCTGATTTTTCTATTTCCTCCCCTGACGGAAATCGTTTTCAGTTGTCTGATTTTAGAGGGAAGGTCATACTGCTTGACTTTTGGGCTTCATGGTGCGGTCCTTGTCGCAAGGATAATCCTAATATTGTATCTACTTACAATAAATTTCATCAGGCAACATTCGCTACTGCAGAAGGTTTTGAGGTTATCAGTATTTCTCTGGACGGTTTAAAGGATCGTCAGGGGAATTCAAGGCAAGAAAATGCCAAACAAGATTGGTTGTCAGCGATTGAAGAGGACGGCTTGGTTTGGAAAGCCCATGGAAGCGAATTGAACGGTTGGGATTCTGAAATCAGTAAGAAATATAACGTCAATAGTCTTCCCAGTAATTTTTTAATCGACGAAAAAGGATTCATAATTGCTAAAGACCTGAAAGGCCCTGCGCTCTATGCGACCCTGAAAAGATTGACTCAGTAGTTTAAGTCCAATGTTTGAGTTGTCGTCTGTAGCTCAAATGGGGCAAATCGTTGTTAAAAAGACATCCTTTCAGTTTTCCTATTTCAAGCGACAAAAACCCGTCAATTCTACCTGAATTTCGTTATTTTTGCGTCAAAATGTCACAACATGGCTAATGGCAAACAATTTGCTTAGCATGTTATACATTCTAATACGATAAAGATGCCAGAGAAAAAGCTTAAAAAAGAACAAGAAGAAGCTCAAGAAATAAATGAAACACCTGAAGCTTCTGAGGATCAAGTGACCGAAAAAGAGCCTGTTGTTGAGCTTAGCCGAGAAGAGCAGTTAGAGAACGAAGTAGCCGAGTTAAAGAACAAACAATTGAGAATGTTTGCTGAGTTCGAAAACTTTAAAAAAAGAACGGCAAAAGAGCGAATAGATTTGTTCAGAAATGCTGGTTTGGAATTTTTTGAGTCCATGTTGCCTGTGTTGGATGATTTTGACCGAGCGGCAAAACACCGAGATGATGACCAAGATCCTGAGGCTTTGACCAAAGGGATTGATTTGATACATTCTAAACTAATAGCTATTCTTGAACAAAAAGGATTAAAAGTTATGGAGTCCTCAGTTGGTTCTGATTTTGATACCGATTTTCATGAAGCTATCACTCAAATACCAGCTCCATCCGAAGAGCTGAAAGGAAAAGTGATTGATGAAACGGAGAAAGGATATTTGTTAAATGATAAAGTAATCCGCTACGCGAAAGTTGTCGTAGGGCAATAACCAATAACCATGGCTAAAAGAGATTATTACGAAGTATTGGGTGTCGCTAAAGGTGCTACTGACAAAGAACTCAAAAAAGCATATCGCAAACTAGCGATTAAGTTTCATCCTGATAAGAATCCGGATGACAAAGGAGCGGAGGCTAAATTTAAAGAAGCAGCTGAGGCCTATGAAGTCCTCAATAATCCAGACAAAAGAGCCCGTTATGACCAGTACGGTCATGCAGGACTCGAAGGCGGCGGATTCGGCGGCGGATTTGGTGGTGGCGGTATGAATATGGACGATATCTTCAGTCAGTTTGGAGATATCTTCGGATCTGCTTTTGGTGGAGGTTTTGGAGGCTCTCGTGGAGGGCGCCGAAGATCTAGAGGCTCAAACCTCAGAGTTCGTGTAAAACTTACCTTAGACGAAATAGCTAATGGTGTTGAGAAAAAAATAAAAATTCAAAAGAACGTTGGCTGTGACGACTGTAATGCTACTGGGGCTGAAAATGGCAATCTAAGTACTTGTCAGCAGTGTAACGGCTCCGGACAAATGGTTCAGGTTGTGAATACACCTCTTGGTAGAATGCAAACCTCTACGACTTGTAACGCTTGTAACGGACAAGGTGAAACGGCAACTTCTGCTTGTGGCACTTGTAGCGGTCAGGGTGTTGTTAAAAAAGCCGATGAAGTAAGTATTAAAATTCCTGCCGGAGTTGAAGATGGGATGCAACTATCTGTTTCCGGGAAAGGAAATGTGGCACCTCGAGGAGGAATTGCTGGAGACCTCATTGTACTCATTGAGGAACTTCCTCATGAGTTTTTAAAACGAGATGGGAAAAATCTACACTACGACTTGTACATCAGTTACTCTGATGCAGTTTTAGGGGCGAATCCTGAAATTCAAACCATCTCTTCAAAAGTGAAGATCAAACTGGATGCAGGGATCCAATCGGGAAAAATTTTACGCCTGCGTGGAAAAGGACTTCCAAGTGTAGAGAGTTATGGAACAGGAGATCTGTTGATCCACGTAAATGTGTGGACGCCACAAGAGCTTGATAAAGAACAGCGAAAATTCTTTGAAGCTTCCAAAGACAAGGACAACTTTAAGCCTGATCCTGATAAAAACAACAAATCTTTCTTCGATAAAGTCAAAGAAATGTTTCAATAAATAAAAATCCCCGGTAGGGGATTTTTTAGTTATTGGTTGGAAGTTGTTGGTTGTTGGGAATTGTCATCTGAGTTTGTTTTTTAGACATAAATATGAAAGCTGACAGACCGCTTAAAAAAGCAAAACTTTTTTTAATCAAATCAGCAGAATAAATATCTTTGAGTAAATACTTTAACAATGGCTTACAAAAGTTTAGAGGCTTGTATTCGTGATCTTGAGAAAAACGGACAACTTGTACGTATTAAAGAGGAAGTAGATCCTTATTTGGAAATGGCATCTATTCAGCTACGAGCTTATGAAAAAGGAACTTCAGCTCTACTTTTTGAAAAAGTGAAAGGCACCGAGTTCAGAGCTTTAGCAAACCTTTTTGGTGACATCGATCGTTCCCGTTTTTTATTTCGTGATACCATGGAGATGGTACAAAACATTGCCTTGCTAAAGAAAGACCCCTTATTGGCTTTAAAGAACCCTTTGAAATACCTTTCTACCCCTAAGCATCTTTACAACGCGCTGCCTAAAAAAGTTTCAAAGCGCAGTTCAGGGTTTACGGAAACCACCATCGATAAATTACCTCAAATTACCTGTTGGAAAAAAGATGGAGGTCCTTTTATTACACTTCCAATTGTTTACACCGAGGATGTGGACCAGCCGGGCTGGGCGAAGTCTAATATGGGTATGTACCGAATTCAGTTGGGAGGGAATGATTATGTGCAGAATGAAGAAATAGGATTACACTACCAAATTCACAGAGGAATAGGGGTGCATCAATCGAAAGCCAATGCCAAAGGGCAGCCTTTAAAAGTCAGTATTTTTGTTGGAGGCCCACCCGCTTTAACTTTTTCGGCGGTGATGCCTTTGCCTGAAGGTATGCCCGAATTCGCTTTTGCCGGAATGTTGGGAGGTAAGCGCATGCGTTACTTTAAAGAAGATGGGTACACCGTGTGTGCTGATGCAGATTTTGTCATTACCGGAGAAGTACAGCCTCACGATGTAAAGCCTGAAGGTCCTTTTGGAGATCACCTGGGGTACTACAGTTTGAAACATGATTTCCCGGTGATGAAAGTCCATAAAGTGTATCATAAAAAAGAGGCCATTTGGCCTTTTACGGTCGTAGGAAGACCTCCACAAGAGGATACCAGTTTTGGTGCTATGATCCACGAATTGGCAGGCGATACGGTCAAAATGGAGTTGCCCGGAGTAAAAGCCGTTCATGCCGTAGATGCTGCGGGAGTTCATCCCCTACTTTTTGCTATTGGCTCTGAGCGTTACACTCCTTATGTAAAAGAGCGACAACCTGCAGAGATCTTAACACAAGCCAATCATATTTTGGGCTTCGGACAAATGTCTTTAGCCAAGTTTTTATTCATTGCTGCTGAAGAGGATGATAAAAACTTGAATATTGATGACGAACAAACCTTTGTTCAACATATTTTAGAGCGTGTAAATTGGGAAAGAGATCTACATTTTTACACCAAGACCAGTATTGATACGCTTGACTATTCCGGAGAGGGATTAAACACAGGTTCCAAAGTGGTGATTGCTGCTGCAGGTGGATCTTGTAGAACTTTGGCTCAGATTTTTGAAACTACAAACCCGTTTCCTCAGGGAATTTCAAATGCTAAATTAGTTGCTCCCGGTATTTTGGCGATTTCCTGTTCCGCTTTTGAATCCTATGAAAAGGCACAGACAGAAATGGTTGATTGGGCGAATTCTTTAAAAGAGTATTTAGGTGAAAAGGTTAAATTCCTACCACTAATTTTGATGTGTGATGATGCTGATTTTGTCGCAGAAACCTACAACAACTTCTTGTGGACTACTTTTACCAGAGCCAATCCGTCACATGACATTTATGGAATCGATTCTTTTACCCAACACAAACATTGGGGCTGTAAAGGAAGCTTGATGATCGATACCCGTATCAAACCACACCATGCTCCACCATTACTTTTAGATGAAGAAGTGGAAAAAAGGGTAGATGCTATTTTTCGGGATCATCCCGATCTGGCGTTTTAGTGATTAGTAACTAGTGATGAGTGAAGTTTTGAGTTGTCAACCGAAGCTTTGGAACAGGATGACCATTCATTTTTTAACTCCTGACTCCTGAATTCTGTCTCCTGAATTCTAATTTTTAACTTTCAACTTTCAACTTTTAACTCTTAAAATCCCTATTTTTGCGGCGTCATGACAGAACGATCCCTCAGAGAAAAAGCAAAAGCATACTTAGAACTATGCTATCGGGAATTGAGCAAAGAAGATTTGTTTGAAGAAAGATGGTGTAAGGTTCAAAATTCGATTGAAGAACAGGGGACTTACGAACTCTTAGATTTCGAATTGGATTATGGAACAAAGGTTGCCTGGCGTAATTCGAACAAATGTATTGGAAGGCTTTTTTGGCGATCTATGGAGGTTTTAGATCAACGTTCTTTAGGTTCTATGGATACTCTGTTTGCTGCCCTATTTGAACACATTGATTTTGCTTATAACGGAGGGAATATTCGATCTACTATCAGCGTGTTTAATGCCCATAAAGGTATTCGAATTGTGAATCCACAACTTTTAGGTTTTGCGGCCTATGAACAGGAGGATGGATCTGTTGTTGGAGATCCCAAGCATCTTATGCTTACAAAGGAGTGTGTTAAGCTCGGTTGGGAGCCGAAAATGGGAGCTTTCGACCTTTTGCCAATAGTTATTCAGAAAGAAGGAGAGACTCCCGTTTGGAAAGAAATTCCAAAAGATTTGATAACACTTGTATCTATTGAACACCCGAATATCAAAGCCATTAGTGATTTGAATCTAAAATGGTATGCTACGCCTATTATTTCTAATATGACCCTAGAAGTGGGAGGGATAGAGTTTATGGCTGCTCCTTTTAATGGTTGGTACATGGGAACCGAAATTGGTGCTCGAAACCTGGCAGATGAAGATCGTTACAACTTACTTCCGATCGTAGCAGAAAAAATGGGCTTAGATATTCGTGATAAGAATGCACTATGGAAAGACCGTGCCCTAGTCGAATTGAATCAGGCCGTATTGTATTCTTTCCGTAAGGCCGGTGTTAAGATCATTGACCATCATTCGGCTTCTAAACAATTTATGCAATTTATGCGTCAAGAAGCTAAAGAAGGTAGAGATGTTACTGCAGATTGGTCATGGATTGTACCTCCCACCTCTGGATCAACGACGAAAGTATTTCATACTGAAATGCAAGACATCATCAACAGTCCGAATTACTTCTATCAGGAAGATCCCTGGGATTAATCTTCGAGTTGCCTTTGGCGAATCGCCTCGTAAAGAATAACGGCTGTAGCTACCGATACATTAAGCGATTCTGTTTTTCCATACATAGGAATACGTGTTTTGGCGTCTGCTAATTCCAGAATGTCCTCAGAAATACCGTCTTCTTCAGAGCCCATAACAATAACCACAGGGTCAATAAAAGGAACATCGTAAAGATTCGTATCCGATTTTTCGGTACAAGCGATTACTTTAAGTCCGCTCTTTTTTAAATATTTCAAGCTGTGGTGAAGATTCTGTTCTCTACAAATAGGGATGTGCATCAAAGCGCCAGTAGAAGTCTTCATGGCGTCAGAGTTTAACTGAGCACCACCAACCTTAGGTAAGATAATTGCGTTTACCCCACAAGATTCCGCTGTACGAGCAATAGCACCAAAGTTACGTACATCAGTAACCCGGTCGAGCATCAGGAAGATCGGTGATTTACCATCTTCATAAGTCTGCATTAATACATCACCCAGACTGTAAAAGTTTACAGGCGACACAAAAGCAAAAACCCCCTGGTGGTCTTTGTGTGTAAGGCGATTTAGTTTTTCAATGGGAACGGCTTTAAACATAATATTGTGCTCTTTTAAAAGGGCACGTAAGTCCATAGCTAAACCTGTATTCAAGCCTTTCTCCATAAAGATTTTATCGAATTCTTTTCCCTCATGGACAGCGTCCATAACGGCTTGTAAACCGAAAATCTCTAAACTCTTTTGTAAACGATCTTTCTTCATAGGGGGCAAAAGTACGATTATTCGCCTTCAGGCAAGTATTCTGTCTCGGATTTGTCGAGTAGATCTTGAGAAATGCTTTTATTGGTTTTAGCACCCAGTTTTTTAATCTTTTGTACGCTCGTTACTAAGTTTCCTCTTCCGCTTATTAGTTTGTTTTGTGCGGCTTCATATTTTTTATGTGCACTGTCAATTGCTTTACCCACACCTTCCAGATCATTCGTAAAGCCAATAAATTTTTCGTACAATGCTCCTGACTGACGCGCAATTTCAAGTACATTTTTCTTTTGATTTTCCTGTTGCCAGATAAACGATACGGTTCGCATGGTTGCCATTAAGGTAGAGGTACTCACTAAAATGATGTTTTTATTTAGTGCCAGATTAAAAATCTCTCCATCTTCTTGCAGCGCCAATGTTAAGGCCGGTTCAATAGGAACGAACATCAAAACATAGTCGGGCGCATTAATACTGTAAAGATTTGGGTAGTCTTTTCCTGCCAAATCTTTGATGTGCTTTTTAATACTCTCCAGGTGTTGTTTTAAAAGTACTTGTTTTTGGAGTTCATCTTCAGCATTTACATACTGCTCGTAGGCCGTAAGTGACACTTTGGAGTCAATAATTAAGTTTTTGTCATCGGGCAGATCGATGATGCAGTCGGGGCGCTTGTCATTACCTTCCTCATCTTTTAGGGAGTTTTGCGTGCGGAAATGAATACCCTTGTTTAGTCCGGATTTTTCAAGTAAAACTTCCAACTGTAATTCGCCCCAATCCCCTTGAACCTTAGAGTCACCTTTAAGAGCCTTTGCCAGGTTATTGGCATCCTGACTTATTTTCTGATTTGTTTCCTGAAGAAGTTTAATTTGTTCCGAAAGACCGGCTTTATTTTTTTGATCCTTTACGTATTTATCTTCTACACTTTGTTCGAAACTCTTAATTTTTTCGCCCAGTGGTTTTAGAATTTGATCGATATTTTTTTGGTTTTGTTCGGCAAACTTTTCTGACTTCTTCTCTAAGATCTCATTCGCCATATTTTCGAATTGCGTTTGCAACTGCTTTTGTTGCTCGATCAAACGTTTGCTTTCCTCATCGAGTTTTGTATTTAACGTGTCTATGAGGGTATTTCTTGAAGAAACATCGGCTTTTAAATTCCCGATAAGTTCTTCCTTTTCGCGGTTTTCTTTTTCTACTTTTTCAGAACGCTCTTTCTCGGTAGCGTAAAGTTCTTTTGAAACATAGTTGTTCAGGTCTGTATGGAGTCCGTTTTTGGGTGCTTTGTTTTTGCTGTACAAAACGCCAATACTGATTCCGGCAGCCAATCCAATGAGTAAGTAGAGTATTTCCATAATTATCTTTTATGCGAAGATCTAATCTAATATTGACAATTGCTGACAATCATCAGCTAAATTCCAATCGATGTTCTCTTTGCTCACCGAAGTTAAGTATTCATTGCATTTAGAAAAAGGTTTGGAGCCAAAGAATCCATTTCGGGCGGAAAAAGGTGATGGATGTACTGATCTGATGATGAAATGTTTCTTTTCATCGATTAATTTAACCTTTTGTTGTGCGAAATTCCCCCAAAGAATAAAGACGATATGTTCACATTTTTCAGAGATCAGAGTAATGATCTTATCGGTAAACGTTTCCCATCCTTTTTTTTGGTGTGAGCCCGGTTCGTGTGCTCTTACGCTCAATGTGGCATTTAAAAGCAAAACACCTTGTTTAGCCCATGATTCCAGATTGCCTGATGTTGGGATTTCACAAGCCATGTCGCTTTTCAACTCTTTGAAAATATTTTTTAGTGAAGGCGGGATTTTAACCCCTTTACTTACTGAAAAACTCAAGCCGTTTGCCTGATTGTGATTGTGGTATGGGTCCTGACCCAGAATGACCACTTTTACTTCCTCAGGACTTGTTTTATTAAGTGCTGCAAAAGTTAATTCGGAAGGCGGAAAAATGGTCTGTGTTTTTCGTTCCTTTTCTACAAAGGAAGAAAGCGTTTTGAAATAGTCTTTTTCAAACTCAGGCCCTAAGTAATGTTTCCATGAATCATTAATGTTTTCAAGCATGAATCAAAAATAAGAGATTTAATTAATGAATTTTATAATTCCATTACAATTACTTAGGTTTAACATTAAGCATGCTGTTATCAATGTTTTTCCTCGATTAATTTTTAGTATTTTTGCAACTTAATAAAACTGATACTATGAAAAAGATTTTATTTATTATCGCTTTGTTTGTTGTTGCTATTTCAGCTCAATCTTGCTGTGTTACAGCTAGTTGCCCTGGGGTGGCGGAGATTGAAGCTCCTCAAACGAATTCTTAAATGAATTGGACATCACTCGAAGATTATTCTCAAATAACTAGTGCTTTACAGGCATCAAAGCCTTTTTTAGTATTTAAACACAGCACACGATGCTCCATTTCGAGTATGGCCAAAAGTCGTTTTGAAAGAAATTTTGATTTAGAAGATGTTCAAGCTTTTTATTTAGATCTGATAGAATTTAGATCCATTTCCAATCAACTTGCAACGGATTTTAATATAAATCATCAATCACCTCAGTTGATGTTTATCCAAAATGGGACTTGTACGTATCATGCTTCTCACAATGCAATTGATTTGGATGATTTAAAGGCAAATATATAAGTGTTAGATTTTGGGTTTCCCAATATGAATTCTATAGAATGGCTTCAGAGACAACGATAGAGAAAAAAGAAAAGTACCAGAGTAAACCCAAGTGGTTGCGTGTTAAACTTCCTACGGGGAAGAGTTACAAGAAAGTCCGTAAGTTGGTTTCAGATCATAAGCTTCATACCATTTGTGAAAGTGGGAATTGCCCGAATATGGGCGAATGTTGGGGCGCGGGTACAGCAACTTTTATGATTTTGGGAAACATCTGCACACGTTCATGTGGTTTTTGCGCCGTAGCTACCGGCAAACCGCTTGCAGTAGATTGGTCTGAACCTGAAAGAGTTGCTCGTTCTGTGAAGTTGATGGAGGTGAAACATGCTGTTATCACCTCTGTAGATCGAGATGATTTAAAAGATGGAGGCTCTATTATTTGGGCAGATACAGTCAAAGCAATTCGCAGAGTAAGCCCAAGCACAACCATGGAAACACTGATTCCGGATTTTAAAGGGAATGAGTCTCAAATTCAACGCATCATAGATGTTGCTCCAGAAGTTGTATCTCATAATATGGAAACGGTTAAGCGATTAACTCGTTCTGTTCGGATACAAGCTCGCTATGAAAGGTCTTTAGAGGTGTTAAAGTATCTCAAACAAGGGGGGATGCGAACTAAAACAGGAATTATGCTGGGTTTGGGTGAGACAGAAGAAGAGGTTGTTGAAGCCATGAAAGATTTGGTTGCTGTTGGCTTAGATGTGTTGACACTTGGCCAGTACCTTCAGCCTACACCTAAACATCTTCCGGTAAAAGAATTTGTGAGCCCTGAGCAGTTTGCAAAGTATAAAGAAATAGGTTTAGAGTTAGGTATTCAGTATGTAGAAAGTGGCCCTTTGGTTAGGTCTTCTTACAAGGCAGAAAAACATTTAAAGTAAGAAAGAGGCAAGAGCCTCTTTTTTTAGCTTGTAGTTATGAAGAACATTCGAATTGGTATTAACGGTTTTGGTAGAATAGGTAGAACTGTTTTTCGTGTCATTCATCAGCGAGAGGGAATGGAGGTTGTCGCTATAAATGATGTAGCTGATGCTAAATCTTTGGCTCATCTTTTAAAATACGATTCCGTCCATGGAACTTTTGATGCCGATATTATATCTTCTGGCAAATCTATTACAGTAGATAATGCACCTATTCGTTTAACTCATGAGCCTGAATTAGGTCATTTATCCTGGAAGGATTGCGATATTGTCATTGAGTCAACAGGCAAGTTTTTAACAAAGAAGGATTTGCAAAAGCATATTGAAGCGGGTGCTAAAAAGGTTATTCTTTCTGCTTCTTCACAAAGCGAGGATGTTAAAATGGTTGTTTTAGGAGTCAATGACCATATAATAGACGAAGATGATGTAATGTTTTCTAATGCTTCATGCACAACCAATTGTGCAGCACCTATGGTTCAACTCATCGATGAGCACTTTGGAGTTGAGCAGTCCTATATTACCACCATACATTCTTATACCAAAGATCAAAATTTACAAGATACGCCTCACAAAGATTTAAGAAGAGCCAGAGCTGGTGCCTTGTCAATTATTCCTACAACAACGGGTGCTGCAAAGGCCATTACAAAGATATTCCCACATTTGGAAATCGGAGGTTGTGGTATGCGAGTTCCCGTTCCTAATGGTTCGCTTACTGACATTACATTTACGGTGAAAAAAGATTGTACTATTGAAGAGGTTAATCGAATCTTTTTTGAAGCTTCTAGAACTTCCCATCATGGAATTGTTGCTTATACGGAAGATCCTATTGTATCTGCTGATGTTATGGGTAGTTCTGCATCTTGCCTATTTGATGCTCAGTTAACCTCTGTGCTTGGTAAAATGGTTAAAATCGTTTCTTGGTACGATAATGAGATGGGCTATTCAAATCGATTGGCGGATTTGATAAAAAGAGTTCACGTTTAAGTGAATGCTTTACCTGATATGCAGGCGAAATGGAGAATATGAATTATTTATTGATGGCTTTTGCCCACGATGAATCGTAGAATTTAAGATCCAGAAGACCATTTTCTAATACCGCATAGGCATTGTAGTTTACCCATTCCCCTAGGTTGATATACCTACTCTCTTTTGACAATTCAATATCTAAAGGAAGGTGTCTGTGTCCAAAGACGAAGTAGTCAAAATGCTCAGAATTAAGTATTTCTTTTGAGTAGTGAACGAGCCACTCTTTATCTTCGCCTTTAAATTGTTCATCCATATCCGTCTTCGATATCCTGCTGGTACTTGAGAAGTAATTAGCTAGCGAAAAAGAAGTGTTTGGATGAAGCCTTGAAAACAGCCATTGACATAGGCGATTTGTAAATATTTTCTTAAGGAGTTTATAATTCTTGTCTCCAGGACCTAAGCCATCCCCATGACCTATGTATAATTTTTTTCCTTGATGCTCCACTTGAATGGGGTGTCTGTGAATTTGGAGCCCAATTTCTTTTTCAAGGTAACCAAAAGTCCACATGTCATGATTCCCTGTAAAGAAATGTACGGGAGTACCCGAGTCACATATCTCTGCAAGTTTTCCGAGCAGACGAACATGCCCTTTTGGAACGGCGTGTTTCCATTCATACCATACATCAAATACATCTCCAACTAAATAAATGGCTTCGGCATCTTCTTGGATCTTGTTGAGCCAAGAAACTATTTTTTTTTCTCTCTCAATACTTTTGGAGTGATTAGGAGTGCCTAAATGAAAGTCTGAGGCGAAATATATTTTTGTTTTTGTAGACATCTATGGGTTCAATCTTTCAGCAATTTTAAGATCTAAAACCTCGAAACTAAGATTTTCTCCTAAGATACGTTTATTCGTGTCTATTAAGACGGTGTGTGGAATACTTCTAAAATCATAGCTATTTCGAATTTCAGTTTCCCAACCTTTAAGGTCGCTTACATGTTTCCATGGCAGTTGATCTTCTTTTACCGCATTCATCCAATCTTGTTTTGGATTTTTTTGTCGGCTGGTGCCATCAAGGGAAATGCCTACAATTTCCAATCCTTGAGCGTGGTATTTGTTGTGCAATTCAACAACTTTTGGGTTGGCTATCCTACAAGGCCTACACCATGAAGCCCAAAAATCCAGAAGAACAACCTTGCCGTCGAATTCACTAAGAGAAAATGGGTCCCCATTTATATCATTCATGGTGAAGTTAGGAGCAAAAGCCGTTTTGATAATGTCGCTGAGTAGTTGGGAATGTGATGACTCTGGCCATTTCAATTGAAATTGTTTTTCAACTTTTTTGAAGTAGTCAAAATCATCATAAGTGTTGAGTATGCTTTCTCCTTTTAGCGTCTGGAAAAGAGCGAGAACAGAGATTTTAGATTCCAGATTAGAATCGA
The DNA here is from genome assembly GCA_029247585.1 of Flavobacteriales bacterium. Classification (GTDB taxonomy): domain Bacteria; phylum Bacteroidota; class Bacteroidia; order Flavobacteriales; family UBA7430; genus UBA7430. Next base: position 22,417 of record JAQWKY010000042.1, on the reverse strand, counting down.
TAACCGATTTTAAGTAATCAGTATGTTCTTTTAGAGCGTTGTTGAAACGATTCTGTAGTTCTACAAATTCTTCTTTTTGCGCCGATTTAGCTTCTTCATAAATAGAATCAATTGCAGCTTCACATTCAATAAGTTTTTTTTGAAGATCTGAGGTCAGGGATGAGCCTTTTGATCCTTTTATCTCGTAGTTTTCACTCCAATCTGATTTGTTGCCGGCGATTGTTATACTTTCTCCTCTTTCAACTAATAAATTGATTCCTTCACCCTGAGGTGTTCGCAAGAGGAAAAATCCTGAGCCATTGAGTGTATCTGCTGTTAAGAACTCACCATCATCAGTAAATAGCGTGTCGATCAAGCGTAAATCTTTAGCCTCAATCCTTTCAAATATGAGGGTGTCTGCCCCTTGAATATTCCCTTGAATGGAGAAGTCGCCCTCGACATTTTTGGTCTTGGGATGGCAAGCTGTTAATGCTATGGTTAAGAGGCTTAAAGCTAAAAATAATTGTTTCATCAGTTATTTTTCGAGTTCTTCTCGAATCATTTGGTTGGTAACTTTAGGGTCTGCTTTACCCCGTGAAAGTTTCATTACTTCCCCCATAAATAGACCCAATAAATTCTTTTTACCTTTTTTGTATGCCTCTGCTTTATCTGGGAATTTAGCAATGGCTTGTTGAACAAAACCTAAAAGCGCATCTGAATCGGATTCCTGAATCAGCTGGTTTTCTTCCGCTAGTTTTTGAGCTGTTACTTCTGGGTTTTCAATCATCAAAGGAAAAAGTTCTTGATTGGCTTTGGAGTTTGCTATTTTCCCCCCTTTAATCAATTGAATCATTTCTGAAATGCGAGAAGCTGATAAATGGAATTCTTCGATTTCTATCGCTTTATCATTCAGGTAAGATTTCAAAGGCCCCATGACAATGTTCGCGGCCATTTTGTATTCTTGGGTATGTTTTGAAATTTCATTGAAGTATAGGGCTATTCCTTTGGTGTCAGTAAGATTACTCGCATCATAATCGGATAGACCAAACTCCTTTGTGTATTTATTGAACAATTCTTCGGGTAAGGCAGGCAGCGTTGCTCTTATTTTTTCGATGTAATCTTCTTTGATTAACACAGGAGATAAATCGGGTTCTGGGAAGTATCTGTAGTCGTGAGCATCCTCTTTAGATCTTAGAACAGAGGTTATGTTTTTTGCTGGATTAAAACTTCTTGTCTCTTGGTCTACCTCACCGCCAGATTCATAAACTTCGATCTGTCTTTTAGATTCTAGTTCAATGGCTTTTTGAACGTTCCTAATGGAGTTCATGTTTTTAACTTCCACACGATTCCACAATTCATTACTTCCTTTTGGTCGTACAGAAATATTTGCATCACACCTCATAGAACCTTCTTCCATATTTCCATCACAAATATCTAGGTAGCGAACCAACTTCCGCACTTCTGTAATAAAACTATATGCCTCTTCTCCTGAACGCAAAACAGGTTCACTCACAATTTCTAGTAGTGGAACACCTGCCCGATTTAAGTCAATCAGAGAATCAAATGGATCTATGTCATGAATGCTTTTTCCCGCATCTTCTTCCATGTGAATACGAGTCAATTCAATCTTTTTGGGATTACCCTCTTTGTCGGTTACTTGAACAAAACCTCCGTCACAGATTGGTGTTTTATCTTGGGTGATTTGGTAGCCTTTTGGTAGGTCGGCATAGAAGTAGTTCTTTCTCGCATATTCGTTGCGCTCTCTGATCTCGCAGTTTAATGCAATTCCTAAGCGAACAGCGTACTCGATTACTTTTTGGTTTGCAACAGGAAGCGTTCCAGGATGACCAAGCGATATAGGACTGATGTTCGTGTTGGGAGCTGCGCCGAATTTTGTAGCGTCGGAACAGTATGTTTTACTCAAGGTGTTCAGTTGGACGTGGATTTCCAAGCCAATTACCGTTTCATATTTGTTGTAATCTATAGACATAAGCCGTAAAAATTTAGGGCCAAAGATACAAAAAGGGAATCAGCATCACATTTCTTGGGCTGTGATAATTTCTTGGTTTAGATATGGGGTAAATTCAAAACGAATATTTGGATTTTGTCTGAGGTTTTTGAACCCTTTTGTTTTATAAACCTGTTAGACGAGTCAAAGCGTTTATTTGATTATTGAATTCTTCGGATTGTTTAGTGTTGATAAATTCTACACCAATTTTTAATCTGAAAATAGGTGTGGAATTAGTTGTTAAATCGGTGCTCTCCCTTAACCTCATCCAATCTTTTTCTGTGGTGATTATTCCTTCAAATTTTTTGGATTTTTCTGCAATCTGTTTGAGTTCTTTAGGGGAAAAGTTGTGGTGGTCTGAAAATTTCATCGTCTCAAACAGTATGTTTACCTCTTTGAGGTATTCATATACAAGTTTAGGGTTTGCAATACCCGTTACTAGTAAGTAAGGTTTTTTGAGGTTCAGATTGATTTTTTCATCTACTTGATTTAAAAATCCCTGGTATTTAATCTTGGAAAATAAAACCTTTGCTGAGCTGTACGAAGTGATTTTGTTCTTGATTTTTTTTTGATTGCTTAAAGATACTTCCTCAGGGCACTTTGTAACAATAATGATGTCTGCTCTTTGAGCCCCATTTCTTTGTTCACGAAGTGTTCCCATTGGAACGACGAAATCACTGTAAAAGGGCTTATTGTATTCCGTTAAAAGAATATTTAAGTCTCTCTGTGCGTATTGGTGTTGAAAACCGTCGTCTAGAACAACAAGGTCTGTGTGATTGTCATGTTGTTCTAAATATTTTAGTGCTTTAGCTCTGTTGCCTTCTACAATCATTTTAAAATGATTACCCTCAAATTTTTCGAGTAATTCCATGGGTTCATCTCCTAAATCTTTGCTTGTGTGAAGTGCCTTGTCTCCTTCAATGAGTTGCTTGCTTTTACGACGGTACCCTCTACTTATAACAGCTGTATTTGCGGTTTGTATATTTTCTAGAACAAATGCAACGTGTGGCGTTTTCCCAGTCCCCCCCATACTTAGATTGCCGATACTCAATACAGGAATACTTGATTTGTATTGGCTCAAGAAACCCCATTTGAAAAGTGAATTTCTAAAGGAGGTGATGATGTAATAAATCAGAGCCAGAGGGCTTACTATGATTTTAAACAAGTTCATTTTTCGAAAATACACAATCTATTGATGATTGCTATTGAAAAAAAACCATTATTTTGCTTAAAAATTTCATATGAAACTGAGGGAATTGTGTCATCAACTAGAAGCCTGGGCCCCTTTGGCTTATCAGGAGAGTTATGACAATAGTGGTTTAATAGTAGGGAATCTTGATCAAGATTTAACGGGTGTCTTGGTAAGTTTGGACTGCATTGAATCTGTTGTTGAAGAAGCTATTCAAAACAATTGCAATGTTATTGTTTCCCATCACCCCATTATCTTTAAGGGATTAAAAAGCTTTACGGGAAAAAATTATGTAGAACGCACAGTTCTCAAGGCTATTAAAAATGACATCGCCCTATATGCCTTACATACAAATTTGGATAATGTTCATACAGGAGTGAGTAAGATGATTGCTAATCGACTGGGGCTTGTCAATACGAGAGTATTAGCGCCAAAAAGAGGCTTGTTGAAAAAGTTAATCACATTTGTGCCTAAGAACAATGCAGAGGAGGTTCGAGCTGCGCTTTTCAGTACTGGTGCTGGAGCATTGGGTTCCTACAGTGAATGTAATTTTTCAGTTGAAGGTTTAGGTACTTTTATGGGCTCTGAAGCTTCGAATCCCGTCATCGGTGAAAAGGGGGTTCGGGAGCAAGTAGTAGAAGAACGTATTGAATTGATATTTCCCGCACATATTGAATCTAGAGTGATATCTGCCTTGAACTCTTCCCACCCTTATGAGGAAGTAGCCTATCAAGTTGTCTCCTTGGATAATGCAAATCAATACGTCGGTTCTGGCATGGTTGGGGAGCTTAAAGAGCCGATTCTCGACATAGATTTCTTGAAGTTAACTAAAGAAAACCTCAAAACAGACTGTATTCGGCATACCGAACTTCCAAACAAAAAAATTAAAAAAATTGCTCTATGTGGAGGTGCTGGAAGTTTTCTACTTAACGATGCAAAGCAGGTGGGTGCTGATGTTTTTATTACAGGCGACTTTAAATATCACGAGTTTTTCGATGCTGAAAACTCGGTCATAATTGCTGATATAGGACATTATGAAAGTGAACAATACACTATAGACCTAATTGCTGATTTTCTTCGCAAAAATTTTCCTAGATTTGCAGTTCGTTTGTCAAAGGTAAATACCAATCCAATCAACTATTTGTAAGAGATGGCAAAAGCAAAACAAGCTACCGTTGAAGATAAGCTAATCGCTTTGTATAAACTTCAATCCATAGACACGCAAATCGATAAAATAAAGATTTTACGTGGAGAATTACCCCTAGAGGTTCAAGATTTAGAAGATGAAATTGCAGGATTGCAAACACGTGTTTCTAATATCAATGAGGAGATTGCAAACTTCGATGCATCTATCAAAGAGAAAGAGTCTATGATTATAGATTCAAAAGCTTTAATAGCGAAGTATGAGGAGCAATTAAAGAACATCCGTAACAACAGAGAGTTTGATTCTTTGAATAAAGAAATTGAATTTCAAAATCTTGAAATTGAATTGGCTGAAAAAAGAATTAAGGAAGCAAAGTCTTCCATTGTTGGGAAAATGGATGTTATCTCTACTGCAAAAACTCGTCTTGAGGAACGTCAAGAGGATTTGAAAACTAAAAATTCTGAACTCGAGAGTATCATTTCTGAGACTCAAAAGGACGAAGAAAAATTATCAAAAGAATCAGCTACTGCTGAAAAAGTAATCGATGAGCGATTGCTTAATGCCTACAAAAGACTGAGAGGCAACGTAAGAAACGGTTTGGCCGTTGTTCCTGTACTTAGAGATGCCTGCGGTGGATGTTTCAATACTGTGCCACCTCAAAGGCAGATGGATATTGCTGCGCGAAAGAAGGTGACAGTATGCGAACACTGCGGTCGTGTTTTGGTTGATAAAGTTATGGCTGGAGTTGAATAACGAACGCTATTTTACAATATTAAAAAGGCATCCATTAGGATGCCTTTTTTTGTGAATGATTGTTTAGAATTTGAATCCAGCAGAGAGCAAAAGTTGGTTGTTTTTTGATTCGATGCTCGCTGTTGAAGCTCCATCATAGATGTATAAGTCTTCTTTGCTCAGTGAGCTGATGTGAGCCAGGTCAAAAAAGTATTGCTTTACTTTTAAACCCAGTCCTAGGGTCAAATATTCTTTGCTCGCATCGTTTAGGTTGTTAGCGAACGGGCTTTCGTATAATGCGTATCCTGCTCTAAGACTAAGTTGTGGGTGAATTCTAAATTCACCACCTATTTTTAGGTTGGATGCACTCTTATAGTAATTTTTTACGTTTTTATTGGTTTCTGTATAATTATAAAAGTCTGAAGTGATTTTTGCAGTCCCATAGTCTAGGTACTCGTAATCGATACTAATGACTCCTTTTTTCTTAATGATAAAAGCCAAGCTGTTAATCATTTTGAAGGGAGAGTAGAGTCCGTAATCATAGATGCCCAAAACAGACTCATCGTATCTGAGTTGCTCTTCATCTACAAAGTCAGAGGTCATGCTTGTCCAATACTCTTCTTGAAGTTCGTAATAGGTAGGTGTGTGAAGTGCAAATCCGTAGCGGATGTTTTCGTCCAATTTGTAGATGAGGCCAAGTTTGAGGTTGACCCCTGAGCCTGAAACCGAGAGGTTTGTTTTGTAGTCAAAGGATCTTAATTTGGTAGTGTCTTCAGTGCTTGGGTTGTAATTGCTTTCCGAAGTTGACGTTACTTCCTTATACTCGATGCTTGGAAATCCAATGGTCACTCCTAGAAACAGTTTGTTTTGATAAGCTGCTCCCAGACTGATGTAAAATTCATTCTTACTTCCTGATTGACTGGATTTGTAGCTTTGTATTGTATTTGCGAAACTAGCATTTGATTTGTATTTGCTAATACCTCCTAGGGTATCTATTACGTAGGTCTTGAAGGCTAGTTTTTCTCTGAAGTTATCCAGGTCATAGTACGCAGTTCTATCAGCATTGTCAATAAATAGTTTACTCAATGGATATTCGTTTTGATTGGAAGATGAAAAAGTGTGTTCCAAATAAATGTCTTGATTGTAATCATCAAGTCTATTGAATCCTATACCGAAGTTCCAGCGATTCCAATCTCCAAAATCTTCAGGGTCAAAAACAGTAGCGTTGACATAGTTTATGTTGGGTATGGATAGCGTTCTATTTTTGTTGAATTTATTTGAAGAATGCTGAAACATAGATTGTGATTCTAGGTCACTAAAATTGATGCTTCCGGAAAGTTCGTTTGTGGTATGTGTTGAAATGCCTGCTGGGTTGTAGCTTGTAGAGCTTGCATTAGCACCAAGAGATCCGAAAGCACCTCCCATAGCAACATGTCGGGCTGAACCCCATAGGCTCTCTTGAGAGTAGCGTAGTGCATCAACATGATTTTGTGCATGTAGTGAATATCCCAGTAAAAGGATTATACATAAATGAATAAAACGCTTCATAGTTGTGGTTTATCTTGATTTTCTTGAGTTTCCAGAATTTCTGGTGTTAGAGCTTCTGGATGGTCGATACGATGGAACATTACCTGAATTCGATTCTTGTGAATTTGATTTCAAACGAATTTCTTTTTTGAGCCATTCAGATACGTTTTTAGTATCTCTTGGTTTACGTTGACTTGAATAGTTGCTCCTGTTAGGTCTTATTATGGCAGATGAAGAGTTGCTTTTTGAGATGGGTTTTTTATTTGAATTTGAGCGTTCAAAACTACTATTTTTAGAACGAGGACTTTGATTCTCTTGCATCATTCTTGTTCCGGAGTTTCTCAAACTGTTTTGGTTGGATAATCGCGATGAGTTACTACTTCGTGTCGTGTAAGATCGGTTGCTATTGCTAGGTACATTTGAACTTAAACCATCTCTTGGTCCATAATGTACTTTTTTAGTTGTGTATTCATTCTTACCCTGGCCGTAAGAGGTGTATCCGTATTCATAGGGGTTGTACCAAACATGGTAAGCATGACGGTGATGCCATGGAGAGTGCCAAGCTCTGTGCCAACCGTAATTGTAGTAGGGAGCGTTCCAATCGTAGTAGTGTAATGAACTCCATCCGTAATCATAAAATGGGTCATACCCGTAATTAGGGTACCTCCAAACATCATTGTGAAAAGGTTCGTGAAAATACCCATAATTAAAACTCAGAGAAGATCCATAGTAGTTTCTGTGAAACCTGTTGATTCGTGTAGAGTAGGACATTCTATCCTCAAAAGACTCTCTTGGCGCTTCTCCAGATTCAATTTCTGTGTAACTAGTAAAGGTGATTTCAAAGTAGCTGATCTCTTTTTCAGAAACATCGTAGTAGATGTCATCTGCATACCATTTCTGGTGATCTTGTGCAGATACAGATGTGATGCAAAAGGCAGTTAAAAGTGTCGTAATCCAAGAAATAGTTTTCATAAATAGTCCTCTTGTCAATTAATAGAAGTCTTTGCTTAAGGATTTATTCTGTCAGTGGATTTTTTGTAACCCTTAATTTATTAGCTTTGCGAGGCTAATTTACTAACTATTAGCAAATATTATTCCATAAACTTCGCAATATACAAATGGCAAAGAAGCTCACTAATAGAACGGAAGATTATTCAAAATGGTATAACGAATTGGTCGTGATGGCCGATTTAGCTGAAAACTCGGGAGTTCGTGGTTGTATGGTCATTAAGCCCTACGGTTATGCGATATGGGAAAAGATGCAGGCTGAGCTCGATAAGAAGTTTAAGGAGACAGGGCATGTGAATGCTTATTTCCCCTTGTTTATTCCAAAGTCCTATTTTAGTAAAGAGGCCTCACATGTTGATGGTTTTGCCAAAGAATGTGCAGTAGTAACGCATTATCGACTAAAGAATGATCCTAATGGTAAGGGGATTGTTGTCGATGAAGAAGCGAAGCTTGAGGAAGAGTTGATTGTAAGACCTACATCGGAAACGATTATTTGGGATACGTATAGAAAATGGATTCAATCCTACCGTGATCTTCCTGTTTTGGTAAATCAGTGGGCAAATGTAGTTCGATGGGAAATGCGTACCCGTTTATTTTTAAGAACAGCCGAGTTTTTGTGGCAAGAGGGGCATACAGCCCATGCTACAAAGCAAGAAGCTTTACAAGAAGCCGAACAAATGTGTAATGTGTATGCCGATTTTGTTCAGGATTTCATGGCTATACCTGTGATTAAAGGGGTGAAGTCGGAATCAGAGCGTTTTGCAGGTGCTCTGGAAACCTACTGTATTGAAGCTTTAATGCAAGATGGTAAAGCCTTGCAAGCTGGTACATCGCATTTCCTGGGGCAAAATTTCGCCAAAGCATTTGATGTGAAATTCCAATCGAAAGAAGGAGCTTTAGAGCATGTTTGGGCTACCTCTTGGGGTGTTTCAACGCGATTAATGGGTGCTTTAGTGATGACGCATTCTGACGATCATGGTCTTGTTTTACCCCCAAACTTAGCACCTTGGCAGGTGGTTATTGTTCCTATTCATCGTAACGATGAGCAATTGGCGCAAATTGATGAAAAAGCTACAGAAATCATGAAATCGCTCAGAGCTAAAGGTGTAAGTGTGAAATACGACAATCGAACTACGCATAAGCCGGGTTGGAAATTTAACGAATATGAGTTAAAGGGTGTTCCTGTTCGTATAGCTATAGGACCCAAAGATCTGGAAAAAGGAACGGTAGAGGTTGCGCGAAGAGATACTTTGGAAAAGCAGTTTATGGCTATGGATGAAGTTGAAAACTTTGTTCCTTCATTGTTGAATGAGATTCAAGAGCATTTGTTTAACAAAGCACTTGATTACAGAGATGGTCATATTACAGAGGTTGACGATTTTGAAACTTTTAAAGAGTTACTCAATACAAAAGCTGGTTTTCTTTCGTGCCATTGGGACGGAACCATAGCGACAGAAGATAAAATTAAAGACTTGACTAAGGCAACTATTCGTTGTATTCCTTTTGATGTAAAAGAGGAGGAAGGGAAGTGTATTCTTACGGGTGCGCCGTCCAAAAGACGAGTGTTGTTTGCAAAAGCGTATTAACCATCTCGCAGATATAGAAATTTTTAAGGGAGTGAATTAATAGTTTATTCTAGGTTTTAATCAAAGGGGTTGTGGGCTAGATGTTGAACCTACTTCAGTCGAGATGATTCGAAATTTTTTATGATTTTCATATATTCATAGGGCTCTGCTTTTACCAAATCTTTTGTTACTTTTTTTATCTGGTCAAGCCATTCAACACCTATTTTTTCGTTTAAATAGGTCGTATACTCTCTCCTAAGAACTTTAGTATGCCAACTTTTTAGTTCTAGGTCAAAATTCAGCATTGCTAGCAATTCTCCGTCTAAACGATCGTACAAATGAGCTGTTGTTTTGCTGTAATCCTGCCAATTTGGGTCGTCAATAATCCCTTCCCCGAGAATCATTGTGGTGAATTTTTTGGCACGATTAAAATCTTGTATTCGAATTTGTGGACTCAAATGCGTCTCACTATACTTTTTGAATAAGCAGATTTCCCATCTCTTTTTTTCAGCCAGGAAGTGTATTTTGGCTAACAGGTAAGAGTCTTCCATGAGCAACAGGTGCATGTTTTTCGTGCTTCTTTCCCAGTGTGATTTTTCCCATTCAGATACATTCATATTTCTTAACTTTTTGGCGTTTAGTATAAAATTTATTAGTTCCTATAGCGTGAAAATACATATAAAAAAATAGATAATTAAATTTAAATAAAAATATTTTCAAGGAATTTAATTATTCTAGTTTTATTAGTAAAACTATCAGATGCTGTGATTGATTGTAATTTTGATTTTGACCGGGATTAAAAAAATAGAATATTTTCGTTAGATAGATTTCTGTGATTCTACAATTTTATTACATTTGCACTCGCTAAAGCAAAAGCTTTGCTAAGGTCCGTTCGTCTAGGGGTTAGGACTCATGGTTTTCATCCATTCAACAGGGGTTCGAATCCCCTACGGACTACAAAAGAAACGTTCTTTTATTATATTTCCTTTGTGGGTTAAAATTTTCTATTTAAATTTGCAGCCCTTAACAAGGATCAAGGTCCGTTCGTCTAGGGGTTAGGACTCATGGTTTTCATCCATGCAACAGGGGTTCGAATCCCCTACGGACTACTAAAAAAGTAAAAAGCTAAAAATTATGGCTAACCATAAATCAACACTAAGAAGAATTCGCTCAGATAAGCCGAAAGCTCTTAACAACAAGTACTACCACAAGACTATGCGTAACGCTCTTAGAGACGTTCGTGCAGAAGATGATAAAGCTGCTGCTTTAGCTGCTGCGCCAAAGTTAGTTGCGCAAATTGATAAGTTGGCAAAACGTGGGACCATCCACAAAAACAAAGCAGCTAACCTCAAGTCCAAGCTAGCAAAGAAAATTGCTTCACTATAGATAGCAAACATACATAACAGTATACAAGCCTTTCCATTTGGAAAGGCTTTTTTTTTATCTTTATCAAGATGATGTAATAATTAGTTATGTATAATAATACCATAAAGGAATGGTCGGAAAAAGATCGCCCTCGTGAGAAATTTATTCGTAAAGGTGCAGTAGCATTAAGTGATACAGAATTGTTAGCTGTTTTAATTAGATCTGGAACTCAAGATAGATCTGCACTTATTGTTGCCAGAGACGTGTTGGCATTGGCTGATGATAACTTATCTTTGCTTTCTAAACTTCAGATGAAAGATTTACTGACCGTCAAGGGGATGGGTAGCGCCAAGGCTATTGGGGTGATGTCTGCTCTAGAGTTGGGAAGAAGGCGTCGTTTGAGCGAAGCAGAAGATAAATCTATAATTACGATAAGTGCTGACGTTTTTAATCTAATGAAGCCCCTTATGGAAGATTTGCAAACAGAACAGTTCTGGGTTCTTTATTTGAATAACGCAAACAAGGTGCTCGCTAAGCAAAAAAATAGTGACGGAGGAATGACCGCTACCATCGTTGATGTGCGACTTGTTCTTAAGCGTGCATTGGAGGTGAATGCTACAGCTTTAATTCTGTGTCATAATCATCCTTCAGGAGTTGCAATCCCAAGTCGTGCTGATGTTTCACTTACGGATAAAATTAAGAAAGCTGCACAGTGTATGGATATTCAGGTTTTAGATCATTTAATAATTACGGATCAGTCGTATTTTAGTTTCGCTGACGAAGGTAGAATGTAGTGCTTTTCTTTACATTTGTATAAACTTAGGTTGGCATGTTGAAAATACTCACGCTCATTGGAGCGCGTCCACAATTTATCAAGTCGGCGGCTATTAGTCGTGCAATTAGAGGTGTCTTTTCCGATAGATTGGAGGAAGTCATTGTCCATAGTGGTCAACATTACGATGCAAATATGTCTTCTGTTTTTTTTGAAGAATTGAACTTACCGAGCCCTAATCATCATTTCAAACTATCGGCTACTGGTCATTCTGAGCAAACGGCTGAAATAATGCTTCAGCTTGAAAAGATTTTAGATCTTGAAAATCCAAAAGCCCTACTTGTTTATGGGGATACCAATACAACTTTGGCAGGTGCTCTAGTTGCTTCAAAAAATAACCTTCCATTGATACATGTTGAGGCCGGGCTCAGATCTTTCAATAAAAAGATGCCTGAGGAGCTCAATCGAATTTTAACGGATCATTGTTCTTCCTTATTGTTTTGTCCAAGTGAGTCTTCTATAGAGAATTTGAAAAAAGAAGGAATTGTTCATCGGGAAGGTAAGTGTAGCTCAGATGCTCCAGGCGTTTATTTGTGTGGAGATGTCATGTATGATAATTCGCTCTATTTCTCAGAGAAAGTAAAAGAAGGGCTTGCTGACTATTTGGTTCAAAACAATTACATCTTATTTACGCTTCATCGCCCTTCAAATACGGATGATCCAGATCGATTAAAGGCTATTTATGTGTCGCTGATTGAGTTCGCTGAGAAATTTGAGAAACGCATCGTTTTCCCTATTCACCCGAGAACTAAAAAAGCTATGATGCATGTTTTAACTGAGGGTGAGTGGGATTCTCTGCGAAATCATAAATTTATATACGTTACAGATCCTGTTTCATTTCATGAGATGATTTCACTAGAGAAGAATTGCGAATTAATTATCACAGATTCAGGAGGGGTGCAAAAGGAAGCTTATTTCTTTCAAAAACCCTGCTTAATTTTAAGGTCAGAAACCGAATGGGTAGAAATAATTGATCAAGGAGTAGCTCTTTTGATTGATGCAAGTTTTGATGATTTGAGTGAAAAATATCAGCTATTAAAATCAAAAAAATTAATTTTCCCAGAATTGTTTGGTGATGGAAAAAGCGCTGAGTTTATTTGTGATAAAATTGTAAAAGAAATTCAATGATTCTAGTTTACACGCATCAAGTTAGCGCTCGGGTTCAGTATGTATTTCGTACTGTTTTTGTGCAATTCTTGGCTTGTGAGGTACGTTTTACAAGTCAAGTTGAGGAGTTTATTGCGTATGACGGAATCAAAATCTCATATACGAAAAACCCTTTAGGTAGTGAATTGTTCTTTCGCTCGCATTCACTCTTATTCGAAAGAGGAATATCAAATCAAGACCTTCAAGTTAAATCTTGGAACGGTCACAAAGTTTTTTTTGGACAGACTGAAAATTCTGCCATGCCTTTTGATGTTTTTGCTGCGAGCTTTTACCTGCTAAGTAGGTACGAGGAGTATTTGCCTCATATCAAGGATCGTTTTCAGCGATTTCCAGCAAAAGAAAGTTTAGCGTATCAAAACGGGTTTTTAAGATCGCCCATCATTGAATATTGGGTGGAGGATTTGGTGAAAATTATACAAGATAAATTCCCCGAATTTATTCCGACCCCTCGTTCTTTTAAATACGTGAACACGGTTGATGTAGATAATGCATTTTGTTATTTAGAGAAAGGTTTTTTGAGAACTTCTGGAGCTATTGTTCGCGCTCTATTGAATTTTGACTTTGACGATATTATGCAAAGGTTTAAAGTCCTCCTTGATAAGGAGAAAGATCCGTATGATACTTTTGATTATCTGTTGAGTTTGCAAAAGAAGTATGGGTTTGAATCGATTTATTTCTTTTTGCTCGCCGATTATGGTTACAATGATAAGAACATCTCGCATACCAGTAAAAAGTTTCAGTCTTTAGTGAAGTCAATGAGTGATTATGCAAAGGTCGGAATCCACCCTTCATGGGCTTCAAACGCATACCCTAGTAAATTGCTTACAGAGATTAAGCGTTTAGAGCACATAGTGAAGCGTGAAGTGATTCGTAGCCGGCAACATTTTTTAAGAATCGATTTACCTACTACCTATCGTAGATTGATTGATGTTGGAATCTTTGAAGATTTTAGCATGGGCTATGCGTCAGAAGTTGGTTTTAGGGCGGGTACTTCCCTTCCGTTTTATTTTTATGACTTAGATATGGAGGTTGAAACGAAGCTGCTGCTTAGGCCCTTTGCTGTAATGGACGGAACGCTTAATGAATACATGAGCCTTCCTGTTGATGACGCGCAGTATTTGATAAAAGAGCTGATGGATCGAGTTAAAGAGGTTGATGGTGTTTTTATGAGTTTGTGGCACAATGAAACCGTCAGTGATAATCGACATTGGCAGGAATGGAAACAGGTGTATGAATTTACCTTAGAGGAGGCGTGTCGATGATACGTTTCGTAAAACATAGTGAGGTTGATACGGATAAGTGGGATGAGTGCATCAAGAATTCAGTGAATTCCATGCCTTATGCCTTTTCTTGGTATCTGGATATTGTTGTTAAGCAGTGGAATGCATTAATTCTTAATGATTACGAGGCTGTTTTTCCTTTGCCAACTCGAAAAAAGTTTGGTTTAACCTACGCTTATACCCCTTTCTGGGTTCAACAGCTAGGATTATTCTCCAAGACCTACAAAGGATTGCGGAGAATTAATGATTTTGTAGCTAAAATTCCTGAGGAATATCGGTTTATAGAACTTAACATGAATCACCAGGCTGCTGTTAAAGAAGGGCCCGGAATTCAACGGAAAGAGAATAATAATTTCTTGTTAAAACTCGATAAGCCCTATCAGGATCAAATTTTTCAATATTCAAAAAATCTCAGAAGAAATTTGAAAAAAGCCAGTTCGGCAGGCTTAGAGGTTTTTAAGAACGATGCTCCTAAAAATTTAATAGACTTATTTAGGTTGGATAAGGGGAAGTCTTTAAAGCATCTTTCATCGAATGATTATAAAGTTCTAGAGCAGGTTATGCATGTTGCTGTCTATAAGCATTGTGGGCAAGTATGGATGGCTTATGATGAGGGTAACAGGCCTATTGCAGGAATGTTTTTATTGTTTGGTCTTAACAGGGTTGTGTTGTTATTTACAGGAAATAGTAAGGAGGGGAAAGAGCGTGCCGCCATGCCTTTTTTAATTGATGAGTTTATAAGGTCATCGGCAAATAGTTTTTTTACTTTTGATTTTGAAGGGTCTAATGATGAAAATCTAATGCGATTTTATAGCGGTTTTGGTGCAGAAAACCATCCTTATCAAACCCTAAAAATTAATCGTTTACCTTTATTAATTAAATACTTAAAGTAAGTGCTTTCATGGAGTTTTGGGTTGAAGTATTGAGTGTGTTTTTTCTGAGTTCAGTTAAGTTTTTTGCTGGGCCTATTTTGGCTAAGTCATTAGGTTTTACTTATTTGGGGTCTGTTGCTATCACGTCTTTGGGGGGTGTTTTTGGCGTTTTTTTGTTTTATAATTTGGGAACAAAAATTGTTAATTTTTTCCCAAACTTCTTTAAGCCTATGCAAAAGAAAAAGAAGATTTTCACCAAGAAAAATAAATTTTTTGTCAACGTAATTCGAAATTACGGTTTGTTTGGCTTGAGTATCTTTTCACCCGTATTAATATCGATACCTGTTGGCGCTTTTTTGGCAGCGCGTTTTTTTAATAACCAGAAAAAAATTGCTTTGGGGGTCATGTGTATTTCTGTAGTCCTTTGGTCCGTGAGTATTTCTTCCTTTTTATTTTTGGTTTAACTTCATGCAATAATTCACTCTTATAATTAGTTCTAAAATCACTTCAACTTCTAGTGTTTTCCTATTTTTTACTCGTTGAGTTAGCTAGGATGCTTGGGTTGCTATTTCTGTTTCTTAGCTTCATAAGTCCCTTCACAAAGTCTTGTTTTTTGTCAAAAGGAAAATCTTGGTAAATAAAAGGGGAGCCCTGTTTGTATACTGGCTTAAAAGTTATACATTTGCAATCCCTAAAAATTAGGGAATGTTGAAGTTAACGAATTATAAACAAAAAAAGCAATATGCCTACTATTCAGCAGTTGGTACGAAAAGGTCGCGAAAAGTTTACTAAGAAAAGTAAATCGGCCGCATTAGATGCTTGTCCTCAAAGAAGAGGTGTTTGTACTCGTGTATATACTACGACTCCTAAGAAACCTAACTCTGCAATGCGTAAAGTGGCAAGGGTAAGGTTGACAAACGGAAACGAAGTAAATGCATACATACCGGGTGAAGGACACAACTTACAAGAGCACTCAATCGTTTTGGTACGTGGTGGAAGAGTAAAAGATCTTCCAGGTGTGCGTTACCACATCGTTCGTGGTGCTTTGGATACAGCAGGTGTTGATGGGCGTACTCAAAGACGTTCTAAGTACGGAGCTAAAAAACCTAAAAAGTAATCAGAGTAATCTGAAGAAAAAGTAAAATGAGAAAAGCAAAAGCTAAAAAAAGAGTCTTGTTGCCAGATCCAAGGTTTAACGATACGTTAGTAACACGTTTCGTGAACAACCTAATGTTGGACGGTAAGAAGAGTACTGCGTTCAGAATTTTTTACGATGCCATTGACATTGTAGAGGAGAAGAGCGGAGACGAAGAGACTGGATTGGAAATTTTCAAAAAAGCGTTGCAAAACGTTACCCCTCACGTAGAAGTACGAAGTAGAAGAGTGGGTGGAGCTACTTTCCAAATTCCAATGCAGATTCGTCCAGACAGGAAGTTGTCTTTAGGCATGAAATGGTTAATTTCTTTTACGCGAAAGCGAAATGAAAAAACCATGGCGCTGAGATTGGCTAATGAAGTTCTGGCTGCCTCTCGTGAAGAGGGCGCGTCTGTTAAGAAGAAAACTGATGTTCACCGTATGTCGGAAGCCAATAAGGCGTTCTCGCATTTTAGATTTTAAATTTAAAGAGTTAAGAAATGGCTAAAAGAGATCTAAAATTTACTCGTAACATTGGTATTATGGCACATATTGATGCCGGAAAAACCACTACGACAGAGCGTGTATTATACTATACAGGAGTTTCTCATAAAATAGGTGAAGTTCACGATGGTGCTGCTACAATGGACTGGATGGAGCAAGAGCAGGAGCGAGGTATTACCATTACTTCTGCTGCGACAACTTGTTTTTGGAAGTATCGCGATAGTGATTACCAAATGAATATTATTGACACCCCAGGTCACGTTGACTTTACCGTTGAGGTAGAGCGTTCATTACGTGTTTTGGATGGTGCTGTTGCTTTATTTTGTGCCGTTGGTGGGGTTGAGCCTCAATCTGAAACGGTATGGCGTCAAGCTGATAAATACAATGTACCTCGTATTGGGTTTGTGAACAAAATGGACCGTGCGGGTGCAGACTTCTTTAATGTGGTTGCTCAAGTTAAAGAGCGATTAGGTGCACACCCTGTGCCTCTACAAGTGCCTATTGGTGCTGAGGATACATTTAAAGGAGTGGTTGATCTTATTTCGAACAAAGCAATTGTTTGGAATGACGATACACAAGGGATGACTTATGATGAAATCGAAATCCCTGAGGATTTGGTTGATGTGGTTGCAGAATGGAGAGAGAAGTTAATCGAATCCGTTGCTGAATACGATGACAACCTCATGGAGAAGTTCTTTGATGACCCAGATACAATTACTCAAGATGAGATTGAAGCTGCCATCAAAGCTGCTGTTCACGATATGAAGATTACTCCAATGTTCTGTGGTTCAGCTTTCAAGAATAAAGGAGTTCAAGCGGTATTAGATGCCGTAATGGAATTCTTACCATCTCCGATGGATATTGATTCTATTATAGGGACAAATCCTAAAACGGAAGAAGAAGAAGAGCGTAAGCCGAATGTTGATGAGCCTTTTGCTGCCTTAGCCTTTAAAATTGCAACCGACCCGTTTGTAGGTCGTCTTTGTTTCTTCAGAGTTTATTCTGGGAATTTAGATGCTGGTTCTTATGTATGGAACTCGAGAACAGGAAAGAAAGAACGTATTTCTCGTATCTTCCAAATGCACTCTAACAAACAAAATGCTATTACCAACATTGGTGCCGGAGATATTGGTGCAGGTGTAGGTTTTAAAGACATCCGTACAGGAGATACGTTACACTCGGAAAAAAATCCGATTGTTCTTGAGTCGATGTCTTTCCCTGAGCCGGTAATCGGTATTGCTGTTGAGCCTAAAACAAAGGCTGATATGGATAAGATGGGGCTTGCTCTTGGTAAACTTTCCGAAGAAGATCCAACGTTCCGTGTAGCTACGAATGAGGAAACAGGTCAAACTGTAATTTCCGGTATGGGTGAGCTTCACTTAGATATTCTTATCGACCGTATGAAGCGTGAGTTTAAGGTTGAGTGTAACCAAGGTGCTCCTCAAGTACAATACAAAGAGGCAATCCGTGGTACGGTTGATCACAGAGAAACGTATAAGAAACAATCCGGTGGTAAAGGTAAATTTGCCGACATCCAATTTACGATTGAACCTGTTGTTGCGGTAGAAGGTGAAGAAGTGAAAGAAGGATTGGAATTCGTTGATAAGATTAAAGGTGGGTCAATTCCTAGAGAATTTATTCCTTCTGTACAAAAAGGTTTCGAACAAGCTATGGTAAATGGTCCTTTGGCTGGATACCCTATGGATAGTTTGAAAGTAACTCTTTTTGACGGTTCATTCCACGCTGTCGATTCAGATGCTTTGTCATTTGAGCTTGCTGCTAAGATCGGATATAAAGGTGCTTGTAAGAAAGCAACTCCTACTTTATTAGAGCCTATTATGAAGCTTGAGGTGGTTACACCGGAAGTAAATATGGGGGATGTTGTAGCCGACTTGAATCGTAGAAGAGGTCAGGTTGCAGGTATGGATTCACGTAATGGTGCACAAGTGATTAAAGCGACTGTACCACTTTCTGAAATGTTTGGTTATGTAACTACATTACGTACGGTAACATCGGGTAGAGCGACTTCAACGATGGAGTTCTCGCATTACGATGATTGTCCAAAGAACATTGCGGAAGATGTGATTTCTAAAGTTAACGGTAACTCTTAATTCGGATATAATGAGTCAAAAGATTAGAATCAAACTAAAGTCTTACGACCACAACTTAGTAGACAAGTCTGCTGAGAAAATCGTGAAAACTGTTAAGACTACAGGTGCTGTTGTTAATGGGCCTATCCCACTCCCAACGCACAAAAGAATATATACAGTTCTTCGTTCACCACACGTGAACAAGAAAGCGCGTGAGCAGTTCGAGTTGAGCTCTTACAAGCGTTTACTAGACATCTACAACTCTTCATCAAAAACAGTTGATGCTTTGATGAGATTAGAGTTGCCAAGTGGTGTTGAAGTAGAAATTAAGGTTTAATTAGTTATCCATTAAATAAACAAAAATGCCAGGTTTAATTGGAAAAAAAGTAGGAATGACCAGTATCTTCAACGACCAAGGGAAAAACATCCCTTGTACGGTCTTAGAAGTTGGTCCTTGTGTAGTAACACAGGTTAGAACCCTCGACACAGATGGTTACGAGGCTATTCAGCTGGGTTATGGCGAAAAGAAAGCAAAGAATACCGGTAAGGCACTTACAGGTCACTTTGCTAAAGCTAAAACAACCCCTAAAGTAAAAGTTCAGGAATTCGATGGTTTCGATGCTGAATTGAATTTAGGAGATGTTGTTGATGTTGAGCTTTTCGTCGAAGGTGAATATGTCGATGTAACTGGTGTTTCAAAGGGTAAAGGTTTTCAAGGGGTTGTTAAGCGTCATGGTTTCCGTGGTGTAGGTGATGCTACGCACGGTCAGCACAATCGTTTACGTGCTCCAGGTTCTATTGGTGCGGCTTCGTATCCAGCACGTGTATTCAAAGGAATGCGCATGGCAGGACGTATGGGAGGTGATCAAGTTACGGTTGCCAACTTAGAGGTCTTAAAAGTGATCAAGGATAAAAACCTTTTAGTTGTTAAGGGTTCTGTACCAGGACCGAAAAACTCACTCTTAACGATCGAGAAATAATGGAAGCAGTAGTATTAGATATTACAGGTAAAGATACGGGAAGAAAAGTATCTTTAAATGATGCGATTTACGCAATCGAACCTAACGATCACGCTGTTTATTTAGATGTGAAGCAGTATTTGGCAAATCAACGTCAAGGTACGCACAAGTCTAAAGAGAGAGCTGAGATTACAGGTAGTACGCGAAAAATCAAGAAGCAAAAAGGTACGGGTACAGCGCGTGCAGGTAGTATTAAGTCTCCTGTATTTCGTGGTGGTGGTCGTGCTTTTGGACCTCGTCCAAGAAGTTATTCTTTCAAATTGAATAAAAAGTTGAAGACTTTAGCTCGTAAATCTGCTTTTACCATTAAAGCAAAAGAAGAAGCTATTGTTGTTTTAGAGAATTTTAATTTCGAAGCTCCTAAAACTTCTGCTTATTCAAAAATGATTGGAGACCTTGGTTTGAACGGCAAAAAAACGTTGTTGGTTGTTGCGGATACGAATAAAAATGTATATTTGTCGTCGCGAAATTTACAACGCACTCAAGTTGTAATAGCCTCAGAATTAAGTACTTACAAGATTCTTAATTCCGGGACCGTTTTATTGACTGAAGGAGCTGTAGAGAAAATTGAGAACATTTTAAGTTAAACAGACGATGAACATTCTTATAAAACCGGTAATTACCGAGAAGATGACAGATGATAGCGAAAAGTACAATCGCTTTGGTTTTATCGTTGATAGAAGAGCTAATAAGCTCGAAATCAAGGATGCTGTAGAGAAGATGTACGGCGTTTCTGTTGAAAAAGTTAGAACAATGGTTTACCCTGGTAAAGCAAAATCTCGTAACACGAAAGGTGGCGTTGTTAGCGGTAGAACCAATTCTTACAAAAAAGCTATTGTTGATATAGCTGAAGGAGAAAGTATTGATTTTTATAGCAATATTTAATTAAGTTATGGCAGTTAGAAAATTAAGACCAACAACACCAGGTCAAAGACATAAGGTGGTCAATACCTTCGATGGTATTTCGACAGCTACACCTGAAAAGTCTTTGCTTGCGCCGATGAAGCGTTCCGGAGGTAGAAATAACTCTGGACGTATGACGATGCGTTACATCGGAGGTGGTCACAAGAAGCGTTACCGTATCGTTGACTTCAAAAGAGAGAAGTTTGGTATGGAAGCTACTGTGGCTACAATAGAATACGATCCAAACCGTACGGCTCGTATTGCCTTGGTAGTTTACGCAGATGGTGAAAAACGGTATATCATTGCTCCGAATGGTCTAAACGTTGGAGACAAGATTGTATCTGGTAAAGATGCAGGTCCTGAAGTAGGTAATACACTTTTCTTAAGTGATATCCCTTTAGGTACTATTGTCCACAACATTGAACTTCGTCCGGGACAAGGTGCCGTAATGGCTCGTAGCGCAGGTGCATATGCACAATTAGTCGCAAGAGAAGGTAAATATGCAATTCTTAGACTTCCTTCTGGGGAAACAAGAATGGTATTGATTACCTGTTTAGCAACGATTGGAGTTGTTTCCAACAGTGAGAGAGGCCTTGAAAGATCAGGTAAAGCAGGTCGTTCTAGATGGCTTGGACGTCGTCCAAGAACTAGAGGAGTTGCGATGAACCCGGTTGATCACCCAATGGGTGGTGGTGAAGGTAAATCTTCTGGAGGACACCCACGTTCTAGAAATGGTATCCCAGCGAAGGGTTATAAGACTCGCGCGAAGAAGAAGGCTACCAATAAGTATATTGTTGAACGAAGAAAGAAATAAAAAGTTATGGCGCGTTCACTAAAAAAAGGACCTTACGTACACTTTAAGCTAGAGAAAAAAGTTCTGGCAAATGCTGAGGCAAGCAAAAAATCGGTAATCAAAACTTGGTCTAGAGCTTCGATGATTACGCCTGATTTTGTTGGTCAAACAATAGCTGTACACAATGGTCGTCAGTTTATACCTGTTTTTGTTACTGAAAACATGGTAGGTCATAAGTTGGGCGAATTTGCCCTTACCCGTACCTACAGAGGTCATGGTGGTAAAAAAGATAAAGGTAAAAGATAAACAGTATTAAGCCTTAATCATGGGAAAAAGAAAACATAATACGGCAGTAGCGTTGAAAGAAGCGCGTGCAAACGTGGCTTTTGCAAAGCTAAACAATTGCCCTACTTCCCCGAGAAAAATGCGTCTTGTGGCTGATTTGGTACGTGGAGTTGAGGTAAACAAAGCGCTTCAAATTTTGAAGTTTAATACGAAGGAGGCTTCTGCTCGTTTAGAGACACTTCTTCTTTCTGCCGTTGCAAATTGGCAAGCAAAGAATGAAGATGCTCGTATGGAAGACAGTGATTTGTTCGTAAAAGAAATTCAAGTCGACAGTGCTCGGGTATTGAAACGTTTACGTCCGGCTCCTCAAGGTAGAGCTCACAGAATTAGAAAGCGTTCAAATCACGTTACGATCGTGGTGGGAAGTAAATCAGAAAAAGAATAAGCTGATATGGGACAAAAGACTAATCCAATAGGGAATCGTTTGGGAATCATCAGAGGATGGGATTCGGCATGGTATGGCGGAAAAAACTTCGGTGATAAATTAGCAGAAGACAGCAAAATACGTAAGTATATTGATGCTCGTTTAGCTAAAGCAAGCGTTTCTAAAGTGATCATCGAGCGTACCTTGAAGCTCGTTACTATTACTATTTGTACTGCAAGACCTGGTATTATCATTGGGAAAGGTGGTTCGGAAGTAGATCGATTAAAAGAAGAGTTAAAGAAATTAACTCAGAAAGATGTTCAGGTGAATATCTTTGAAATCAAAAGACCAGAAGTTGATGCTAAACTTGTAGGTCAATCCATTGCTCGTCAGATCGAAGGTCGTATCTCTTACCGTCGTGCGGTAAAGATGGCTATTGCTTCTGCTATGCGTATGGGTGCTGAAGGGATCAAGATTCAAGTTTCAGGTCGTTTGAATGGTGCTGAAATGGCACGTTCAGAAATGTTTAAAGATGGTAGAACACCATTACATACTTTCCGTGCGGACATCGACTACGCCCTTGTAGAATCTCATACT
>JAQWKY010000038.1 GCA_029247585.1 Flavobacteriales bacterium | reverse complement strand
ATCATTAAATTTAGATCAATGTACGTTGATGCTGAAAAAGATGGGCCTCAATTGTCGGGTGATGATGATACGAGGGTAACCCCGTGGGGGCGTTTTATGCGTAGGTATCGCATTGATGAGTTGCCACAGTTTTTGAATGTGCTTCTCGGTGATATGTCTATGGTAGGGCCACGTCCTGAGCGCGAATATTATGCCCATCAGATTCTTGAACGAGCACCTTATTACAAACACGTTCGTAAAGTAAAACCAGGAATTACTTCATGGGGGATGGTTAGGTATGGTTATGCTAGTTCTGTGGATGAAATGATTGATCGTCTACGATACGATATCATTTATATAGAAAACATGTCATTATTTAACGATGTAAAAGTTATGATTTACACTTTTAAAATTGTCTTTCAAGGAAGAGGAAAATAGTATGATGAAAAAAATAGCTGTAATTGGTGCCGGTACTATGGGGAATGGAATTGCACACACCTTCGCACAGAATGGGTGTAAAGTTTCATTGATTGATATTTCTGAGGATTCTCTAAAACACGGAATGAGAACAATTGAGAGCAATCTTAACCGTATGGTAGAGCGCGAAAAGATAAGTCTTGAGCAGAAGCAATCTACTTTGGAGAATATCACAACATTTGACACGCTTACTCATGGAGTTGCTGACGTGGATTTGGTCATTGAAGCAGCAACCGAAAATGTGGAGATCAAAATGAAACTTTTTTCTCAATTGGATGAGGTCTGTGAGGACCACGTAATTTTGGCCACGAATACTTCATCGATATCCATTACAAAAATTGCAGCTGCAACGAAGCGAGCCAAGCAAGTGATAGGGATGCATTTTATGAATCCCGTACCTGTCATGAAATTGGTTGAGGTGATCAGAGGTCTTGAGACTTCTGATGAGGTTACACAAAAAGTGATGCAATGCGCTAAGGATTTGCAAAAGATTCCTGTTGAAGTTCAGGATTATCCGGGTTTTGTTGCCAATCGTATTTTGATGCCTATGATTAACGAGGCCATTTATGCTTTGCATGAAGGCGTTGCGGGCGTATCAGAAATTGATGCTGTGATGCAATTGGGTATGGCACATCCTATGGGGCCTTTACATCTTGCCGATTTTATAGGTTTGGATGTTTGCCTTTCCATTCTGCAAGTTCTCCAAGATGGTTTTGGTCAATCCAAATATGCCCCTTGCCCCTTGTTAGTGAATATGGTTGCCGCAGGTAAATTGGGTGTTAAGACGGGAGAAGGTTTTTATGATTATTCCGAAGGCATGAAATCCAAAAAACTGTCTAGGCAATTTGTGAAATAATACAGAGCTCCTTTTAAAGGAGCTTTTTTTATCCATAAATTTGTAAAAAATAAAACATGAGCACAGAATCTAGATTAAAAAGCAGAATGTTGATTGTATCTTTAATCATCTCAACCGGCTTTTTATTTGTTTATCCTCAACTGAATAAAGAGTCTCCATTAAAAATATACCAACCTGCAGATGTAAATCCCAAATTGGTGGATGAATCTGTTCAACCGACTCATGAAGATCATCGTGTGTCTGAATTTGAATTGTGCAGTCAGGATGGAGATACTATTCGTCTGGAGGATGTTGATGGGAAAATTTATGTTGCCGATTTCTTTTTCACTACTTGTGGTAACATCTGCCCGAAAATGACCACTCAGATGAAGGGGTTACATGATTTTTATCTTGATGATGATGACATCATGTTTGTATCACACACGGTCTATCCCGAAATGGATTCTGTGGAAGTTTTAAAAGCTTATGCGGAAAAGTACGAGATTGATTCTGATAAGTGGGTTTTACTCACTGGCTCTAAAAAGGAGATCTATTCACTGGCTCGTAAATCTTATTTTGCGGTTCTCACGGAAGGTGATGGAGGGGAGAGAGATTTTGTTCACACCGAAAACTTCATGTTGATGGATAAACATCAGAGGATAAGAGGTTACTATGACGGCACGCTTCCAAACGATATGGAGAAACTAAAAAACGATATTGATATTCTACGAAGGGAATACAACTAAGTGTTCCATATTTTCCATGCTTCTTCAGCCTGATGAACAAGCATGGACTTTCCATTGAGAATATTCGCCCCCTTTTCTTTCCCCTTCTTCAGGAAAAGTGTTTCCGCAGGGTTGTAAACTAAATCCATAAGTAAATGGTGCTCAGTAATGAATTGATAAGGAATGTCAGGGCATTGATCGATGTTAGGGCTTGTACCTAGTGGAGTAGTATTGACAATGAGTAAGTGATGTTTGAGAACAAATTCATTCAATTCTTCATAACTTAACTGATTGTCTTCAGGTTTTCTAGACACACACAAACAAGTAATTCCAATTTTTTCAAGAGCATACACAACAGCTTTAGAGGCTCCGCCAGTTCCAAGGATTAAAGCCTTGTCCATGGTGTTTGCAAGAAAGGGTTTCAAAGAATTGTGAAAGCCTATATAATCTGTATTGTAGCCAATTAATTTGTTATTTATGAATTGAATGGTGTTTACAGCTCCAATGGATTGCACTTCTTCAGAAAGCTCATCTAACATGGGTATGATAGATACCTTGTAGGGAATGGTTACATTCATTCCGCTGAAAGAACGTTCTTTGATGAGCGTTTTAAATTCCTCTATAACCTCCAGAGGAAAGTTGTCGTAGGAAGCATTTTCAATATGCTCCTTCTCAAACTTATCTTCAAAATAAGATTTTGAAAAAGAGTGACCTAGTGTTTTGCCTATGAGCCCAAATTGTTTCATTTGCTTTGTTTTTCAGCCATTTTTTCTACGCCCCAGATACATATCACTCCGGCAATGATGCATAAGAATGTTGTCAGGGTTGTTTGATCAAATTGCGAGGGAAAGAATCGCTCGTAACCAATGATGATTTCTTCTCCGTGACGATTTAGAATGTTAGGGTTGGTGATCTCTTTCTTCCAGGGCCAAATAATCGCTAAAGAGCCGAATACAAAGCCGGTTAGGATTGAAATCGTACTGTTTTTAAATCGTTTAAATATCCATGCAATGACTTTGGAAAATGCAACCAGACCGAATACAGATCCGAGTAAAAAGATACCGAAATGTAGGAGGCCAGTTGTTTGTTCGGGGTTGCTTAAAAATGAGGTGTCACCTGATGCAAGCTGTTTAATACTTGATGAAAGTGTATTGATGGAGTCAACCATTAGAAGCTTGTAATTCCCCAACAACATAAGTATATAAGATCCAGATAGGCCGGGTAATAGCATTCCACTGACACCGATGATTCCGCAAAGAAACACGAAGACGTAATTGCCGTTTGCTGATGGAGCAGGATTTGTAAAGGAGATCAAAAGAGCTATAAGTGTTCCCAATAAGAAAAAACTTCGGTTGCCTAAGGTCCAAGATTCTACGGTTTTTCCCACGTAATATACGGAAGCGAGGACAAGTCCAAAAAAGAAAGCCCATATTTGAGTTGGATGTTCTACCAGCAAATAAGCAAAAAGTTTAGCAATGCTAAAAATACTAAAGACGAGCCCGAGGAGAAGAGCGATTAGGAATCTTGCATTTACGTGGTTTGCTAATTCTTTGAACTTACCTGTTAAAAAAAGTTGCAAAGCTTTTTTGTCAAAAGATTTTAAAGAATTGATAAGCTCTTCATAAATTCCTGTTACTAGAGCAATGGTCCCTCCTGAAACACCGGGTATCACATTAGCAGCGCCCATGGCAAAGCCTTTTAAAATAACCCAGAGATTGTTGACTTCAAGTAGTTTACGAATTTTCATCTTGCATGTAGCCGTTATAGCCTCCTTCTAAACAATAGAGGTTTTTAAATTTATATTTTTTCTCTAACATGTAAATAATGGCTGAGGACCTTCGGCTGGTTCGACAATAGATAATCACAGATTTATCGAGCGCAATACGATCTGTAGATGTCATCATTTTGTCAAGCGGGATGTTTTCGTTGCACAAAGCACCATCTTCGTATTCGTAGGGTTCTCGAATGTCTATGAGCTGAATATTTTCTTTATTCTTTAATTTTTTTTTGAGCTCTTTTGGACTAATAAATTTCATTATTTCTTGGGTAAAAAATCAAAAAATGTATC
>JAQWKY010000027.1 GCA_029247585.1 Flavobacteriales bacterium | reverse complement strand
GTACACTGGTTAGAACAACACTTACAGCAATACAAAGGAACCGTAATTGCGATTACGCACGATAGATATTTCTTAGACAATGTAGCCGGTTGGATTCTTGAATTGGATCGGGGAGAAGGTATTCCTTGGAAAGGAAACTATTCATCCTGGTTAGAGCAAAAGTCCAAGCGTTTAGCACAGGAAGATAAAGACGCGTCCAAGAGACAAAAAACCCTTGAAAGAGAGTTGGAATGGGTGCGTATGGCTCCAAAAGCCCGTCAAACAAAAAGTAAAGCCCGTTTAAACAATTACAAACAGTTGTTGGCTCAAGAGACCAAAGACAAGGAACAAAAACTGGAAATTTTCATTCCTTCTGGCCATCGTTTGTGTACGAATGTCATTGAAGCTAAAAACGTAAGTAAGGGCTTTGGAGATAAATTGCTTTATGGTGATCTAAATTTCAATTTACCTCCTGCTGGTATTGTGGGTATTGTAGGGCCTAACGGAGCGGGTAAAACTACTATGTTTCGTATGATTATGGGCTTAGATACTCCGGATTCAGGTACTTTTGAAGTCGGAGAGACCGTCAAAGTTTCTTATGTTGATCAGCAACATGAATCCATAGATAATGAAAAAACCGTTTTTGAAAATATTGCCGACGGCTTGGAAAACATTGAAATGGGGGGCGTAAAACTCAACTCTAGAGCATATGTTTCTCGTTTTAACTTTGGTGGACAAGATCAAAATAAAAAAGTGAAGGTGCTTTCTGGTGGTGAGCGTAATCGTCTGCATTTAGCTATGGCATTAAAGCAGGAAGGAAATGTTTTATTATTGGATGAGCCAACGAATGATTTGGATGTCAATACGCTGAGAGCCCTTGAAGAAGGTCTAGAGAATTTTGCCGGATGTGCGGTAATTATATCTCACGACAGATGGTTCTTAGATCGTGTATGTACTCATATTCTTGCCTTTGAAGGTGATTCTGAAGTGTATTACTTTGAAGGGTCGTACTCCGATTACGAAGAAAATAAATTGAAGCGATTAGGCATTAGCGAACCGAAAAGAATACGTTACAAAAAACTAATGAATGACTAATAAAGTAGACATATTAGCTATAGGAGTTCACCCTGATGATATTGAATTAGGTTGTGCTGGAACAATTCTTAAACATATAGATCTCGGTTTTACCGTAGGTGCTCTTGACCTGACTCAAGGAGAGCTTGGAACACGCGGTTCTGCAGCATTAAGACTGGCGGAAGCTGAAACCTCTGCGAAGCTGATGGGACTTAAATTTCGTGACAATTTGGGTTTTGAGGATGGTTTTGTAACGGCTGACAATAAGCAGTATCAAATGGAGATCGTTAAGCAGATCAGAAAACATCAACCGGATATTGTTTTGTGTAATGCCATTGACGACCGGCACCCGGATCATTCTCGTGCTTCAGAATTAGTTTCTACAGCTTGCTTTTTGTCTGGTTTAATTAAAATTGAAACTGCATTAGAGGGGAGCTCTCAAACTGCTTGGAGACCTAAGCAAGTACTCCACTACATTCAATGGAAACCTGTAGACCCTGACTTTGTCATTGATATCTCAGGACATATGGACAAGAAATTACAAGCCGTTATGGCGTATAGTTCTCAGTTTTTTGACCCCAATTCCAAAGAAGCTGAGACACCAATATCTTCAAAACAGTTTATAGATTCTGTAACGTATCGAGCGCAAGATTTGGGTAGATTAATAGGAGTAACTCACGCAGAAGGATTTACCAGCGATAAGCTCATAGGTCTAGACCGTTTAGATCATTTATTGTAGCGTATAGATTGTTTTTATTTGAGTTTCCAGATATTGGTACGGATAGCTATTGCATTATAGCTTTTCGTTTACTGTAGTTAGCTTATCTATTCGGATTTCAGTTTATTTGTAAAACACAAGTAAATTGTATTGACCTGACATGAAGCCTCTTTTTCTTTTTTTCTT
>JAQWKY010000013.1 GCA_029247585.1 Flavobacteriales bacterium | reverse complement strand
GATACATCAACACTGGTAATCGGAATTCTATCTCTAACGATATTAAATTCTAACAGTCTATCTATGTTTTTGCGTTTAATAAAAAGTAAAACCTCAGTTCCCTTTTTTCCTTTGAGGGTTTTTAAAACATCCTTATTCGTAAAACCAACACCCGCAACATTCATGGTATCTACGCGAACAATTTTGTCTCCAGCAAGAATCCCCTGTCGCTCCGAGGGACCTCCAGAAATAGGGCTGACAACTAAAATAGTGTCTTTTATGATTTGAAATTCGACCCCAATGCCTTCAAAGTTGCCTTGCATACTTTCGGTAACCTCTTGAAGTTCGGCAATAGGTATGTAACTTGAATGTGGATCTAGACTTTCTAATGTTCTGGAAATAACTTCTTCTTGAAGGCTATCAACATCTATTTCATCAACATAATTGAATTCGAGATAAGTCAGAAGCTCCGTGATTTTTGCAAAGGAATGTGAATTATCAATCAACAAATAAGGGTTAGATCTAAACAAGTATTTACCCAAATAAATACCGATAACGAGTACAAAAAGTCTAGAGAAAAATTTTGTCATTAATGTGCTGTTAATCTTGATTATTTAATGATTCTAAGGGAATATGAGACACTTCTACACCGGCCTTCAAAAGAAATTCTACCCCCTCAGTGTCTTTGTATTTATGAATGAAAACTACTCTCTTAATTCCTGATTGATGTATGAGTTTACTACAATCTTTACAAGGAGAAAGCGTCTGATACAAAGTAGCCCCTTCAGTGCTTTGGGTACTACGAGCAACCTTCAAAATGGCATTTGCCTCGGCATGTAAAACATACCACTTCGTTTCGCCTAGGTCCGTTTCACATACATTCTCAAATCCAGAGGGAGTACCGTTGTAACCGTCAGAAATTATCATTCGATCTTTGACAATAAGAGCACCTACCTGCTTGCGCTCACAATAGGATAAATTTGCCCATTCCAAAGCCATTTTCAAATAGGCTTTGTCGTACTTTAATTGCTTTTCTTTATTTATTTGCATAGGGCTGTAAAAATACAATTTTTAACGAATCAATAATTGAGATGTATCCGTCTATTTACGATCAAACAGCAAAAGCTACACAGTCTATCTACCGTATTATCGGAGATTTGATTGGATAAAATAGGCTACCTTTGAGTCTCATAAATAAATTTAATAGCATGTATAAAGCAAAAATCGATAATGAGATTTTTGATTTTGAATTTAATGATCAGAAAGGATTGGTAGCAACCATTAATGGTGAACCTTTCAAAATAGACCTAGAAAAGCAGCGATCTATTCATCATGTAATACACAATCATCGTTCTTTTACGATTGAAATCGTCGAATTTGATGCAAAAAACAAATCTTGTATACTCAAAGTCAACAATCAAGAAATAATCGTCTCTGTAGAAGATCGTTATGACCAACTTCTTCACAAACTAGGGATGGATGATTTTAACTCCCAGAAAGTAAATGAAGTAGTGGCTCCAATGCCAGGATTGGTCATTCGAATCATTGCAAAAGAAGGAGATCAAATTCTCAAGGGAGACAACCTAGTTGTTCTAGAGGCAATGAAAATGGAAAACATGATTAAATCTCCCACAGATGGAATCGTAAAATCAATTGAGGTTGAGCAAAATAAAACCGTCGATAAAAACCAGGTCTTGGTGAAATTTGAATAGCATTTAATTACTCTTTTTCAACATCATCTCCCTGTTTCCCAACTAAACTTTTAATTAGGCTTTTCAAACGATCGGGGAAAGGAGTTTTTATGGGGTTGTATGGGACCAAAATAGGATTACCAAGACTATCTGTCTGATAGTGTTTCTTGGATTTATTATAGTTGGTTATCGAGTCGTAGGTAAAACCAAAATAATATCCGTCACCAGTGCTATCTATAGATAGATTAGAGAATTCCATAGCATCTTCCACACCTTGTTTCAATTGCCAAATCATCGCCTCGTTGCGCCGGCCAATGACTAAATGCGAAACATCATCAGAAAAAAAAGTGACCAACTCAGGTCCATCATTGATTTGAGCATACAAAACGAAATCACTTATCTCAGTGATGCGACAATTAATGACAGTCCCATTTTTCAAATGAATAATGTCTTGAGCTAAAACAGTAGCTTGAAAATTCAAGAAAAAGGTTCCCAAAAGGTAAATGTATAGCAGTTTTCTCACGGAAGCTCAACTATTATTTTTTTTCATCACTTAAAATCTCAAAAGGACTAATGAGTTAATCAAGTAACTTAACATCAACTTCTACCAAAGCTTTAAAAGACGCCACTCTACGATTAAGTACATCTTGAGTCAAATAGGCAATTTTATCCGTCCCAAACTTTTCCACAGTAAGAGAGGCTAAAGCAGAACCGTATATTATCGCTCGTTTCATATTGTCAAAGGATAAATCTTTTGTTTTAGCCAAATAGCCAATAAATCCACCCGCAAAAGTGTCTCCTGCACCTGTAGGGTCAAAAACATCCTCTAAGGGCATGGCAGGAGCAAAGAAACAGTTGGCCTCTTTATCAAACAACAAAGCACCATGTTCCCCTTTTTTTATAATCAAATATTTAGGCCCCATGGTTAAGATTTTTCGAGCTGCCTTAACCAAAGAGTACTCCCCTGACATTTGTCGAGCCTCTTCATCATTAATGGTAAGAACATCTACTTTGCTGATGGTCTCCATGAGGGCATCCCAAGCAATATCCATCCAAAAATCCATCGTATCCATGACAACGAGCTTAGGCCTCGTTTTCAGTTGATCAAGCACCTTACTTTGAACTGTAGGCGCTAAATTACCGAGCATTAAAAATTCGCAATCCTGATAATTTTCGGGTACTACGGGATCAAAGTCAGCCAAAACGTTAAGTTCTGTAGTAAGGGTATCTCGGCTATTCATATCCGTATGATACTTACCTTCCCAAAAGAAGGTTTTTCCGCCGACAACTTCTTGAATACCTTCAGTATTCATTTTGTGATCTTTCAAAATGTTACGATATTTCTGAGGAAAATCTTCACCGATAACAGATATTACATTCATCTGATCGGCGAAATACGAAGATGCAATTCCAATATAAGTTCCTGCACCTCCTAAAATTTTGTCGGTTTTACCAAAAGGCGTTTCAATTTTATCGAAAGCAACAGTTCCAACGATTAATAAACTCATCCTAAATATTTTTTTTACAAAGATATCCTTTAAAAGGTTATCAATCACACATTCAAATTACCGAAAAAAGAGTTTTGTCGGAAAGGGTATGAATTACTTTGTTGATAGAAATTCATTTTCACGAAAAACAACGAACGATAAATTCATACATTCGATATAAATATTTTCCTAGCCCCAGAATTTAAACTTCATGAAATATAGCACAATCATACTTTCAATTGTTTTGTTGTATACCGTCAGTTGCTCTTCCCCCAAAAAGGAGAATGATACTGTTGTAAACCCTGTAATTACAGCTCCTGAGCCCCTTATTGAATATGGGTTTGAAGTAGATACTTTTTTTGTCATCAAAGATGAAATACGACCTGGGCAATCCTTAGGCAAAATTCTCAATGAATATGGTGTTTCATTTTCCCAAATAGATGAAATCGCAAGAAAGACTCGGAAAACAGAATACGATGTTCGTTACTTAAAAGCGGGACAGCCCTATGCGCTATTTTGTGAACAAGATACCGCAGGACGAGAAAATGCAAAAATTTTTATTTACGAACTAGACAAAATCAACTATGTAGTCTACGATTTCAGAGATACGCTAAGCGTTTATGAAGAAATAAAGCCCGTAGAAACAAAAATAATCGAAGATGCGGGGATCATAGAAAAAGGATCTAGCTTTTTTCTAACGGGTGCCTCCCTGGGTATGTCCGATCGTTTGTGTGAAATAATCTCTGATGAAATCTATTGTTGGACCTTAGATTTTAGACATGTACAGCCCGGAGATCACTTTAAAGTTTTATACGAAGCCAAATACCTTGATGATGAATTTGTTGGAGTAGGAGACGTAAAAGCCGTCTATTTCAATCATTTAAGTAAAGATTTCTACGCATTCCCATTCAACGATGGAGGCTTTGATGATTATTTCGACCAGGATGGTAAAAACCTTCGTAAATTTTTCCTAAAAACACCTGTAAAGAACAGTCGGATATCCTCTCGATACTCAAAAAATCGATTCCATCCAGTTCAAAAAACATGGAAAGCTCACAAAGGAACAGACTATGCCGCACCAAAAGGCACTCCGATTTGGTCTACAGCTGATGGTATTGTTGAAGTTGCTAAATACGGAAAATACAATGGTAACTTTGTGAAAGTTCGTCATAACGCCACATTTTCCACACAATACCTTCACATGTCTAAAATTGCAAAAGGCATTCGACCGGGAACTCATGTTAAACAAGGTCAAACCATCGGATATGTCGGGAGTACTGGTTTAGCTACAGGCCCGCATGTATGTTATCGATTTTGGAAAAATGGAATGCAAGTTGATCCTTTCAAAAGTAAATTACCCCCTTCCGACCCAATTCATGAAAGTTCAAGAGCCTCTTTTGAATCATTTAGTGATAGCTTAGCACAGATCCTAGAAATTATTCCTTACCCGGAGGAGCTTTAAATTTCAGAAACACGATTGGTATCCACATATTTTGTTGGATTGTAGAGTGCTATCTTATATTTTTCAGCAACTTCTTTTGCAGCAACAAGTTCTCCTTTTTTGTGGTAATTCTGAAATTCTTTCAATCGGGGGAATTCACCTTCATCAGCAAAACGAATATCGTTCTGCATAGGTGTGTCTACTTTGCCTGGAGCAATAGAGAGACTTATAAAGTCTCTGTTTTCTTCAGCGATGCATTTACTAAGCATATCAAGCCCAGCTTTGGATGAGCAATATGTATTCCACCCTGCTATAGGAGTTCTTGACGCACCAGAGCCTATACTTAAAATGACCTTTTGAGCATTTAAAGACTGATATCTAGCGATAAATTGATTTGAAAGCACTGCTGGAGCAACAAGATTAATCAAGTAGGTTGCAGCTATAGCTCCCATCTCCTGTTTACCCATTTTTTGAATCGGACCTATCCAACCCGCATTGTGAATTAAAGAAATTTGTTCGGCTTTACTCCAATCAGGAAACTCTAACTCTTCAAGCTCTGCAATATCATTCAGATCTAAGTGATGGTGTTGATAATTCTCGTGCTCTATATTTTGAGTTCTGGAGATTCCAAAAACCTGGTTTTCATCATCCTCCAGAAGCAATTCACACAGTGCTTTGCCGATACCACTACTTGTTCCTGTAA
>JAQWKY010000012.1 GCA_029247585.1 Flavobacteriales bacterium | reverse complement strand
TCTGTTCCTTTTCCGATTTCAGATTCTATGTGAATACACCCCTTATGATTTTCTATTATCTTTTTGCATACCCCCAAACCTAAGCCCGTGCCTCCGGCTTTGGTCGTGTGAAATTTGTTAAACACTTTTCCTTTTAACTCTTCGGACATACCTACACCAGTGTCTTTAATACGAATGATAAGCTTTTCACTCTGAAAACGTGTTGAAATAAAAATAAACTCATTTTTAAGTACAGGCTTTTCTTTTATCGCTTCAATAGCATTTTTAATCAGATTGATAATCACCTGATTTAACTTTCCTTTGTAAGAGAAAATCTCAGGAATCTCACCTAATTCTTCTATTATTTCAATAGTATCGAGGCTCTCTTTTCGAAAGATTAATAGCGTATCCCTAATGCATTTGTTTACATCTGTTGATTCACATGACTCAGAATCTAAATCAAAATTATTCGCAATATCTTTAATTCTATTAAACGCCATTTCAACCGAATTCACTCCATCTAACAACTCCTTTTTAACCAATTCAATTTTAATCGAATCTTCAAATTTTTCTATTTCCTCTCGTTTTTTCTCAACATCAACACCCTCTTTTCCTAATTGCTTATAGTGAGCCAACAAATCATTATAATATCCTAAATTCCTAGCCAATACACCTACATAACTAGCTGCTAGATGGATAGGATTCTTTATTTCATGAGCTTGCTCAACCAAAAACGACCTCTGTTCTTCTTGCTTTGTGATTTCTCGCTCCTCGGCAGCCTCTTTTTGCACACGAAGCATTCTAATTTTATACCCTACAACTAAAGACAAAAGTGTAGCTTCTATTGCAGAACCAAAAAACAATCCATTGCTTAAAAAAGAATTGTAAGAAATATATCCTTTTACCTGTAAAACAAAGAGTACGATTAGAATCAGATGCAAAGACCAGGTCAGGAGGAAATATTTTGCAATAGGTTGTCCTTTCAAATGAATTTTAAAAGCTAATACAAACAAATAAACTGACAATAGAGTCGATGACAATTGAATGATCAACCAAACCTGAGTAAACTCAATAAAATTTAATAAAATCGTGAGTATATATAGGGCTATGAATCCTTTAAGTACTATAAAAGCTTTGTGTTCGTACTTTCTGATTTGCAATAAAGAACATACAAACAAAATAATAAGAATTAAACACATGCTTGTAAATGATGGGAGAAAAAAATTGATGTAAGCTTTATCTTGCCAGAGGTACTGAAAAGCAAAACCTTTTAAACCACTTGTTGAAAGAATCAAAAAAAATAAATAAAACACATACCATAGTATGGCCTTCTCATTTGTAGATAGGTAAATGAAAAAATTATAAACTATCAATACAAACAAAATACCTAAGTATGCTCCCCATAATAAGTTTGAATGCTGAAATCGCTCAATCACATAATGAAATGAACTAACAAACAAACTCGTTTTAAAATCAACATTATTTTCAATCCGAATGAAACAATCAAAAGAATCCTGTGGGAGTAGATAAACAAAATCAGGAACTTTAACCTCTCTTTCTTTAAAGCTTCTTAAATCTCCTAAGGCTATGTGACGAATAAATTTGGAGTCTTTAACAAAATACACATCAAGATAGTCGATAGAACCATCTTCAATAACAAGGTATTGATTTTGGGCATCGTTCTTAATTTTCATTTTAAACCAGTAAGTCTTCGCCGACCCTCCGCTTAAAAGAGAATTATCCAAAAGCAACCATTCATCGGTTTTAGGTGGTATTAAGTCGGTATCGCGTTCTGAACCAACCTCACTAAACATCGATACATACTCAACTATTTCAATCTTACCAATATGATTTTGCTCAATTACTAACTCTCGATCTTGAGCTATCAATCCTAAACAAGGAATTAAAAAAAAGCCAATAAAACGATAATGCCAATTATTGAAGAACATCAATTATTTTATTTTGAATAATAATCTGTTAGATATCACCCCTAATTCTTTGGCACCACTAGATGAGTAATAAGTTATTCAAATATATAAATATATTTAACCAAATAACAACCAACTACTTATATGTAATAAGTCTAGATAAATAGAAGAAAATTATTGTATATAGAAAAGATTAATAGGAATATTTGTCTTTCCATCGAATTTTCAGAAACTCACGCATATGAGTTTCTCGTGAGTTTTTCCCGGGTTCAAAAAACTTTTGACCACTGAGTTCATTCGGAAGAAACTCCTGATTTATGAAATTGTTGGCGTAATCATGAGCATACTTGTAATCTTTACCGTAATCCAAATCCTTCATTAATTGGGTAGGTGCGTTTCTCAAATGCAAGGGAATAGATAAAGAACCGGTTTGCTTCACCGTCATTTGTGCTTTGTTGATTGCGCTGTAAGCAGAATTGCTCTTTTCAGAACTTGCCAAATACGTTACACATTGAGCTAGGATAATTCTGCTTTCTGGCATTCCTATGGTACTTACAGCCTGAAAACAGTTGTTAGCCATAATCAATGCTGTAGGATTGGCGTTGCCAATATCCTCACTTGCTGAAATCAATAAGCGTCTGGCGATAAATTTCACATCCTCCCCTCCTTCAATCATTCGAGCTAACCAATACACCGCTGCATTCGGATCGCTACCTCGAATGGATTTAATGAGTGCGGAAGCGATGTCATAATGCTGTTCTCCACCTTTATCGTAGGAAGCAATAACTTGCTGTGCATGACGATTAACTAAGGCATCGTCAATAATTACCTTGCTTGTTAGCTCGGCATTTACAATAAGTTCAAAAATATTTAAAAGTTTACGTGCATCCCCTCCTGAAAGCCTTAAAAGTGCTTCATCTTCATTTAAGCTGATGTCTTTCTTGGCCAATTTCTCATCCTCAGAAATAGCTCTAATCAATAAATTTCGCAAATCCGCTTTGGAAAAATGTTCCAGTGTATAAACTTGACACCTGGAAAGCAAGGCCGGAATGACTTCAAAAGAGGGATTTTCGGTGGTGGCTCCAATGAGCGTTACCACACCTGTTTCAACGGCTCCTAAGAGTGAGTCTTGTTGAGACTTACTGAAACGATGAATCTCATCAATAAACAATACAGGACTGTCGGTTCCGAATAAACCTCTACCCTTGGCTTTTTCAATAACCTCACGTACATCTTTAACGCCTGAATTAATGGCACTTAGCGTGTAAATGTCACGATTGAGTTGTTGAGCGATAATTTGTGCCAAAGTTGTTTTTCCAACTCCAGGAGGACCCCATAAGATTAAGGAAGGTAAGACACCCGATTCCATCGCTTGGCGAAATACCGTATCCTTTCCCACAAGGTGAGATTGCCCAATGTACTCATCAATATTTTTTGGACGTAACCGCTCTGCTAAAGGCTTATTCATAGGAGTATCTTATGCTGAATCAAATATAAATTAAAAAACAAAAGCCGCTCAATATTGAGCGGCTTTTGTGGTGTTTATCTAATTTTAAAAAAGTTTATTTCACTTCTTCAAAATCAACATCAGTTACATCATCCGTTGCCGGTTCAGCCTCTTGACCTTGTGCCTGAGCATCCGGTCCTGCTTCATTGGATTGAGCATACATTTCCTGAGAAGCTGCTTGGAAGATTTGATTTAAGGCTTCCATTGCAGTGTCAATAGCTGGAATGTCTTGAGCTGCATGTGCTTTTTTCAGTTCTGCTATTGCATCTTCAATCGGTTGTTTTTTGTCTGCCGGCAATTTATCACCAAACTCAGCAATTTGCTTTTCTGTTTGGAAAATCATTTGATCTGCCGCATTCAACTTATCCACTTTCTCTTTTGCTTCTTTATCAGAATCTTCATTGGCTTTTGCCTCATCACGCATTTTTTGAATCTCTTCATCTGTCAAGCCCGATGATGATTCAATCTTAATGTGCTGTTCTTTGCCTGTTGATTTATCTTTAGCGGAAACCTTCATGATTCCGTTAGCATCAATATCAAAAGTAACTTCAATTTGCGGAACACCTCTCTGTGCCGGTGGAATGTCTGCCAATTGGAAACGACCAATGGTTTTGTTATCCGCTGCCATAGAACGCTCTCCTTGAAGTACATGAATATCTACTGCAGGTTGATTGTCAGCCGCCGTAGAGAATACCTGAGACTTATTGGTAGGAATCGTTGTGTTGGCGTCAATAAGCTTTGTAAAGACAGCACCCATCGTCTCAATACCTAAAGATAACGGAGTAACGTCTAATAAAAGAACGTCTTTTACTTCTCCTGTTAGAACTCCACCTTGTATCGCTGCACCAATAGCAACTACCTCATCAGGATTAACTCCTTTTGAAGGTTTCTTTCCAAAGAATTCTTCAACAATGGCCTGAATAGCAGGAATACGAGTTGAACCCCCAACTAAAATCACCTCATCAATCTCATTTTTATCTAAACCAGAGTCTGCTAATGCCTTCTTACAAGGAGCAAGAGAACGTTGAATCAATGAATCAGCGATTTGCTCAAATTTAGAACGCGTTAGAGTTCTTACCAAGTGCTTAGGGCCAGAAGCCGTAGCTGTAACGTAAGGCAAGTTTATTTCAGTTTGCGTAGAAGAAGACAATTCAACTTTCGCCTTCTCAGCAGCTTCTTTCAAACGTTGAAGTGCCATGGCATCATCACGTAAATCAATCGACTCCTCAGCCTTAAATTCTTCAGCTAACCAATCAATAATTACTTGATCGAAGTCATCACCCCCCAAATGTGTATCACCATTCGTAGATTTTACTTCAAAAACACCATCACCTAATTCAAGAATAGAAATATCGAAAGTACCACCCCCAAGGTCAAATACTGCGATGTTTACATCTTTATCTTTTTTATCCAATCCGTAAGCCAATGCTGCTGCTGTAGGCTCGTTTATGATACGACGAACTTTAAGTCCTGCAACCTCACCCGCTTCTTTCGTAGCATGTCTTTGAGAATCGTTAAAATAAGCAGGAACCGTAATTACAGCTTCTGTAACTTCTTGCCCTAAATATTCTTCTGCTGTTTTCTTCATTTTCTGAAGAACCATAGCAGAAATCTCTTGAGGGGTATACAAACGACCATCAATATCTACTCGTGGCGTGTTGTTATCACCTTTTGCAATAGTGTAAGGCACATTTTTGATTTCCTTAGCACAATTGTCAAAGGATTCACCCATGAAACGTTTAATCGAATAAATCGTTTTTTGAGGGTTTGTAATTGCCTGACGTTTTGCGGGATCACCAACCTTTCGCTCTCCACCTTCTACAAAAGCTACAATAGATGGAGTTGTTCTTTTTCCTTCCGCGTTAGCGATAACTACAGGCTCGTTACCTTCCATTACCGATACACATGAGTTTGTTGTTCCCAAGTCAATTCCGATAATTTTACTCATATCTTTACGTTTAATTAATTTCTTGTTATTTTCAATCTGCATAAGTCAATCATTGTGCCATCAGAAAAATGCATGCAGAAAATCATGAAAAAGTCATTATTTGACATGATTTCAATGAAATATGACACATAATATGACAGTATGTCTGACTTGAAAGTGTAAATCCATTTGACATAGTAAAAATAATGATTGCTATTAAACACGATTGATGATGAATTTCATAAACATCCGGGCTTGGTTTTGATAATCATTCTCAAGTAGGTCTAATATTTTGTTACTTTTGTTATCTAATTACTCAAAAGATTAAAAACACGTATGAAACAATTGTTGTGCTTCTTTTTACTCATCACTTGCTTTTCCACTTCTGCTCAGCAAACCGTTCACATCAAGCTGAACCAGATGATGCTGGAAGAGTCTTTTAGTGAACTGAATGACCTATGGCCCGTGATTACCAATAATGACAACTTTTTTGTTTTTGATAAAGGTGAATACTTTATGAATAGAACAAAAACAGAGAGTCCGTATGCTGTTATGGCTAATTGGGAAAACGATTTGAACACATTCAGTATTCGAGCTTCACTAATGCTAGGTCCTGTCGAAAGTGCAAATCAGAGTTTAGGATTGATTTTTAGAGCAAGTAATGACGGTCAAACCGCTGTTATCTGTGACATTAATAAACTTCACCGCTTTAGAATCCGAAAATTAGTTGATGGACGGTATCAGACCCTTACCCTTGAGGGGAAAAATGGCTGGATAAAAAACAATGCTATTAAAGGAATAAACGAATACAATGAGATTAACATACGGACCAACGGAACAGATCATGATGTATTCATCAATGGCATTCTAGTTTACAGCTTCCGTATAGAAGATATTCAAGAAGGTAGTTTTGGACTATTTATTGGTCCTGAGACCAAAGGGAGAGTAGATTATGTAAATATTTATGCAGATGAGCTCTACCGAGATAAATCTAAGATTTACTTGACCGATGATGAGGTAAGAACACTCATTAAAGAAAATGAAGATTTAAAATCAGATCTTGAACAGTCACTTGATGCAAGAGCTCTGGAATTACAAAATGCCATTCGAATACTCGAAAATCAACTAAAAGCGATGCGTTTGGTCAATAAGCAGTTGGATGAAGAAAACACGCAATATGCCGTAATAAAATCAGCGGTAGATACGAATCAGGTTGATTTATTGGTAGACCTAAGTCATAAACTGATTGACAACATCCTTAAAAATAGACAGCTAAAAATAGAAAATCAATTATTGACCGATTCTATGCTAAGCGTAAAAGGTCATTTTGAAAACCTTGAATT
Source organism: Flavobacteriales bacterium (assembly GCA_029247585.1). Lineage (GTDB taxonomy): Bacteria > Bacteroidota > Bacteroidia > Flavobacteriales > UBA7430 > UBA7430. Next base: position 8,304 of record JAQWKY010000012.1, on the reverse strand, counting down.
GGAATTGTTTCAAAAGGTTATTGATAAAAACACAGAAGAGCAACTGTTTATTGACTCTATCTTAACAAGCTTTTGTGTGAGAGATACCGTATTTATGTCTGAAGACTCTACAGTATTACCTGGTCCGTATATTGATTCCTTGAAAATCGATTCAACAGCATACGACTCCTTGAATCTTGATTCTTTTAAGATTGATAAATTGAACCTCGATTCTTTAAAGTTTGATACCTTACAGAGCAATGAATCCATTAAATTAGATTCAATTGTTGACAAAAAACTCATCCCTGAAACAGAATAAATATGTCTGTAGAAAAAAAAGATTTTAAAAAAATCACCACCAATGTACTTCAACAAATGAAGCGAGATGGTGAAAAAATAAGTATGCTTACTGCCTACGACTTTACCATGGCTAAAATGGTAGATGCTGCAGGTATTGATGTGATTCTTGTAGGAGATTCTGCCTCTAATGTTATGGCAGGGCATGAAACGACACTTCCAATTACGCTGGATCAAATGATTTACCATGCATCCTCCGTAATACGAGCCGTAGATCGAGCACTTGTGGTAGTAGACTTACCTTTTGGTACGTATCAAGGGAACTCTATTGAGGCCCTTAACTCTGCCATTAAAGTGATGAAGGAGTCCGGTGCTCATTCTGTAAAACTAGAAGGAGGCGCAGAAATTATCGATTCGATACGCCGAATTCTCACTGCAGGAATCCCTGTGATGGGACACCTAGGACTTACGCCACAGTCTATCTATAAATTTGGTACTTACACCGTTCGTGCGAATGATGAGGCAGAGGCTAACAAACTCATAGAAGATGCAAAACTACTTGAAGAAACGGGTTGTTTTGCTATCGTGTTAGAGAAAATCCCTGCACATCTAGCTAGAAAAATTGCAGAGGCCATTAAAATTCCTGTTATAGGAATAGGTGCCGGTGCAGGTGTAGATGGTCAGGTTTTGGTTACACACGATTTATTGGGTATGACTCATGAATTCAGCCCGCGTTTCTTACGCAGATACCTCTCTCTTTACCAAGACATTACTAAGGCGATTAAATCCTATGTAAAGGATGTGAAAAGCGTTGACTTTCCTAGCGATAAGGAACAGTATTAATGATTGAAGTTTTATATGAAGACAACCATCTGATTGTCATTAACAAGAAGTCGGGTGACATCGTTCAAGGAGACAAGACCGGTGACAAACCCCTACCCGATTATGTAAAAGATTACCTAAGAGACACATACAATAAACCTGGTAATATATTTTGTGGAGTCATTCATCGATTGGACAGACCCGTTAGTGGGATTGTCGTCTTTGCCAAGACAAGTAAGGCATTATCTCGAATGAATCAACTCTTCAGAGATAAAGAAATTCAAAAAACATACTGGGCCCTGGTCGAAAACAAACCAACTAAGTCAAGCGACAGATTGGAAAATTATCTTCTGAAAAACCAGCAAAAAAATAAATCAAGAGCCTATTTGAAACCCGAAAATGGAGCCTTAAAAGCTGTACTTGATTACCAAGTTTTAAAAAATTTAAATCGATACACCCTTTTAGAAGTTAAACCCATAACAGGTAGGCATCATCAAATCAGAGTCCAATTATCTCAGATGGGATCTGTAATAAAAGGCGACTTAAAATACGGAGCCAAACGCTCTAACAAAGACGCATCTATCTGCTTACATGCACGTGAAATTAGCTTTATTCATCCCGTTAAAAAAGAAGCTGTTAAGATTACTGCACCCGTGCCTAATGAGCCTTTATGGAAGGCTTGTGAGTAACTGTCTTTAGGATAAATCAGTTGAATCTATAGCGCATTTCCTTGCTTATTTCATTAATTTTTAATATATTAGAAATAATCAATATGAAAATTACATGCATCTAAGCTCAAAGGAATTAACCATTCTATACAATAAGGATAATGAAAGGGATCGGAAGACCTTATCCTATGCGCACACCATTACAAATAAAATTAACAAGCAAGAATTGAGCTCTGTGAGAATATCTGGAACCCTATTCCAGGTGTTTGTAAATACATTAGAAAAAGATCCGAAAAAGTTAATTAACAAAGCAGACCCGTACTACCAAAAGAACATTAGAGGGAGGAACTTTAGTATTAATGCTTGGTTCAAAATGCTTAAGAATCATCCAACCCTATTGAAAGCGCCTTTGGCTATGTATGAGAATAAAGCCGTTGTTTGCCATACTCCTACTGACATCCTAAAGCTAGCATAAGAACATAAAGGCTAAAATCCTTTTTTTCGGACTAATACGAATAGGTTTAGAAGATGTCACCTATTCTTTACCTCCAAATGGTCTTACTCTGAATGCTTGAAAAGCGCTTACCGGATTTATTTACTTTTTGTTCACTCTTACCAAAATACAAAAACCCCAGTATAACATCATCAGGCTCATAGCCCAAAAATGTTTTCATTGCATCCGATTCGGGCATAAAACCAGAAGACCAATGTACGGCAATCTCTTTGGCCGCTGCAGATAACAGAATGTTTTGAACAGCACAAGAAGTAGCTGCAACTTCTTCTAGAAAAGGAACTTTAAGAGTCTTTGTGTTTTTAGCTACAACAGCTATGACATGAGAAGCTAAGCAAGGGGTATTTACTAATTTATCATACTTAACTTGATCAAAAGCCTCTACAGGTGTTGTTTCTTTATAAAGTGAGGATTGAAATTCACCCATTAAAGCTCTTGAAGTCCCTGAAAAGACAACAAACCTCCAGGGTTCTGTATACCTATGAGAGGGTGCCCAATTGGCAGATTCTAATAGCTCTTTTATTAATTTATCAGGGATTATTTCACCTGAAAAAAACTGAGGTTTTACATTTCTACGATTCTTAATTAGAGGTTCTAATTTCATGCTATTTTTTATTAATCAAAAAGTGATACAAAAGAATTCCTGATGCATAAGCAAGCAAATCGTTAAAATCCGCAACATAGCTATTCGATGTCTTTGGCAACAGGTATTCAAAAAAAATCGATAGGTACAAAAAAAAGAAGATGAGTTGTTTGTAAGAAAACACATACCTCGTCTTTGAATATATTGACATCACAAAATTGGTGAGCGTTAAAAAAATTATAGGGGCTATAAAATCATTAAAATAGGAATCCAAAAAGACTATTCGAACTTCCCTCCCTACAACCTCATTAAGAACAAAAAGGAGAAGGGCACCTATAAAAACTTTATTTCCAAGAGTTACCCGGGTAATATACTTGCAATCCATAATAATAAGGACAGAATTCCAAAAAAAACGATTTGCACTAATTGAATGATTCTCTTTCCAAAAACCAATAAATACCCGTCTTTGGGATCAATTTTTATAAGTGGAACCTTAAAAGGGTCAGGGTTTGCTTCCAAATTCTCTTTGACTCGTCTTTCCTTTTCAAACAACTCCGCACCACAAAAAACACAATAAGGATCTTTTGTATCGTTCCACTGTTTACACTTAGGGCAAGATTTTTCTCCACTCATTCAAACACACCATTTATTGGCCTTGCAAATTTAGGGTAGAAAAAACGTTTAGTAAAAAGTCAAACGTTTTATTTTCCCCATGAATTGAAACGAATGTTATTGAGGGTCAACATCAATACGAACTCTCAATCCTTTGAAATTCTCATGACTCAAAGCTGCATTGACAAATCGCCTCAACTTTTCCTTTGAATCTGGGTACGACAAGGTTCTTTCGAGTTTAAGGAGAATCTGTTTTTGATAATACCCCTTCAAACGCTCGAAAGCTGGGTATTCTGGGCCTAATACCCTATGTTCAAAAACCGTTCTCAGAGATTTCGCCAAAAAAGAGGAAGCTTGTTCGGTAACTCTTCTATTTCGATGTCGAACACTAAGATGAATCAATTTATAATAAGGAGGGTATCTAAAGCCTTGACGTTCTATTAACTGTCCCTTTAACATATCAGGATAATTATGATTTTTAACAAATTTTAAAATCTCATGATCGGGCTGAAAAGTCTGAATAATGACTTCACTACCTGACTTTTTACGTCCTGCTCTACCTGAAACTTGAGAAAGCATTTGAAAAGATCTTTCGAATGCCCTAAAGTCGGGGAAATTTAACATTTGATCCGCACTCAACACACCTACCAAACCCACAGAAGAAAAATCTAAACCTTTGGAAATCATTTGAGTACCAACGAGGATGTCTATTTCTTGATCTTCAAAAGCGTTCAACAGATTCTCGTAAGAATCTTTCTTTCGAGTGGTATCCAAGTCCATTCGACGAATGACTCGATTTGGAAAAAAACCTTGCAATTCATCTTCAATTTTTTCAGTACCAAAACCTTTCAATTTTACATCCTGTTTATTGCAAGCTTTACAGTAGTTAGAGTTTTTTTCTGTATAGCCACAATAATGACATCTCAATCTGGAGGTACTCATATGATAAGTTAAACTCACATCGCAGTGTTTGCACTGAGGAACATGACCGCAAGACTGACACTCTTGTCGAGGAGCAAAACCGCGTCTGTTTTGAAATAACAAGACTTGCTCTCCTCGCTCTAAAGTATTTTCAATGGCCATCAGCAAAGCTTCAGAAAAATGACCATTCATTCTTTTGCGTTTGTATGCATGTGCAATGTCAACAAGATGTACTTTAGGTAATTTAAAGCCTCCATAGCGTTGTTTTAAGGAACAAAGCCCGTATTTCCCCTTATTCACGTTATAAGCTGTTTCTAAAGAAGGTGTGGCTGTACCCAAAACAACTTGACAATCGAAGTGATGCCCCATATAAACGGCAACATCTCTGGCTTGATAACGAGGTGCTGGATCTTGTTGTTTGAAAGAATTTTCATGCTCTTCGTCAACAATAATCAATCCTAAATCTTGAAAAGGTAAAAATACTGAGGAACGTGCTCCTATAACGATTGGAAAACGAATATTATTTTTTACATCACGCCATAATTCGGCACGTTCGTGCATTCCAAAACGCGAATGATAAACTCCAACCTTATCTCCAAAAGCGTGTTTGAGCCGGGAAACTAATTGAGTTGTCAATGCAATCTCCGGAACCATAAACAATACTTGTTTACCGAAATCAATGTGTTTTTTTATTAGATGAATGTATACTTCAGTCTTACCACTAGAAGTAACCCCGTGCAAAAGATTTACCTTTTTTTCACTTGTTTTTAGAGCTGTTAATGCCCGTTCTTGTTCTGGATTTAGATCTACCAAAGGAGCTCCTTGCAATTGAGCTTGTTCAATTCGATTTACCTCTAGCTCATACAGTTCAACAATCTCTTTCTCAACAAGTCCTTTGGCATAGGAAGTTTTAAATCCCTGACGCTTGCAAAAAGAATGAAATGGAACTTCTACACTGGTTTCCAACAAGAATTTATTGAGAAACTCTTCTTGTTTTGGAGAACGTCTATGAGATTTTAATCTTTCGAGGGCTGACTCAAAATTTAAAGCTGGATTCAAACGCATCATCTTTCGAATTTTGGGTCTAAATCGTTCATAAACTTCATCCTCAATTTGTACTATGTTAAATTCTTGCATTTTTTTGATGAAAGGCAAGACTATTTTACGTTGTAAAATTTGAGCAATTTCCTGAATCTTCAATCGTTTTTGAAGTTGAAGAGCTTCGGTAATTAAAAATTCAGCATCCGTAAGTTTTGATGTATCCTGATTCCATTCCGGATGTAAGACAATATAAGTTTCATTAGCTAATTTAAAAGAAGAAGGTAAAGCCGCATTCATCACTTCACCTAGTGAGCACATGTAATACTCGGCAATCCAATGCCATAAATCCATATGTTTCTTAGACACAATTGGTGATTCGTCTAAAACATCAAGAACAAATTTTGTTTCGTAGTCAGGCGTATCATGATGGATAGAATCAATAATCCCTGCATAAATTTTTGTACGTCCAAAGGGAACAGCAACTCTGCATCCCTGCTGAGCTTTGTTCAAGTGCCCACTGTCTAACTGATAGGTAAACTTCTGCTGTAATGGCAATGGGAGTATAACATCAACATATGTTATTTCCGAAAACATATTATGAAGGGTTCTTTTTCATTTTTTTGGTCCCCTGATACATTTCATACTTTACAAAACGACATTCTAGCTTGGCTTGATAAATCTCAATTTTTCGAGAAGCCCTCAATCCTACATGCTTTAAACCTTCCATGTGAGAGGTCAAGAACCAAGCTTCGGATCCCGAATAATTCTTTTTTAGTGTATCTCCAATCTGCTTGTACATTTCAGGTATATCCCCTTGAATTCTAACACCATAAGGCGGATTAAACACCAAATGGGTAGGGCCTTCTGGTTTTGTAGTTTCAAAAAAGTTGGCGCAATGGATTTCGATGTAATCTTCAAGCCCCGAATTTTTGATGTTAACGTTAGCTGATGCAACGGTCTCAGGGTTTAAATCATAACCGATGATTTTACCGTAACAATCTGTAGCTCTCTTCAACTGGCTACTACGTATTAAATCCCAAAGCTCTTGATCAAAATCAGGCCAATCTTGAAAGGCAAAATGAGCTCGATTGATGTTGGCTGGAATGTTAGCACCTATCATAGCAGCTTCCACTAAGAAAGTACCAGAACCACACATTCCATCTACAAAATGTGATTTCTTATCCCAGCCGCTCAATAGGATAAGACCTGCAGCCAAAGCTTCAGATATTGGAGCTTCATTGGTTTCTAATCGATAACCTCTTTTGTGTAATGACTTCCCTGAGCTGTCGATAGACAAAGTACAGGTTTCATCCGTAATATGAATGTTAATTCTCAGATTCGGTTGATCTAGATCCACATCCGGTCTCATACCACACTTGTCTCTGAATTGGTCAACAATGGCATCTTTGGTCTTTAAGGCTACGTATAAAGAATGGTTAAAGTAAGGAGAGTTTACAAAGGAATCGACAGCAAACTTATCATCGATGGTCATGTATTGCTCCCAGTCAATGTTGCGAAGTTCTTCGTACAATTGATCCTCATTACGGACCTTAAAGCTTTTGATTGGTTTGATGATTCTAACAGCTGTGCGCAGTGAAAGGTTGGCTTTGTACATAAAGCCTAAATCTCCTTTAAACTTAACAGCTCTGCGAAGTGTTTTTATGTCTTGAGCTCCTAATTGTAGTAGCTCCTTAGCTAGTACATCTTCCAAGCCGTGATAAGTTTTGGCAATCATCTCGAAATTACCCGAACCCTGATTATTTTTCTTTGGCATACCCTTAAACCATTTAAATGAAAGACAAATATAAACGTATTTTACCTTTATGACGTTGATCTACAACAGACAAATTAATTTTTCATGAATCTTTCATTCTGATAAAGATTCTAATTTCCCAGCGATGAATCCAGTCGTCCATGCAGCTTGGAAATTAAATCCGCCTGTAATACCATCCATATCCAAGACTTCTCCTGCAAAATATAGGTCTTTACAAATGTTACTCTCCATTGTTTTAAAGGTTATATCTGAAAGACTTACACCGCCACATGTCACAAATTCTTCTTTGAAAGTGGTTTTACCGGAAACTGCGTAAACATCATTCAACAACACATTAATGAGTTTATTTTTATTCTTCTTTGATAAGTCCAACCACAAACCATTAGCATCTATTTGTACTTTATCCAACAGGTACATCCACATTCTATTGGGCAGCCCAAATGGATTGGTGTTTGAGATTTTTTTCTTTGGATGTTGATCTATAATCGTCTTCAGAATTTCGTGTACATCCGCTTCACTTTTGATTGACAACCAATTAATTTGAATCTGAAACTGGTAATTTTTTTCATGAAGTTGTCTTGCTCCCCATGCTGATAATTTAAGAATTGCAGGTCCACTCATCCCCCAGTGTGTCATCAGTACTGGACCTTTGTATTCAAGTTTAGTCCCTTGAATTCTGACAGTAGCACCTTTCACTACCAAACCCATAAGTTCTCTTATGGGCTCAGTAGGCATATTGAACGTAAATAGTGAAGGAAGTGGGGGGATAATTGAATGCCCCATGTTTTTCAACCACTGAAAGCCTTCTATTTTGGGACTGCCCCCAGTAGCAATGATGACTTTATCAAAAAAATATTTAGAATCTTCAAGGCACAAAGTATATCCCCTATTCTCTTTAATCAATTGCCTAACAACACTCTTCTTGATGATTCTGACATTCTGTATTCTAGCCTCATGCAAAAAACAATCTATGATGGTTTGAGAATCATCACTGATGGGAAACATCCGCCCATCAGATTCTGTTTTTAGACCAACACCTCTTTTAGAAAACCAAGCTATGGTATCCTTGGGTTGAAATTGATCAAAAGCCTTCTTC
>JAQWKY010000008.1 GCA_029247585.1 Flavobacteriales bacterium | reverse complement strand
TAAAAGGATTATTGACACGGTAGGATTTAAAGATTACACTTTTGTAAATAACTCTGACGATCACTTTGTTCCCGAAGCCAAAAATAAATTAGAAGAGATCTATTACAATACGATCGGATTACATTTGAAAAAATACATCACCTCAAGTCCGTATGAATTTGATACCAGCTTATTAGAGTCTATTGTACCTATGCCCTTGTACAACATAGAAGAGTACTTAACGCACACCATAGAATACGCCAAAAACAATAAATTTAAAAGTGCTTGGTAAATAAGAGTAATAACTAATTAATAATGATCAATTAATAATTGTCAGATCGGAGAGTAGAGTATTTTAATAGATTGGTTGGTGTTTTGGTGCCAGGTAGACAGGATGTTAAAATTTGAGCTAAAGTGTAAAATGAATTGTATTTTCAAATCATTTTAGTCATCGTTTCTTAAAAAGCGGGACTTTGGAGCAAGCCTCACCATAGCTTAACGTTTTCACCACCGGTTGGAGTAAAGCACAAAGCTCCACGTAAGTCGATTCCGGAACCGGAACGTTTGAACAACCTTTCACGATCACAAATTTATCTTGCAATTCAGTCAGGTTTATTTTTTGAAGAGCTATGGTGTAAAGATGTTTGTTAAGATCTTCAAGAGAACCTTTAACAACCGTTTTTGCAAAAGCAGAAACGGCACTGGCTACCAGCATAAATGCCCAGGCAGGAACAATCGCATCCGTAGTGATGTCAATGGCAATATTGCAATCCCGGTATTGGGTCCAGTCATTTGATTTAACAAAGGCACGAAAGTCTCGCTCACGAAGAATCACACCTTCGTAAAGGTGTTCTTTCAAGTCGATGAATACGCGCTTATCCGAATCGTAATAATCTTCCAGATTAAGGGTAATCAATCCCGACTGATCAACTTTGTTAATGATTTCGTCCATTTAAATAGTAGTTAGAGAAGTCTTTCTCCGGCGCAACAACTTTTAACTTTTAATCTTTAACTTTTAACTTCGTTAAAGAAATCCCAGTTCAAGTTTTGCCTCTTCACTCATCATGTCTTTGGTCCAGGTAGGTTCAAAAACACACTCTCAACTTTTACTTGCTTTCACAAAAATCAAAGACCGATGAGTTTAAAGAATTCGCTAAGTTTTAATTTAAGTGCTTTAGTAATTTTGTAAAGTTTGAAAACACCTAGATTTCTAGTACCTCTCTCTATTTCCTGAACATTTTGCTGAGATTCGTCAAAAAAGTCACCTAGACTTTGTTGCGTCAAATTTTTCTCTTTACGCAATAATTTAATTTGATGAGCTATTAGTTTTTTTAGGTCATTCTCTTTCATTCGTAAATATCAAAAAAAAAGCAGTAATAAAAAACAAGCTATTACTTGTGTTGTTGAAGCAAATTAATACATTTGTACAGGTTATTACTTGTAATTATTGGTTAGAATCAAAAGCAAAGAAGGTAATATGAAACTTATCACATTAAATAATTTTAAAATGCCGAAGAATGAAAAATGAAACCATCAAATTAAAGAAGGCTGCACAAATGTTTAAAGCAATGGGGCATCCCAAGCGAATTACCATAATTAAATTATTGACTAAGTCAAAACGAATGTCAGTTACTGAAATTCATAAAGCATTAAAAATTAGGCAGCCACTTGCATCTTACCATCTTAACACTCTAAAAAATAAGGGAGTACTCCATTCAAAACATGTAAAACAAAACAACTACTATTCTGTTCGTCACCCCGGCATTAAAAATGCGATTAAGAGCATATTAAACGCTTCAAAAGAATAATAGAAGCACTCTTTATTTTTTAAAAACCCTGACTTCTCAGGAATTTTCGACAGTAAATAATAGCATAGAAAACGCCTGCTTAACTGTTTTAAGTATGGAATCAATTTCTTGAGTTTTTTCCACAAAAGAAGGTTTCAATTGCTCTAGTTCAAGAACTAATTTATAATACTCAGATGTTTTGATTAACAAAATAAACCAATAACATGACCCCTGATCCTAGACCAACGATCATTAAAAAATTCAACATTCGGATAAACCAATTCCATTTATTCCGATTCAATCCTCAATAAATAATACTCTTAACAACCTAGATAAAAAAACTCTAGCTATTTCTTTTTCGTCTTGTTTTGACCTCCTTGTTCACCTTCTTTTCAGGTGCTCTAGGCGGAATTTCAGAAGCTCTTTTTTCACCCGGAGATGATTTTTTCTTATTTGAGTTACTCATAACACTTAGATGTTTTGATTAATAAAATAAACTAACGACATGACCCCTGATCCTAGACCAACGATCATTAAAAAATTCAACATTCGGATAAACCAATTCCATTTATTCCGGCCTCGTTTTATGGCATCTTCACTTTTATGATTATTTCGAATTGTCCACCCAATAGATAGGCTAGAGATGAAATGATTAATCAGAGAAATCAAAATAACAATCGCAAATAAATACCAGGCATTAATTAATGTGCTTTTGTCACAGGCATCTTTTAAGGGTACAATCTTTTCAATAAATGCAAAAGAAACTCCTAAAGCTCCTGAGGCAATAAAAAGAACGTTTTTATCAAACTGTGCATAACTGTAGCTGAGTGTCTCGTACAGTTTTTTAATGTATTCGTTATCATTACTCATACACTCATAGTTTTATTCAATTTTATTTTTAAAAACAACCCCCCCCCTAATCTCTCAGGGGGGTATGTTTCTACAGGTAATTTTAAAAAATCTGATTTAGCCTTTTTATTATTCTATGAATTGAAAAAATTACTTAATTTTTAATACAGCCGGACAAAATTAATATTACTCATAAATCCAACTCCACCCGACTTTTCCGAATCCCGTAGACAATGTGTTGCTTCTTACTTCTTCTTCACTTTGTTTACCGAAATTCTCGTCCAGACTGACAAAGCCTAAATCCCGGTCTTTAGATTTTTTCAATCGTTCTGCCACGAAGGACAATGCTGTTTTACTAACAACGATCCAGGGAATAGAACTCCTCAACAACTGAAATGTTTCCAAAACCTTATTTCCCGTAATGGTCTCGTTTAGTTCCTGTAATATTTCACCGATGTCTCTGTTGTTTTTTCTGCTGTGCATCAGCCACAATCGAGTTTTTAAGCCCTTATCAACAGGCATTTCCCGTTCCAGTACAAACATCCCTTCTACATGATCTCCCTTCGGTTCAAAACTGATCTTGTTGTCTGCTTTTTTTCTCATCTTTATGAGGTGATCTTCGGGTAATACAGACACCAGCCAGTCATCAGAATTATCGGGATGTTCGGTTACAATTACAAAATACAGGTTCCAATTGTGTTTCGACAGATTTAATTCTAAGCTATTGAGTTCTAATCGAATCAATTTGGATGTTTCTTCTGTTTCTGTTTCTGTTTCTGTTTCTGTTTCTGTTTCTTCGAAATTTTCATCAATAATAACTTGATTTCTTTCGTTGATTCGCACCGCTAATTCTTGTCCTTTTTTCCAACCCGTTTTTTTTAAATACTCCAAGGGTATTGAGATGCTCAAACTTTTTTTCCCGGTAAGTGTTCTTTTGAAACGATCTTTTATTTTTTTTCTTCCCATTTATTAATCCATAATTAATTCGTAATTAATTCATAATTAATTATGTAAATTTGTGACATTGATTGTTAAAAGTAATAATATTATGTACAAATACAAAACTAAAGTAGTCCGTTGGGTCGACGGCGACACCCTTTTATGTTTAATAGATTTGGGGTTTTACACGCACAAAGAAGAACGTTTAAGGCTGGCAAGGATCGATGCTCCCGAGCCGAGAGGTGCGGAAAAAGAACGAGGTAAAGAAGTTCAAAGAATCATCACAGAACGTTATCCCCCCGGAACTGAACTTCTGGTTGAAAGCAAAAAAAGAGATAATTACGGGAGATTTATTGCGGAGCTTTTTTACGGCGATGAGAGCGTCAACCAATGGTTGATTGACAGCGGAAATGCGAAGGAAGTTAAATATTAATTCCCACAAGTGGTTTTCAGTTTCGGGACAGGATGACAATTTGTGTTTCTCCGGCGCAACAACTTTTAATCTTTAAATTTAAGAACAGACCCCTAAGAGAAAAAGGGAATAGAGAAGTCTTTCTCCGGCGCAACAACTTTTAATCTTTAAATTTAAGAACAGA
>JAQWKY010000007.1 GCA_029247585.1 Flavobacteriales bacterium | reverse complement strand
CTTTGTACTTAATACCTAGTACTAAAATACTTTGTTCTCCGACCTAACAATTAATCATTAGTCATTAATCATTAGTCATTGTTTTCCTGTCTCCTGAATTCTGACTTATTGTCATGTTAGAGGTTTTGGCCTTGAATTTGCTTAGATAAAAAGCGTTAATAAAGTCATACATATATGCTTTTTATTTACATTTGTTATCGATTGAAAAAATCATAAAATGAGCATCATAAAAAACGTATTAGGGGGTCTTTTTGGAAGTAAGTCCGGCAGAGATCTTAAGGTCTTAAAGCCTGTCATTGAAAAGGTTCAAAAAGTAAGCCCTGCCATAGAGTTGTTGTCTGATGATGAGCTTAGATCGAAAACTTCGGAGTTTCAAAATAAGATCAAGGAAGCTGTTTCTGTTGAAGATGCAGAAATAGATAAAATACAAACGGCACTTGATCAGGATGAAGTTGCTGTTACGGATAAAGAAGCTTCCTATAAAAAGATTGATGATCTTAATAAAAAAGTTCATGAGAAATCTGAAGAAGTACTTAGAGCTATTTTACCCGAGGCATTTGCAGTTGTCAAAGAAACGGCACGTCGTTTGGCTCAAAACAAACAACTGAAGGTAACCGCTCAAGATTTTGATAGAGAGCTCGCCTCTCAATTTGATTTTGTCACCATAGATGGAGGTCAAGCTATTTGGTCTAACCGTTGGTTAGCATCAGGCGCTGAGCAAGTCTGGAACATGATACATTACGATGTTCAATTGATAGGTGGTTCCGTATTGCACGAAGGTAAAGTAGCGGAAATGCAAACGGGTGAAGGGAAAACTTTGGTGGCTACGCTTCCAGTGTACTTGAATGCTTTATCAGGAAGAGGTGTGCACGTGGTAACGGTAAACGATTACCTAGCAAAACGTGACTCTGAGTGGATGGGTCCCTTGTATCAGTTTCATGGATTAACGGTTGATTGTATTGACAAGCATCAGCCTAACTCCGAAGAACGAAGAGCTGCTTACCTCAAGGATATTACTTTTGGTACCAATAATGAGTTTGGGTTTGACTATCTGAGAGATAATATGGCCAGGTCTCCTGAGGATTTGGTTCAGCGTAAGCATAATTATGCCATCGTAGATGAGGTAGATTCAGTTTTAATTGACGATGCTAGAACCCCGTTAATTATATCAGGTCCTGTTCCTAAAGGTGATGAGCATGAATTCACACAGCTCAAGCCACAAATACAAATCCTTTACGATACACAAAAGAAGCTCGTTACCTCTGAACTTTCGGAGGCTAAAAAGTTGTTTGCTGATGGAGCTTCCGATGAAGCAGGTAAGAAGTTGTTAAGAGCTTACAGAGGACTTCCAAAGAACAATGCCATGATTAAGTTTTTGGCTGAAGAAGGAACCAAAATATTACTTCAAAAAACAGAGAATCATTTCATGCAGGATCAGTCTAAGGAAATGTATATCATAGACGATGATCTGTACTTTACCATTGATGAGAAAAATAATTCCATTGATTTAACGGACAAAGGAATTGATTTGATTTCGAAAAATGTTTCCGAAGAAAACTTTTACATTCTTCCCGACGTTGGAACCGAGCTGGCTAAGCTAGAAGAAAAGACTAAGACCGGTGAAAATGTGATGGAAGAGAAGGAGCTTTTAATGCGCGATTTTGCGGTTAAAAGTGAACGTATTCACACCATGAATCAACTCCTTAAGGCCTATGCCTTGTTTGAAAAGGAAGTGGACTATGTCGTTATGGACAATAAGGTTAAAATTGTCGATGAACAGACCGGTCGTATCATGGAAGGTCGTCGGTATTCTGATGGACTTCACCAGGCCATTGAAGCGAAGGAAAACGTTAAAATTGAAGCGGCTACACAAACGCACGCAACGGTTACGCTGCAAAATTATTTCCGTATGTACAAGAAGCTTTCTGGAATGACAGGTACAGCGGAAACAGAAGCAGGAGAACTTTGGGATATTTACGAATTGGATGTGATTGTTATTCCTACGAACCGTCCCATTTCCCGAATCGACCACGAGGATAAAGTGTACAAAACCCAACGTGAGAAATTCAATGCGGTAGTTGAAGAGGTGGTAGGCTTGTCAAAGTCTGGTCGTCCGGTATTGGTGGGTACAACTTCAGTAGATATTTCCGAGAAGTTATCTCGTATTCTACAGATTAGAGGAGTTGATCACAGTGTTTTAAATGCTAAGAAACATCAACAAGAAGCAAATATTGTTGCTGATGCTGGTAAGCCAGGTAAGGTTACTATTGCAACCAACATGGCCGGTAGGGGTACTGATATTAAGTTGAGTGATGAAGCCAAGGCAGCAGGTGGTTTAGCCATTGTAGGTACTGAACGTCATGATTCCCGTCGCGTAGACCGCCAGTTGAGAGGTCGTGCAGGTCGTCAAGGAGATGTAGGTTCTTCACAATTCTTAGTTTCTCTGGATGATAAATTGATGCGATTGTTCGGGTCAGAACGTATTGCTAAGCTTATGGATCGAATGGGCTTGGAAGAAGGTGAAGTAATCCAGCACTCGATGATTTCCAAATCGATTGAGCGTGCTCAGAAAAAAGTTGAAGAAAATAACTTTGGTGTCCGTAAGCGTTTATTGGAGTATGATGATGTGATGAACACACAGCGTGAGGTTGTTAACAAACGACGTCGTCATGCTTTAGATGGAGAGCGTTTGTCGGTAGACATCACGAATATGTGTTTTGATACCTGCCAATTATTGGTGGATATTCATGCTGAAATGAAAGATTTTGAAGCCTTTAAGTTTGATGTGCTTAGGACCTTTTCTATGGATTGCCCATTTGATGAGGAGGCGTTCAATACAGGTAAATCTGAAGATTTAATTCAAGCACTTTATGAGGAAAGCATAAATTCGTATACGCTTAAAATGAATCGCATTGCGCAATCAGCATTTACGGTTATTAAAGATGTTTACGAGGACGATACTGCAAATTACGAGAATATTGTGGTGCCATTTACCGATGGGAATAAGGTCATGCAAGTCGTAACCAACCTTGAAGAGGCCTACAAAACGGAAGGTAAATCATTGATAAACTCTTTTGAGAAGAACGTAACTTTAGCAATCATTGACGAGGCTTGGAAAGTACATCTTCGAGAGATGGATGATTTGAAGCAGTCGGTACAGAATGCTGTTTACGAGCAAAAAGATCCTTTGTTGATCTATAAATTTGAATCTTTCAACTTGTTTAAGGCTATGTTGGAGAAGTTAAATAGTGATATTACATCTTTTCTTTATAAGGCCAACCTACCGATTAAGGATTCTAAAGGAGTGCAGCGTGCGAGAGTGCCACAGAAATCAACATCCGGTTTAACTGCTTCTCGTAATGAGTTGCCTCAGTACACATCGAGTTCTTCTGCGCAGCAACCTGTAAGAAGACAAAATCAACAAGTTAAGACCCAACCTGTGCGGACAGAGGCTAAAGTAGGTAGAAATGAACCTTGTCCTTGTGGAAGTGGTAAGAAGTACAAGAAATGTCATGGGTAGGTAGCTACCCATTGAACGAAATAGGCCCCCGAATGTTCGGGGGCTTTTTTTATATGTCATAAGGTAGCTGGGTTTATCTTAATAAATCCCTGAAGCGATTACAATCAATAATGTAATAAGAGCTGCTGTTCCTAATAGTACATAGGAAATAACTCTTGCAATGTGTTTTGAGAATACGAGTACCGGGGTGTCTGTTGGACTAATTTTAAACCAATTTAATTCAAATGGATCATTCCGATGCATTCGTTTTAGTCTATCTCGAAGTCTCATTTTTCGGAGTGGCTTGTTGCAATTTTTACAAACTAATTTGTGTCCCTGGCACCAACAACCACATTCTTTGCATTTTTTTTCGAAGAACATAACAAACTTGTTTTTAATGCAGCTTTCTTAAATATACGAAAAAAATCACAGTTATCCAATTGGTTGTGAGTCGTTTGAGTGCGAGGTTCAAGTTGTGTGTGAGCAAAAAAAAAGACTCCTGAACGTTCGGGAGCCTTTCTAATTTGTTTGTTGAATTTTAGATCTTATCCATTCATGGAAATAAGAAATTCAGCATTATTATCAGTTCTTTGAATGCGATCTTTCAAGAACTCCATGGCTTCCAAAGGAGTCATGTCTGCAAGGTGCTTTCTCATAATCCACATACGTTGTAATTCTTCTTTACCCATCAATAGGTCTTCTCTACGTGTACTGGAGTTAACGAGGTCAATAGCTGGGTAGATACGTTTGTTAGCAATTTTTCGATCCAACTGCATTTCCATATTACCCGTACCCTTAAATTCTTCAAAGATGACTTCGTCCATCTTAGAGCCCGTGTCAACTAATGCTGTAGCTATAATCGTTAATGAACCACCGTTTTCAATGTTACGAGCGGCACCAAAGAAACGTTTTGGTTTGTGTAGTGCATTGGCATCAATACCTCCAGAGAGTACTTTACCCGAAGCTGGAGATACGGTGTTGTATGCACGTGCTAAACGCGTAATAGAGTCCAATAAGATAACAACATCATGGCCACATTCAACCATTCTTTTGGCTTTCTCAAGAACGATATTGGCAACTTTTACGTGTCTGTCTGCAGGCTCATCAAAAGTAGAAGAAACAACTTCAGCATTTACCGTACGAGCCATGTCGGTAACTTCTTCCGGTCTTTCATCAATTAGAAGTACAATCATATATACTTCTGGGTGATTTTTAGCTATCGAGTTTGCTACCTCTTTCAATAAGACTGTTTTACCTGTTTTGGGTTGAGCTACAATCAATCCACGTTGTCCCTTACCAATAGGAGAAAATAAATCAATAACACGCGCAGCGGTACCGGCTTTATTTTCTGCAATATTGAACTTTTCGTCAGGGAATAATGGTGTGAGGTGCTCAAAAGAAACGCGATCTCTCACGTAACCAGGATCTCTACCATTAATACTGTCAATTTTAGTGAGTGGGAAGTATTTTTCACCTTCTTTGGGAGGGCGAACTTCTCCTCTTACGCTATCTCCGGTTTTTAAACCAAAAAGTTTGATCTGAGAGTGAGAAACGTAAATGTCATCCGGAGAACTTAAATAGTTGTAGTCAGAAGAGCGCAGGAAACCATATCCATCAGGCATAATTTCCAAGACTCCTTCGCTTGAAACAATCCCTTCAAATTCAAACTCAACATTACCCTTGTTCTCATTTCTTCGGTTTTGTTGATTGCGTTGTTGATTTTGATGATTTTTTTGACGTCTATTATCCTGAGGCTTTTGAGGTTTCTCTTGGCTTGGTTTTTTGGAATTAGATGATGTATTTTCCGGATTTTTTGTTCCGGGATTATTTTGTGTGGTATCAGAAACTCTTTGTTCTGCTTTTTTGATTCGGTCTAATTGAGACTCATTTTTTCTTCTTGGGCGTAGAACTCTTTCTTTCGGTTTCTGTTTTTCAGAAGTTTCTTTTTCTTTAGCTGGAGGGGCTATTTTAGTATTTGTAATTTTTTTTGGCTCCATAGCTACAGGCTTATTCGGTTTTATATTTTGATTTGATTTTTTTTGTACATCAGGTTTTGCCACTTCAGGTTTTGCCACTTCAGGTTTTGGATTGATTTTAGTTTTTGTAGCGGCTTTTGGGTTAACGGCTTGAACATCCAAGATTTGATAAATTAAGTCCATTTTTTTCAATGTCCTGTATTTGGGGATGTTTAAGTTTTTTGCAATATCCTGTAAAACAGGAAGTAACTTGCTTTTTAGTTCTAAAATGTCATACATGTGGAGCGGAAATGTTTTGTATAATAGAGCCTGTGTTAGGCTTTTTTTAATGGAAAGTAAACTTGAGGATTGGCTGATATTCTTTGAAAACTGAATATTTTGCTCTACAATAGTACAAATAATATTTTGGATATCTAGTCTTATCATTGGAAAATACTTTTTCGCATGTCTCAGTATAGGTCCAATTTGGTAGTTCTGAAGGTCATATCTTTTTACTGATTTTTCAGTTTGTAAGATCATTCTTCTTATTTTTGAGAAAAATAAATAACATGCTTCAACGAATACAATCTATCTACTTGACCATAGCTTTTATTGCGATGGCTTTCCTATCATTTCGCGTTCCTATTTACACTTTAGATGATATGCTAATTAGGGCTCAAGATGATACCAAGATGTTTATTTTAACGCTACTCTCTAGTCTGTTGGCTCTTGTGGGCTTATTTATTTACAGAAATCGTAAAATTCAAATGAAGTTAATCCGACTTGCAGTAATAATTAATATGATTATTGGTGTAAGGTTGTTTGTGGTTTGGAAAGCGTTTCAGGTCACATTAAATATCAATGGCCTCCTCATTGTATTTTTAGCAACTGTTGCATTGATTTTAGCCTATAAAGGTGTTAAAAAAGACGATAATCTTGTACGTT
>JAQWKY010000006.1 GCA_029247585.1 Flavobacteriales bacterium | reverse complement strand
GATACCGCAGGTCGTTTAGCCATTGATGAGCAAATGATGAACGAGATTGCAGCTGTAAAGTCTGCGATTCAACCGCAAGAAACTTTATTTGTTGTGGATTCCATGACGGGGCAGGATGCTGTGAATACAGCCAAAGCCTTTAACGATCGATTGGATTACGACGGTGTTGTTTTAACCAAGTTGGATGGGGATACCCGTGGGGGTGCTGCTCTAACCATTAAATCTGTGGTTAACAAGCCGATAAAGTTTGTAGGTACCGGAGAAAAAATGGAGGCTTTGGATGTGTTTCATCCCAATCGTATGGCCGAGCGTATTTTGGGCATGGGGGATGTGGTTTCTTTGGTTGAAAAAGCCCAAGAACAATTTGATGCGGACAAAGCACGTAAACTTCAAAAACGTATTGCCAAGAATGAATTTGATTTCAACGATTTCGTAGAGCAGATCGGTCAGGTGAAGAAAATGGGTAATATGAAGGATTTGATGGGAATGATTCCTGGAATGGGGAAAGCCATGAAAGGCGTAGAGATTGAGGACGATGCTTTTAAACATGTAGAGGCGATGATTTCTTCTATGACTCAGCAAGAGCGTTCTAATCCCTCTTTGTTGAATGGTTCTCGTAGACAGCGTATTGCTCGAGGTAGTGGTCGTTCTGTGAATGATGTAAATCAGCTCATTAAGCAATTCAACGATATGGGTAAAGTGATGAAGATGATGCAGGGGGGCGGAATGAAGAACATGATGAAAATGATGGGCAAAGGCGGTATGCCGAACATGCCTTTAGGTAAATAAAATAGAGTTATGCAGTTATTAGACGGAAAATTAACATCCAATACACTTAAGGATGAAATTGCTAAAGAAGTCAGTAAAGTTCTAGCACAAGGAGGGAAGAAACCCCATTTGGCAGCTATATTGGTGGGTTCAAATGGCGCTAGTGAAACTTATGTTAATGCAAAGGTAAAAGCTTGTGAAAAGGTAGGGTTTGATTCCACACTGGTACGAATGTCTGAGGATGTTTCCGAGGAAGAACTCTTGAATGAGGTGCGAAAGATTAACGAGAACCCTGCGATTGATGGTTTGATTGTTCAGCTTCCTTTGCCCAAGCATATTTCTGAAATTAAGGTGACAGAGACCATTGTTCCAGAAAAAGATGTAGATGGTTTTCACCCGGTAAACTTAGGACGTATGACGCTTAACTTACCAACGTTTTTACCCGCTACACCCGCAGGTATAGTAGAGCTTTTAGACCGGTATGACATTGAAACTTCCGGAAAACACTGCGTTGTTATTGGACGTTCTCACATTGTAGGTTCCCCGATGAGTATCTTGATGGCTCGTAATGCAAAGGTTGGGAACTGTACGGTTACGCTAACACATAGTAGAACTACGAATTTGGAAGAGATTTCTCGTTCGGCAGATATTTTAATTGTAGCGCTTGGAAAGCCCGAGTTTGTTACCGCAGACATGGTAAAGGAAGGTGCTGTAATTGTAGATGTGGGTATTACGCGTGTTAAGTCTGACAAAACAAAGTCAGGTTGGAAACTAAAAGGAGATGTGGCTTTTGATGAGGTGGCACCTAAATGTTCTTTCATCACACCTGTTCCCGGTGGAGTAGGACCTATGACCATTGCTTCACTGTTGAAAAATACATTGATTTCAGCTCGAGGAAAGTAAATCAATACAGCCTATAAATCATAAAAAAACCTCTCGGCAATTCCGAGAGGTTTTTTGTTGTCATGTATTTCAATCAGTTGTAATCGGGCAAGAAGCTGTATCGTTCGGCATAATCCAGCATTTGTTCTGTAAAGTCCTCAGGGTAGGTCATTTTGATAGATGTAATCTCTCCTGATTCGTTTGTTGTTGGAACCATTTTTGGATTGATGAACCCACCATAAGGCGCAATATTTAGCTTTTCGGCACGAGCCAAGACTTCCATATGCAGCTCTTGATCTACTTTTACTCCGTAGCCTTCAACTAAAGCTTTACAAGCCTCATAATCTCCTTCAGACTTGATTCTTTGAACCTCACTTAAAAGTTCTCCAAAGATTTCTCGTAGTTTCGTGTAGTCCTTGATTTCGAAATAGGTTTTGCCCTCTTTAACTACCTTGGTAATAACCTGATTTTCTTGACCTTTTTCGTAAGCCCAGGCAGCTACCCATTGTCGATTGCGCATATGAGATTCTTCTATGTCTGCTCCGGGTTCTAGTCTGCGCATTTGAGTCATCAAGCCATTCCGAATGTACCCGTCGTATTCTGCTTTTCCTGTTTCTAAAGATTCCATCAAGCCCAATTCTATGAGTTTTTCATCCAAGATAAAGTAAAGGGCCACCAGGTCAGCACGACCTTCTTCTAAGGTAGATGCATAGCTTTTTAAGGTTTCTTTCATGGTTCCCACTCCCGGATTGATTTGCCCAGAAGCATGCCCTAAAACTTCATGCAGGGCGGTGTGAAGTTTTCCTGCTAACTTAGAATGTGCTTTTGCTCTTTCCATTTCTTCTGTATCGTGACAGAATTCATTCAACATGCCTTTTCCACCTGCTTGTTCGTAGGCATATATGATGTTTCCAATGCTGATGGATTTAGATCCATGTTGGGTTCGAATCCAATTGGCATTAGGAAGGTTTACACCAATAGGAGTGGACGGAGAAGCATCTCCAGACTCAGAAGCCACAGAAATTACCTTGAAGGTTACGCCCTTGATATTTTTCTTTTTGTGTTCTTCTTTTATGGACGAATGGTCTTCAAACCACTGGGCATTATCGGAAAGTACTTCCATTTGTGCGGAAGCCTCAAAGTCGGTTATTTCTACCAGTGATTCAAATGATCCCGTATAGCCTTTAGGGTCGTTATACACCTCTATGAAAGAGTTGATGTAATCAATGTCTCCTTCGGTAGCATTTACCCAGGCAACATTGTATGCATCCCAAGTTTTTAAATCGCCTGTTTTGTAGTAATCTATAAGGAGTTTTAGCGCATCTGCCTGAGCCTTATTTTCGGCTACGCTTACCGCTTTTTCCAGCCATGGAATGATTTGGGCTATGGCTTCTCCGTACATTCCGTTAAGTTTGTATACTTTTTCCTCGAGACCATTTTCTCCGCGAATTAATTTGGAGTTTAATCCGTAGGAAATCGGCTTTTCGGTATCCTTATTTCGGATGGATGCAAAATAGGCATCTACCTCAGCTTCGTTGATGTCTGGGTCGTAAAAGTTTACTGCAGAACCCAACACCAGACCTTTAGCAGGGTCAAGATTTACTTTTTTGGCATCGAAATTTGGATCGAATAGGGCTCTTAGAGCTTCTTTGTTTAAGGAAGTGCCTGTGGATACCATCAGTTCTGATAGGTATTCCGCAGAGAATTCGGGCTTAAACTTATCCATGGAATAGTGGTGGTGGATACCGTTAGAGAACCAAACTCGTTTGGTGTAAGTCCTTAAGTTTTTCCAATCTTCTGTGGATTTATCCCCATCAAAATTTTTAATGATGTGTTCCAGAGCCCTTCGAATGGATAGGTTGTGTCTGTAGTTTTGATCCCAGATGATGTCTCTACCTGCATAACCGGCCTCACTGAGGTAATAGACCAGTTTTTGCTGCTGAAGACTCAGTTTGTCAAAGTCAGGAACTTGATATCGAATGATTTTTAAGTCCGCAAATGTTTCTGTTTGGAAGGTAAAGTTCTCTTCAGTCTTTTCTTTTTTAGTACAAGAGAAGAGCAGTAAAAGTGCTGTTAATGTTACTGGAATAAATTTTTTCATTGTTTTTGATTTTAATAAGTATCATCAAAAATAGAAATTTAATTCTGTTGATGCTTAGAAATAGAAATCAATAACAAAGATGTGTGTAATCTAGGTAGCTATACTTTAGTTAAGTTGTAGCATCAA
The DNA here is from genome assembly GCA_029247585.1 of Flavobacteriales bacterium. Taxonomy (GTDB): domain Bacteria; phylum Bacteroidota; class Bacteroidia; order Flavobacteriales; family UBA7430; genus UBA7430. The sequence goes on along the minus strand of JAQWKY010000006.1, from coordinate 7,620 downwards.
ATATTTAGGGTCTTTTGTAAGACGATTTAGCAAATTTCCTTGACGAAAGCTTCGTAGTTGTTGGCAAGATGCGTTTTGTGACAATCTTTTAAATCTGCTGTTTCCTCTACAAAATCTGGGAGAGCCTTCTTCATCACTGTAGCAAATTTTTGTGGATGAGCCGTCTCTAAGAAGACCCCATATTCGTCATCTTTTAGAAGTTCTGAAAGCGCTAATTTACCTACAGCTCCGTGCGGATCTAGGGTATAGTTATTACTTTCTTGACACTCTTGTATTTCTTTGAGTGTAGCTTCATCGTCAATACGGCAAGCAGCAACGTCTTTTTTGATGGATTCTAGATCCCCATTGTAAAAATAGTCGATGCGTTCATAATTGCTAGGGTCTCCTACATCCATAGCATTGGAGTAGGTGAGTACCGATGTTTTTTTAGCGTATTCTCCTGTATTTAAATACGTGTAAAAAGTATCGTTGATGTTATGTGCGGCAATGAACTTATCGATAGGAAGTCCCATTCTTTTTGCTACCAATCCAGCGGTAACATTTCCAAGATTTCCAGACGGCACAGACACGACCATCTTTTTACCTTTTAGGTCTTTTTTGAGCTGTTTGTAAGCAAAGAAATAGTACAACATTTGCGGTAAAAGACGAGCTACATTGATCGAGTTTGCACTGCTCAAAGATTTTTTAGTTCTGAGATTCTCATCGTTCAGTGCTTTCTTAACCAATTTTTGACAATCGTCGAAAGTTCCGTCAATTTCAAAAGCGTGTATGTTTTCTCCCAAACTGGTCATTTGGAATTCTTGATACGCACTTACTTTGCCTTTAGGGAAAAGAATTTTTACGGCGACTCCGGGTACTTTAAAGAAGCCATTAGCTACTGCGCTACCTGTGTCTCCAGAGGTAGCAACGATGATGGTTACTTCTTTATCCTCATCAGCGTTGAAGTGCGACAGACAACGTGACATAAAACGTGCTCCCACATCTTTAAAGGCCTGAGTAGGACCGTGGTATAACTCCAAAGCAGCTATGTTTTTTTCTACAGGAACCACCGGAATGTTAAAGTTGAGTGTTTCTGCAAGTATGCTTTTCAACTGCTCATCATTAAGAGAACCTTCTACAAAAGGTTTCAGTACCGTAAATGCAATATCGAGATCCTCGTAAGATTCTATTTGTTCAAAAAAATCACTAGGTATTTCAGGAATACGTTCCGGAACATACAAGCCACCATTTTTTGTTAATCCATTGATGACCGCTTCTTTAAAAGAAATGTACTCGTTGTTTTTTCGTGTACTTAGATACTTCATTTTTTTACAATTCTAGCGCCACTATCTTTACAAAGTAAATGTTTGTGCGCTTGTGTTTTTATACTTAGGTCTGCGTATACACGCTCCATAGCTTGGATTATATTGTCCGCTTCATCCTCATTTTTAGCAATGGCAAATACAGAAGGTCCAGATCCAGAGATTCCAAAAGCCAAGGCCTGATTTTCGAGCGCAGCTTTTTTCAATTCTTTAAATCTTGGAATTAACAGACTTCTTCTCGGTTCCACGACCAAGTCTTTTAAGCTGGCAGAAAAAAGATCAATGTCTTTTTCGTACAAGCTGGATACAAAAGCTCCCATGAAACTAACTTGTTGCGATAGCGTCTTTAGGTCTATGGTATTATTTAATATTTTACGTGCGTCTGAGGTGTTTACTTTTATGGCAGGAAAAAACGTTACTGCATATAAATTTTCTATCAGAGGAAGTTGGATAAGGTCTGAAGCCTTTTTTCCTTTACTCAAAACAACCCCTCCTAAAATAGAAGGTGCTACATTGTCTACGTGGGCACTACCACAAGCGATACGCTCTCCCTCTGCCGCAAAAGCGACCAGTTCTTTATTCGAATAGGGCTTGCCCATTAATTCGTTGTAGGCGAATGCTGCTGCCGCACTGCTGGCACTGCTCGAGCCAAGACCACTTCCTGCTGCAAAACCTTTTGTGATGATAATATCAACCCCCTTAAAGTTATTCAGGGCTTCCTGCATTTTACGGATCACTACAGAACAGCAATTCTTATCGCTATCCATAGGCAATCCTTTCCCATTAATAATGTCAAGGATATTGTTTTCCTCGGTACCGTTGATGCGTAGTTCTACCTCATCTCCGATATCGTTTAAAGACAAACCCAAGATGTCATAGCCCACATTAAAGTTGGCCATGGTGGCGGGGGCATAAGCAGTTATTTGATTCATCAATTACTTATTTACGATGGACATTACATCGGCAAATACACCACTAGCAGTAACGCTAGCACCGGCACCTGCTCCTTTTATAACCAAGGGCTCACTTACGTATCGGTCGGTGAATATAGCCACTACGTTGTCTTTACCTTCCAAGTTAAAGAATGGACTGTCCGATGGGATTTCTTTCAATCTCACAGATAATTTTTCATTCTCAAGGGTAGCGACTACTTTTAGTTTGTATCCTTTGTCGTTTGCTTTGGCATAAAGAGCTTTGAAAAAGTCTTCGTTTTTCTCCAAATTTTCAAACAAAAGATCCACACTTTTCGATTCTGAACATTCATCCGGAATAAAGCTGTTGAATTCGATATCCGATAAGGCTCCTTTTAGTCCAGACTCTCTCGAGAGGATTAAAATTTTACGCATCACATCGAGACCACTCAAATCAATGAGAGGATTCGGTTCTGTATATCCTTCTTCTTTCGCTTGAAGGACCACATCTGTAAATTTATTTTCAGCATTGTATTTGTTGAAAATGAAATTCAAACTTCCAGAGATTACCGCCTCAATTTTATTTACCGAGTCACCACTAATGATTAAGTCGTGGATGGTTTTAATTACAGGAAGTGCTGCACCTACACTGGTTTCGTATTTAAAATGACAATTGTATTCCTTGGCTGCTCCGATAAGATTAGCGTAGGTTTCATAATCGCTACTACACGCAATTTTATTACATGTGGCAATAGATATGCTGTTTTCTAACAAATACGAGTATCCATCGCTTACAATCTGAGAAGCGGTGTTGTCAATGAAAATACTGTTGGGTAAGTTCAGTTCACGGATTTGAGTAAGGTATTCAGGCAGTTCTTTGTAGGCTGCACCTATTTCGTTAAGATTCAGACTGTCTTTTTCATCGATTTCCGAACCACCGTTAAGCAGCATTTTTCTGCTGTTAGCAATACCCATTACTTTCAGATTGATCTGATAGTCGTCAATGAGTTTTTGCTTTTGACTGTAAATGATGTTTAAAAATTCTTTACCCACATTACCTGCACCTGCAATGAATAGGTGTACGTTTTTTACGATGTTGCTGAAGAATTTTTCGTGAATCACATTAAGTGCTTTCACTTCGTCTTTTTGGTCAATAACAATGGAAAGGTTTCTTTCTGAAGCTCCCTGAGCAATAGCAGTTACGTTGATTCCATTTTCACCAATCACGCTAAGTGCTTTTCCGGCAAGACCAATTTTATTTTTCATGTTGTCACCGATAAGTGCGATGATACATAGGTCTTTAGCGATTTCTACAGGTCGTATGGTTCCTGTTTGAATTTCGCTTTGGAAAGCTTGGTCAAGTACCTTTTTAGAAATGTCTGCATCCGATTCTTTGATTCCGAATCCGATACTTTGTTCTGAAGAACTTTGTGTGATTAAGATTACATTGACCTGATGTTCTTCAAGGGTTTGAAAAACTTTACGAGCGCTTCCTTTTTTACCCGAAAGACCGATACCTGAAACCGTTAGTACAGCAATGTCATTCAGTGAAGACAAGCCCTGTATTTTGTGGTTTGACTTTTGGGGTACATGACTGATGAAAGTTCCTTCTTGCTCTGGTTTCAGCGTGTTTTTTAAGTAGAGCGGTATCTTTTTATCAATTAAGGGCAGTATCGCTCTTGGATAAATCACTTTTGCACCAAAGTAAGCCATTTCAAAAGCTTCTTCGTAGCTGAGGTTTTTCAGAGAAAGTGTGTTTCTAACCCTTTGAGGATTGGCACTATGGATACCATCTACATCACTCCATATTTCTAGTGCGCTGGCATCAATGGATTTTGCATAGATGGCTGCGGTATAGTCGGAACCCCCTCTGCCAAGTAGAACGGTTTCATTGGCCTCGTTAGAAGCAATGAATCCACCAGCGATGTAGTTTTTCTTTTTTACTTTGTTTAGGATTTTTTTGCTTGTACGGTCAAAATCAACTTCACCATCCAAGTAGTTGTCGTCTGCAGAAATTAATTCACGGCTGTCTAGGTGCTCTATGGATAAACCGTTGGCATTCAGATAACGTTGAACAATCAATGAAGACAATTGCTCACCTATACACAGTACCTTGGCTTTGGTCTTGTCGGTTAATTCATTCAGAATCTGAACCCCTTTGCTTATGGCTTCTAATTCATTGCATTTTTCTTGAACGGCAATGAGTAGGTCCGTCTGCTGATCGATAGGGATGAGTTCCTGTATGAAGTTGAAATGAAGGTCTTTGAATTCTTCAATAAGTTCAGTAGTATCGCTAATAATCGCTTGTTCCGTAATTTTTTCTAATCGATTGGTAATCCCTGAGAAGGCAGAAACTACCACAATGTAGTTCTCCTTTTTTTGGGATAGAATGACTCTTATCTGCTCTAAATTTTCTTTTGAGGAAACACTTGTTCCTCCAAATTTTAAAACCATCATGCGATTGCTGTTTACGTCACTTAAAATTCATTTAAACTCAAAAGTTTACAAGCTTTTCCTGCCGAATAGATGTAGCCTGTAATCAACGCCCAAATGTATTAAATTATTATGGAACTTTATACACATATTACAGCCCGATTTCACTTGGGATTGGGACGGGTTTGTATTTTCATTTTTTGGCTCTTTTATTTTAACGCTTTCCATGTCTTTTCTTATGATTTACCTCTTATTTTTTTGCCCGCTGTAAATGCTGATTTTATCCATTGCATTTTTCTTTCCTACAACACTTGAATTCTATAGTATGTAATTAATTAGGAAATTATATTTTTATGTTTTAAGTTAGCTTCAGATTGCAAGATGAACTGACTATTAAATGCCAAAGTACGTTCGCTTTACTAAAATAATCCTATCTAATCATGGGTTTGCTGTTCATCGCAAACACCTTTTTTCTTTGAATAATCATCAAAGAATGTTCACCTATCACTTTGGCGCAATTAAAATAGCATCATGTTTACAGCAACTGCTAATTGTAATATAAATTGTGAATGAGTATTCTGAAATTTAAATCCCGATTGGATCATTTTGACTATTTGGTAAGACACAAAATGACTGGATCCCCCAAACAATGTGCAAAGCGATTGCGTTTGTCAAAAAGTAGCTTTTATCGATTTTTAGAGGATTTACTATTGATGAACATCCCCATTGCTTACAATCCCGAAATGAAAACGTATGAATACCAAGAGGATGGGAAACTAATTTTTGGCTTTGAATTTGATAATAAATTGAAGACTAAGGATTTGTCGAAAATTAAAGGTGGTTTTTGCTTGCGTAAAAATATTTGGATGAGTCCCAAAATGTGGGACCGAGCCCCTCGTATATTAGCTCTAGTTTGAAAGAACTAGCATAGCTGTGCGAGGGAACTTCCATCACTTCCTGCTTGATTCATACGTAGGACTTCAGGCAAACGACATGGACGAACGAACCCCAGACTCGAAACGGATTGGGGAATGTTTAATACTAAATTTTCTATATTATGAAATCAATTAAGAATTTCAAAAATGAAAATGTTACTTCTTCTATAGAAACTGTAAAAGGTGGCCGTCCTTATAGAACAGTAAATTGTATTGGCCCTAGTGATAGGAGAACAAAGCGTGGATTAGTTACTAATACTCACGATTGGAATCCTTTTAATAATGATGGTGCGGTACGATGGTCATCGAGGAGAGGATATCGATTTAAAAGTAGCGTAATATTAACACGTTCTTTTAAATTAAGTATTTAAAAAAGAATCTGATGCAGTTTCAGGCTGCATCAGATTTATTTGGTAAAAACTAGCTTAATTTTAATAAATGAACCAGAAAACTTTTAGAGGTGAAATTTAATTATGAATTAATGAAAAAAATCATCCTAATACTTCAAACCATAAGAATAATTACTAAAAAGAAGCAAATAGCAATAACTGTTTTGAGCCTGTTGATTTCTATAAATTTAAATGCTCAAAACATGAGCTCTTTTTATTTTAACATTAACAGTGCAAATAATTTAGCTAAATCTGGAAAAGTAGATAGTGCAATTTTAAAATACGAAAACGCATTTAAAAAGGTGCAGTACGTTCCTGTTACATACCTTAGAAAGGTGCTGAAACTATCAAAATTAACTAACGATAAAGAGAGAATAATACATTATTCAAAAAGAATTAAGGTTCAAAATAAAGGAACAAATCCACGCATAAAAGCAACGATCGATAGCCTAATTAAAGTAGATCAAAAAGTTCGTAAAGGAAAATCTGTTAGAATTTCTACATATTCCTGGAAATGTGATAAAGACCCTGAATGCAATAAACAATCAGAAAAATATATCAAATCAAAAAGAGCTATTGAAAAATGGAAAAAAACAGATTCATTAAACACTTATTTTTTATTAAACTTATTTGAAAAACATGGTTTTATTGGAGAGGAATTAGTTGGTTTTAGGAGGTATAATGACGTCATTGTAATATTGCTGCATTTTGATGCTGATACTAGTAATACAGTTTTGGAACCGGTTCTAACCAAAGCGCTTGACGAAGGGAAAATAATGCCTATAGACTTTGCTCAAATTTTGGATAGACATTTATCTGGAGATCATACAAAACAAAAGTATTGGTTATGGCCAGATGCTAACAAGGAAAAATATCCCTTCACGGAAAACGAAATCCCACAAATACTAAAATCAAGAGAAAATATTGGTATTTATGGTTCAGGATTAAAACAAGAAAAGAGAGGGAACCATTGGTTTATCATAAACACCAATGTCTATTAATAAAAAATACAATGTTTTGACTCAAAGTAAACTCGTAAGTAAAACATGATAAAAAAGATTGATTATGAGTATGTTTCGTTTATTCTAGCTGAAGAAGTATAATCTTTTAATTCATATAAAATATATTTAAATGATCCTCATCATCTCATCAGAAACAGATCAATCGACTAGTGATGTTATTAAATGGTTGATTAAAAATGAAAAAGCTTACGTTAGACTGGGGGAACAGCAATTTGTAAATTCCCTCTATTTCACTTTAGAAAGTTCAGGGATACAGATTTCTCTTAAAATTGGTGGAGTCTTAATTAATTTTGATCAAATCACATCATTTTGGTTTCGAAAACATACCCTGGAGATTTTATCAAATTTAGAGATCAGGGTAGAAGCTAAAGAAAAGAACCTGCGCTCACCCTACATAAAGGAATACCTTGTTGACGAAGAAATCGATTCAATCCGGCAGTTCTTGTTTTATGAACTTGAAAAAAAGAATCACCTAGGTAATTTTAAGGTAGGTGATGGAAATAAATTGATCTCTTTTTCTGTTGCCAGAGACTGTGGATTTAAAATACCAACATCCTATGTCTCATCAGATCTAAAGTGGTTAAAACAAAAGTTTGAGCATTCAGACGAACTTATGGTGAAACCTATCG
>JAQWKY010000001.1 GCA_029247585.1 Flavobacteriales bacterium | reverse complement strand
GCCTGTTCGACACCGTGTCTCCGACAGGTTCATAAATGTACATTTTCAAGTCTTCTAACGCAGGGGCTTGTGTGATGATTCCAATGTTAGAACCGTAAATTACATCTGTGGTGACTTTGACTTCAGTGAAAACATCGTCTAAGTACCGATGCTGATTTTGTGCATTTAGTATAAAGCTTGAGCACAATAGGAATATACCTAGAAAGCGAGAGTAAATTTTTTTCATAACGTTGTTTTAGTTTATCTCTCTAATTTAATCAAAATCTTTTAAAACAAGATGATATTATACATTGAATATCTTTTTATAGATTTAAAATAGTATGTAATACTCTTGTTTGTAAAGAATATGAAGTTTATGAAACGAAAGATTTAACGATGCCTACAAATCAAATTGGATAGAGGTAAATAACATTCGACCTACCCTTGGTCCTCCGTATACTTGGTAGGTTTTGGTGTCAAGTAGATTTGAAGCACCTATTTTCATAGTGGCATTCAGCACGGGTATGCTTTTATTGATTTGTGCATCCAATTGAGCGTAAGTAGGAACCACACCTGTGAATTGTGGAGATCCCTCAAAGACAAAACTTTCCACCCATTTGTAATTCATACTTAATCCCCATTCTTTTGAATTGGGCGATAAGTTGATGTCTCTAAGGGCGAATCCAATATTGTATTTGTGTTCTGGAGTATTGAAGGCTGGGATGATTGGGTCATCACTGCCTTTTTTATTCAGTTTGTTCCAAGAGTAATTTCCGTTTAGGGTAAGGTTTTGGTTAAAGAAATAATTCATTCCAATGGTGAACCCCTGTGTAGTTACAACATCGGTAGCATTTGCGGCTACTCGATATCCTTGTATAGAAGGAAGTCGAATGTTTTTGTGATCTTCAATAGTTTCACCAATTTCACTCGCTTTTCCGTTCATTACGTCTACATACGTGGCAGTTTTTGTTTCAAATTTGAAGGAGGCTCCTGTTTGGTAACCGATAAAATCTTCATAGATACTATAATAGGCACTTGCATCGATGTACAATTTATTGAAAAGTGTGCTTCGGTATCCAATTTCTATGGTTTTCACCTTTTCAGGTTTTATAGGGTCAACCTGCATCATTCCAGCAAATAGTGCATCGGGTTTGGTGGTACCACCTATAAAGTAGCTTTGCAGCGAATCTGTATTGACAAAATATTCATCGATTCCAAAACCATTCAGATTACCGATAAGTATGGCTTGGCCTACATCGTAATTTAGATATTGATCGGTAAGGGTAGGATTTCTGATTGCCGACGATAAGGACATTCTTAAAACATCGTTCTCGGAAGGTTTGTAAACAATAGAAGCTGCAGGAGAATACAGAAAATCAAAATTTTCGTTTTTATCCACACGGATTGTAGATGAAAGTATAAGTGTGTTGCTGAGGAAATCTCTGTCGTATCCTAAGTAAACACCATATTCTTTATTTATAATCTCTAAATCCTTCAATACATTGTCTACCATGATTCTTCCGTCTTCAAAAATGGTTCCGTCGGAATTGGGAGAGTAGATCCTTGCATTTGCACCTAGTGTTAACCTATTTGCTCTAATCGTGTGCTTGTATTCTGCATGAGCATGATAGAGTTTGGATCTGTCGTAAAATTTGGTTCCTCCAATTAAGTTTCCCTGTTTATCATATCGTGTTTGGGTTGTAATGTCTTTAAACGCTTTTTCAAACTCTGGAGTTCCAGGGCTAAGAAATCCATAGCCTTGGGTACCTATTGAGTCTTTTATGTATTCCGAAACTTCTTGGTGGTATTGAGCCAGTAGTTCGGCATTATCATCAAGGATTTCGTTCATTTGATTTTTCCAGGTTTCTCTTAAACCCGGAATTTCTAGTGGAATACCAGACTCGTTAAATACGACATTACCTTCGTCATCTCTTTGGTAATAGTCTATTTCGTTGGGGTCTTGCCATCCTGGAAGTTGAGTGATTTTAGGTTTTATTTCTTTGTTCCAATGCCTCGCGTATGCTTTAGACCAATCTACGTCTGAGAAATGTTTATTTCTAAGTGCTGTTGCAGTAGCGACGGCATCGTAGGTGTTTCCAGCATCTTCGTGTGTTTCGTACAATCGAATAAAAAACTTGTCTTTTTTGCGCAATTCCAATCGGTTTTGGAAAAATTTTAAATCTTTCAGGCTGAATCGGTTTTCCCCTTGATAAACCGTTGTCCCAGCTCCGTAATTTGTTGCATAAATCAACTCTGTATCATCGGTGATTTTGTAGTGCAATGCCAAGCTCATTTTGGTATTTTCTGTATTGTAGTCTACCAAATCTTCTTCTTTGTACCCGGTTCTGTGAAAAGTTCTTAATCCCGGGTAATCTTCCAAATCAGAATAGGTAGTATTGTATTCATCTCCATACACATTTACGGCATCGTACCGACCTGGGTTATTTATCAATGAAGGACTGTCATAGGCTTGATCGTAGTTGTTGGCTACCCAGTCGTCTGCGGACATTTTGTAAAAATTGAATTTGTAGCCTAACTTTTCTTCACCGTCACGGTTTATCATGACATCGGCTAATCTTACTGCAACTTCGTGAAGATTTCTACCTCCTCCTTTGTATTGTGCTGAAAATCCTCTGTATTGAAAGGGATCTTTCGTTTCCATACTGATTACCCCATTGAAAGCGTTAGGTCCGTAAAGTGCAGAATTTGCCCCTACAATAATTTCTACTTTTTTCAGGTCTAATTCCGAAGAACCTAAAAAGTTACCCAAAGAAAAGTTCAGCCCTGGTGATTGATTATCAACTCCATCGATAATTTGTAGAGAACGTACTGGCGATGTGGAGTTGAACCCTCGTGTATTGATGATTTTAAAACCCAAACTCGCTGAGGTGACGTCAACGCCTTTCAAGGCCCCAAGACCTTCATAAAAGCTAGCGGTAGGTGACTCTTTTATGGCAATCACATCCATGGTTTCAACCGTAATTGGAGATTGCTTCTGCTTTTCAGTCAACCGGCTGTCTACAACCACCACTTCCGATAGTAATAACTTGTCTTCTCCTAAGTAGATTTTCACCAATTCAGAGTTCTCGATTACGATAGATTTCTTTTCAAATCCAATGAATGAAACTTCCACCGTTACGGGAAGACTAGTTACTTCCATTTGAAAGAAGCCATCAAAGTCCGTGACTGTTCCTTGCCCAATACTAGGAATGATTACATTGGCACCAATCAGGGTTTCTTTGGAGCCTTTTTCATAGACAATACCCTGTATTAAAGATTGTGCAATAAGGGTTTGGCTAAGAAATACTAATAGGAGGGAAAGTTTTGCCTTAAACGCCATAGGGATCGTTTTTAGTTTTACTACTTCACAAAGTAAAAATAGGGATTTATTTAAGTAACAAATAAATCAGGAAGAAATTTTATAAAGTTTTAGGGCTTATATATTAAGATCGTGGCCCATTTTATCTTTTTTAGTCTTGAGATAAAATTGGTTATGCTCATTGGTTTCGATCTCTATAGCAACGTTTTCAACAATTTCAAGACCATATCCAATAAGGCCTGCACGCTTTTTCGGATTGTTGGTCAGGAGTCTTAATTTACTTACGCCCAGGTCGTGAAGAATTTGAGCACCTACACCGTAATCTCGTTCATCGGGTTTAAAGCCTAGTTTTTCATTGGCTTCTACGGTATCAAGGCCTTCTTCTTGAAGTTTATAGGCTTTAAGTTTATTGATAAAACCGATTCCTCTTCCTTCTTGATTCATATATACAATTACACCATTCCCTTCTTTTTCGACCATTTGCATGGCTCTATCCAACTGGTGACCACAATCACATCGACAGGATCCAAATATATCTCCGGTAATACAGGATGAGTGAACACGCACCAGAACCGGATCATTTTTCGTCCATGTTCCTTTGTGAAGTGCTATGTGATGTCTTCCTGTGTTAAGTTGTTTGTAGGCAGTTAAGGTAAAGTCACCGTTTTCAGTGGGAAGGTTTACGGATTCTACTTTTTCAATCAAACTCTCTTTGCGCATGCGGTATGCAACGAGGTCTTCGATGGAAATGAGTTTTAAATCATGTTTTTTTGCGATTTCAATCAATTGAGGGAGTCGGGCCATGGTGCCGTCTTCATTCATGATTTCTACAATCACACCTGCGGGCTTTAAACCCGCCATACGAGCTAAATCAACCGTAGCTTCGGTGTGTCCGGTTCTTCTTAGTACGCCACCATTTCTGGCTTTCAGTGGGAAAATATGCCCAGGTCTACCTAGGTCTTCAGCTTTGGTGTTTGGATCTATCAAAGCTTTAATCGTTTTGGCACGATCGTTTGCAGAAATACCCGTGGTGCATCCATGTCCGATCAGGTCAATAGAAACGGTAAACTGAGTTTGGTTAGGGTCGGTATTTTTACCTACCATCATGTCCAAATTTAATTCCTCAGCTCGTTTCTCAAGTATAGGAGCACAGATTAATCCGCGCCCATGTGTGGCCATGAAGTTGATCATTTCAGGAGTTACCATCTCAGCGGCAGCAACGAAATCACCTTCATTTTCACGATCTTCATCGTCTACCACAATCACAATCTTTCCTAAACGGATGTCTTCTAATGCATCTTCAATAGAATCAAGCTGATTCACCATAGTTAACTTTTTTACAAATGTATGAATTACTTAAGTAACAATTCCTCAAGTATTGCAGTACTTTTAGACCAGTTGTATGTTTCTTTAATAAATCGATTTCCTCTTTTTGCGCGCATATTTCTTTCCTCAGGATTGGATATTAGTTCAATGCAGTGTTTGGCCAACTCTTGTGCTGTTTCTCCAATGCAAATAGCTTCACTAGGAGCTTTGAGCGCTCGATTAGCCAAAAGGCTTGTTACACAGGCTTTTTCCATAGCCATAGCTTCGAGCAGTTTATTTTGGAGTCCGGTACCCATTCGCATTGGGGCGATACATATCTTAGAGCTTGCATAGGCAGATCTGATGTCTTCTAACCAGCCGGAAACCTTTACCGATTCGGATTGTAAATTATGTATGGCTTTTGTGGGTTTAGCACCCGCCAGCAAGACCTTTACGCTAGGGTATTCCTCCTGAATGATGGGGAGGATTTCTTTACAAAGAAACGTAGCAGCATCAATATTGGGTGCGTAGCTTAAATTACCAACAAAAACCAAATCGTATTTTATAGGTGCTGATTGAGGTTTGAAATAGTTGTAATTCACCCCATTTGGAACAACTGCAATGGTCGACCTTTTTGGATGATCGATGTGTTTTTGATCTTCTTTGGTGATGATTGCATGCTTATCAAAGGCATCGAAGATTTCTTTTTCATAAGCCTTTTGCTTGTTGGCTTCCCATTGGTAAAGCCATTTAAATAAAAGTGTAGCTTTTTCTTTACGTCTTTCCATGCCTTTTGAGAAAGCATCCATATAATCGATGGTTTTAGACTGTTTTGCAGTAAGAACATATTCAGCTACTCGGGTAAGCTGACAGTAAATGTGATCGGGCTTGATTGTTCTTACAAGTTTGGTCACCTTCATTTTTGCTTGTTCATCTGTAAACAAAGCGGTTTGAAAAGGAAGTTTATTCCATAGAGATTTGATCAAGCTCAGGGCTATATGGGTAGGGGATAGTTTTATGAAATGTACTTCTTGGCAGAATCGACTTAATACGGTTTTAGCATCCTCATCTTCTTTAGAGAAAGGCAACTGTAAGGAACACAAATAAATACGGTGTGTTTTCGACAACTCTTTGAGCTGATGAAAAACTCTAAGTTTATCCCCTTTCTCTAAAGGGTAGGGTATACGCGAGGTGATGACAAACAACTTCATGCTAAGAGTGTATTTAGTTGCTGTTCAACTTTTTCTTGGGAGAAATTTTCTCTAACATAATGTCTTGCATTTTCGCCCATACGATCTACTTCATCAGGATTGTGTAAGCAGAAGCTCATCATTTCTATGAATTCTTCTTTGGTGTTGGCAATGAGCATGTTTTCCATATGGGTACATGAAATGCCTTGAGCACCTTTAGTCGTGGTAATAATACATTTCGCCATGGCCATCCCTTCTATGATTTTAACACGAATGCCTGAACCCACAAACAAGGGAACCAACATTACCTTATGATCTGAGATGAATCCCAGGGCATCAGAGACTTCTCCATGATTGTAAAGCCCTTCTTGTATTCGCTTTGCTAATTTTTCGGTCATTCCTCGTCCTGCAAGATGGAATTCAGCACGAGCTTCTTTTTCTTTTAGGCTAGGCCATACTTCATTCAACAACCACTCAATAGCCTGCTGGTTAGGTGTCCAGTCCATGGCTCCCAAATGGAAAAAGTCGACTTTAGCGACTTGTTCCTTTTGCATGATAAGTTGCTCATCTGCATAAAGGGGTAAGGTTTCTATTTTGGCCTTTGTGTGTTTTGTAATCTCTTTACTGTCATGATTAGAGATGGAAGCAATTTTAGGTATTGAATTCCAGAAATTAATTTCTTCTCTTTTGAGTCGTTTTGCTTGTAGCTTGAGGTAAGTTTTTGTCAAAGGATTTGAGCTAAAGCGACTTTTGTTTTCCCATATTTGATGCTCAATATTGTGTGAGCGATACATCAATTTTGCTTTACTGAATTTCAAAACTGTTTTGTAGTACGAACTTGTAAATAAACTTTCGAAAATGACGTCATCAAATGTGTTTGACTTTAGCATGTCTTTTAACGCTTCATCAAAAGCAGATTGATGAAACCTAGAAAGTATGTAGGATTCACTTGTGAAAAGATTTTTGAGTGCTCCCATTGGACGAATTCTAGTGTCAACGAAAACGGATTTATAGGTAAGCTGATTTTGATGTTTGTTAACGGGACTAGGGTGTTTGTGGGTTTCCATGGTAAGGAGTGTAACTTCATGCCCGATGCTTGTAAGTCTTTCTAAAACTTGAGCAATTGCAACACAGCCACCATCGTTTTTAGGGTATGGTGGTTTGTGGGATAAGATTAGGATTTTTTTCGCTCCCATAACTTTTGCAATCTACTGATGATACCCCTGTGAGTACTTAATTCAAATAAGGTCGAATCTTTTGCTGCTTTAATGGTGAAAAAGAGTCCTAATGGCGTGAGAATTAGTGAGGAGATCCACATTCCTTCTGCTGCCGAAACAACATATTGGTAGGCACTCTTTTCTCCTGTAATGGATGAAATGTGATAGACCAGGAAAAACAGGATAGAAATGAGAACAGGCATTCCCATTCCTCCTTTTCGGATGATGGCTCCTAAGGGTGCCCCGATCAGGAAGAGTACCACGCATGCAAAGGATAAGGTGAATTTACGGTGCCATTCAATCTTTGCTTTCGTTAGTTTTTTCTTCTTGTAATTCAGGTTTCTTTTGGTGTTGTAAATGTATGATTTACTTGTTCTCACAAGACTTGATGCAGATTTCGTTAGTCGCTTACGTTTGCTTTTGCCTAGGTCGCTTACAGAAAAAGGGATGACATTTGCTACAGAATTTCCTAACGATACCGTATCTCGAAAAGAGTAATAGGTATACAGCTTCTCATTGAATTCATTCAATTTGAGATTGATTGCACTTGTTAGGGAGTCTTCGTTTTGTTGTAGTTGCCTGATGTTCATGAATTGGGCAACGTTTGAGTATCGTTCTTTGTCAGAGCGCTCCAGCTGAAAAGAAGCCATGTCAAAACGAATTTTCTCCTTCTTAAAACTAGATCGGGTGAAGGGAAGATCAACTCTTTTTTTTGGGTCTTTGGTATTCATTTCTTCATAACTATACCCATCAAACAGTTCCAAATACAAGTATCGGTTGTTTTCCGAACTGTACATACTTCCCCGTGCTGCTTTGATGACTTTGGTGTTTCCCATTCGCTGACTGTGGTCGTATATGAGAACATCTTCTAAGTCTCTTCCGTCATTCGCTTTTTTGTTGACCTTAATGCTGTATCCTTCTATATCATTGAAAAACACACCTTCCCGAATGTTTAAGGCTAACTTCTTATTCATGATGTCGTAAAGAAGTGTTTTAAACTTCATATTGGAATAGGGGATGACATGATTGGAAAAGAAAAATGCAGCTATGGCAATCATACATACGGTTACAAACAAAGGTCGCATGATTTTATACAAGGATATTCCGGCAGACTTCAGAGCCGTAAGCTCATAGGTTTCTCCCAATTTCCCGAAAGCCATTAAGGAAGATAGTAGTATGGCAAGCGGTAGCGCTAAAGGAACGAGGGTGGGGATGATGTAAAAGGCAATTTCTAAAATGACGGTCCATTCCAAACCTTTACCGATCAAATCGTCTATGTACTTCCACACGTTTTGCATGAGAAGTATGAGAATCATGGTCAAGAAGGTTCCCAAAAATGGCGTAAAAAAAGCCTTTAGAACAAGTCTATTTAAAGTTTTCAATGTAAAGGATTTGCTTGAGCAAATATACAAATAGGTCGGTTTAAGACCCGATACTTTGTCTTAGCTTTTCGATTTGTTTGTTCCAAAGTAGTTTTGCCTCCTCTTCGTCTTCCTCATCTTCGGCAAAATCCGTTACGATAAGAGAGATGTCTTGGGTGATGTCATCTACCTGAACGACAAATTCAAAATAAGTGTCTGAGGGCTCATCGACCCACCTAAACTTAATGGATTGGTTATTTTTTTTGGTAACGAGTTCAGCGTCTTGTTCATCACCGTCCCAAAAAAAAGTGTAGTTTTTTCCTTTGATATTCACGTTGTCTGCAAACCATTCAGACAAACCACTTGGCGTACTAATCTGGTTGAATAAGATTCTTAGGGAAGAACGAATTGGAAATTCAATTTGGTATTTATTTTTTGATGCCATAAAGAAAAATATCAATTAGATAATCGCAATATAATGAAAAAAGTTTCAGGTGCTGACCCTATTTACGATATTATGAAATGAATACTATTTTAATCCTTTTGATCTGCTGAAAAAAAACAAAAAAGCATGGCCCTAAAATTCATTAATTCCTTTATATTTGCCCCCGTTTAACCATGGCGAGGTAGCTCAGTTGGTTAGAGCGTCGGATTCATAACCCGGAGGTCAGGAGTTCAAATCTCCTTCTCGCTACAAAAGGTCTTCTCTCAGAAGGCCTTTTTTTTGTTGGGCTTGGGAAGATTTCTTAGGTCAGAATGGTGGTGGTTTATGCCATGGGTTAAACACCCTCAAATATATCGTTTTGGAGGTGAATTAGCTTGTTTTTGGCAGTAAATCTGGCAGACTCTCTTTTGATCAACCTATTTTTGCAATCTTTTATGTAAGAATAATGTTTGAATATGATACTTCGAAATTTTATATTATGTTTAAGATTTGTGAAATTCATCTTATCTCAGTAATTTTCGAGTTTACATTTCACAATAATTAAAGAATAATTATGATCATTGCTTGGATAATTTTAACTGTTATGGTTTCCAGTTATGGCTCGACAAAAAATATTGGGCTTCCCGCATTTTTCATTTCATTAATATTATCCCCATTAGTAGGATTTATATACGTTTTTGTATCAAAACCTCCAACTGAAAAGCCATATAGAAAATTCCTAGAAAAAGCTAAAAGAGAGGTCTACAAAAAAAATT
>JAQWKY010000104.1 GCA_029247585.1 Flavobacteriales bacterium | reverse complement strand
TTGTGAGGCTTACCAAAAGTTTCAGGATGAGGATTATAAGAATCTGGTTTATGGTACCTTAGAGTTTATTGAACGTGAGTTACGCTCTGATGAAGGTGCTTTTTATTCCGCTTTAGATGCTGACAGCGATGGGGAAGAAGGAAAATTCTATGTGTGGAAGAAAGAGGAGTTGATGACCTTGTTAGGCGATAAATATGAGCTTTTTGCAGCCTATTACAATGTAAATAGAAAAGGGTATTGGGAACACGAAAATTACATCTTGTTGCGTGAAGATGATGATAAAACACTTGCTGAAAAGTACAACATTACCGTAGAAAATCTGCGAGCAAAAATGGCTGCTTCTGAAAAGATATTGATGACCGAACGCAATACGAGAATTCGCCCGGGTCTGGATGATAAAACACTCACCTCATGGAATGGTTTGATGTTGAAAGGTTATGTAGATGCCTATTTAACTTTTGGTGAGCAACACTTTTTAGATGTGGCGATAGCGAATGCTAAATTTATTGTGAAAAAACAATTACGAAAGGATGGAGGTTTAAATCATTCCTACAAGAAAGGGCGTTCAACCATTAACGCTTATTTAGAAGATTACGCCTTTGTCATCGATGCTTTTTTAAAATTATATGAAGCTACTTTTGATGTGAAATGGCTGAAAGAAGCAGATGCATTAATGGCTTATTCTATCGAGCATTTCTACGATGATGCGTCGGGAATGTTCTTTTTTACTTCGGATGAAGATCCGGCATTGATTGCTCGGAAAATGGAAGTGAACGACAATGTAATTCCCGCTTCAAACTCTGTAATGGCAAATAACCTGTTTGTTTTATCGCATCATTATGGTCGGGTAGATTATAGGGATAAAGCCATTCAGATGTTGAGTAATGTTATTGGAGATGTTAATCGTTATCCTTCGGGGTATTCCAATTGGTTAAACTTATTAATCAATCAGGTCTACCCATTTTATGAGGTAGCAGTTGTTGGAAAAGAAGCTCCGGAAAAGTCGGTAGAGTTAAATGCGATTTATATCCCAAATAAGATGTTGTGTGGAGCAGCAAAGGAGAGTAAACTTCCCTTGCTCGAAAATCGTTTTAGCAAAGGTCAAACACGTATCTTTGTTTGCGAAAACAAAGTATGTCAGATGCCTACCGAAGAAACGGAAAAGGCATTTGAATTGATGAACAAAAAATTATGATAGTAGTTACAGGTGCAGCAGGCTTTATAGGTTCTTGTATGGTTTCCAAGTTAAATCAGGAGAACTTCAAGGATATTATCTTGGTAGATGATTTCTCAAGGGATGACAAAAACAAAAACCTTGAAGGGAAAATGTATTCTGAAAAAGTACATCGAGATGATTTTTTCGAGTGGTTGGAGAAAAACGAAAGTTTGGTTCAATTCATATTCCATCTGGGTGCACGAACTGATACCAGTGAGTTTGATAAAGAGATTTTTGATAAGCTAAATCTTAATTATTCCAAGAAGATGTGGAATGCCTGTATCGATTATGGGATACCCCTATTGTATGCTTCTTCAGCCGCTACCTATGGCTTGGGAGAGCTAGGTTATGAAGATACTCACGAAGTAGTTGATAAGCTTGCACCACTAAATCCTTATGGAGATTCTAAAAATGATTTTGATAAATGGGCATTAGCTCAAGAACGTCAGCCTTATTTTTGGGCCGGAATAAAGTTCTTTAATGTTTATGGACCTAATGAATACCACAAAAGTAGAATGGCTTCGGTGGTTTACCATACCTTTAAGCAAGTGGGTGAAACGGGAGCGATGAAATTATTCCGTTCGCACAATCCCGAGTTTAAAGATGGAATGCAATTGAGAGACTTCGTTTATGTGAAAGATGTGGTATCCGTATTGTATTTCTTCTTACACCATCGCAAAGATTCCGGTTTGTACAATCTAGGTACTGGGAACGCTAGAGCATTTTTGGATTTGGCCAAAGCAACTTTTAAGGGAATGGATGTGAAGGAAGACATTAGTTTTATAGATACACCCATTGATATTCGTGATAAATATCAATACTTTACTCAGGCAAATATGTCTAAGTTGAAAGGCATTGGCTATGATAAGTCCTTTCATACTTTAGAAGAAGGAGTTGCCGATTATGTTGGCAGTTACTTGTTAAAGGATACGTATTATTAATACATTAGATGAGTAGTGCCACTCGCTGCACTCTACACACACTATGAATTATTTATCGGTACAAGATTTAGGGAAATCATATGGGATTCAGACCCTTTTTAAAGGCCTGAACTTTGGGATTGATCAGGGGCAAAAAGTGGCTTTAGTGGCTCGAAATGGTACGGGTAAAACGACCATATTAAGAGCTTTGGCCGGTGTGGAGCCAGCCGATACCGGTGAGATTGTTTACCGAAAGGGAATCCAGATTGCGTTTTTGCAACAAGAATCCAATTTTGGAGATGCAAAAACAGTCTTTGAAGCCATTTATGAGTCGGAAAACCCCATGCTTTTGGCCATCCGAGCCTATGAAGCGGCTCTATTAAATCCCGATGATACGAATGTCTTTCAAAAAGCATTTGATCAAATGGATCAACTGGAAGCCTGGGATTACGAGGTAAAGGTTAAAACCATTTTGTCGAAGCTAAAACTTGATGACCTAAAACAAGAGGTTTCGGTACTTTCGGGGGGGCAAAGAAAAAGGCTTTCTCTTGCAAAAATTTTAATTGATCAGCCTGATTTTTTGATTCTTGATGAGCCCACCAATCATTTAGATTTAGAGATGATAGAGTGGTTGCAGGAGTATTTATCTAAAGAACAAGTAACACTTTTTATCGTGACTCACGATCGTTACTTTCTAGATGCTATTTGTAATGAGATTTTGGAATTGGAAGAAGGAGACCTCTATCGTTATAAAGGGAATTACACCTACTATTTAGAAAAGAAAGAAGAGCGTCAGGCCATATTGCAAACGAATATCGATAAGGCAAAGAATCTATACTCCAAAGAGCTCGAATGGATGCGTAGACAACCCAAAGCTCGTGGTACAAAATCTAAAGCTCGTATTGAAAGTTTTTATGGTGTAGAGAAGTCGGCAAAAAAGAGAATTAAAAACGATAAGGTGCAACTTGAAGTTCAGATGACACGTTTGGGGTCTAAAATTCTTGAGCTACACAAAGTCTCCAAAGCTTATGGCGATCTAAAGATTCTTGACCAGTTTACGTATACATTTAAAAAGCGAGACCGTATAGGTATTGTAGGGAAGAATGGTGTAGGTAAAACGACGGTATTGAACATGCTTACAGGTGCTGAATCTATCGATGCTGGAAAAATTATCCTTGGTGATACCGTTGTTATTGGGTATTACACCCAGAGTGGAATGAAGATGGATGAGGGCAAACGCGTGATAGAAATTGTACGTGATATTGCTGAGTATATTCCATTGGTTGGAGGTCGGAAGATGACCGCAGCACAGTTGTTGGAACGCTTTCTATTTTCTAAGGATGCACAATGGAAGCACGTTTCGGTGTTGAGTGGCGGTGAGAAAAAGCGTTTGTATTTGCTTACCATCCTGATGAAAAATCCAAATTTCTTGATCCTCGATGAGCCTACAAATGATCTGGATCTGATAACGCTTAAAGTGTTGGAGGACTTCTTAGATGAGTTTGAAGGTTGCATGATTACCGTTTCTCACGATCGTTATTTTATGGATCGTTTGGTGGATCATTTGTTTGTTTTTGAGGGGGCGGGTCAAGTCAAAGATTTTCCAGGAAATTATACCGATTACAGAGCCAATGTTTCTTCTGATGGTAAGCTTAAGCAAACGAAGTCAAAAGAGAAAATTGTCGTTAAGGAAAAAGTTGTTGAGCAGAAGCGCAAGCTTACTTACAATGAGAAGAAAGAATACGATTCTATTGAATCGGTAATTGATGTTTTAGAGCAAGAAAAAGTGACTATTGGAATACAGTTTAATGATCCTAGTTTGGATTCTGAGAAAATGAAAGAGTTAGGGATTCGCCTAAAAGCAATTGATGATGAAATCGCTGAAAAAACGAATCGTTGGATGGAATTAGCTGAGTTAATTTAACCCATTAGCCATGTTAGCTCATCTTTTTTTTAAAATAAAGACCTACATTAATTATCGCTTGGTTGCCGTAAATGCTCACGGATTACATTCTCCCTTTCTTTTTGACTTCTACAACGAAGTCATTGTCGCTAAAAAAGAGTTTTACTTTTTCAAACAATTTCGAGAGCTAATCTCGACATATTCGAAGTCAACTTCTGAAGCAAATGCCTTGTTTTTGTACCGATGGGCTTCGTTTTACCAACCAAATTCAGTTTTTGTACCGAGTGGAAACTTTATTGTCTCCTTAGCTTTGTCTGTTCCCAATGCTCATAAGGCATTATCGGTTTCATCCATTCAATGTTTTTCCGAATACGAAAGAGGTGTCTTTAAGCAGTTGGATGTTTCCGTATTGGAAAATCGAAACACCGATTTAATTTACTTGGATGAAATTGACGCTCATACGGAAGCTGAGATTTCTGATTATAAATGTGTAATTGTTTATAAACCCCACGAGAATAAGCATAAGGACTTCATTTGGGAAAATCTATGTAGCTTAAAGGTCGTTACTATTTCAATAGACTTATTTCAATTTGGTATCTTGCTGATGAATAGGAATCAGGCAAAACAACATTTTGTTGTGAAGATGCGTTGAATAATATTCGGTATTTTGTGCCAAGCGCTAAGTATCAAGTATAAAGTACCAAGTATAAAGTGCCAGTTATAAAGCACCTAATACCTATTAAATACAATGATCGATATAAAAGGATTAAAAAGAGAATTTACCGTAGGAGCCGAAACTGTTAAGGCTTTGAGAGGAATTGATGTTTCTGTGTCGAAAAATGAATATCTTGCCATGATGGGTCCCTCTGGAAGTGGTAAGTCCACACTCATGAACCTTTTAGGTTGCTTGGACACGCCTACTGCCGGAACTTATTATTTAAATGGAACTAACGTAAGTCTCTTAAAAGATGACAGTTTGGCTCATATTCGTAACAAAGAAATAGGTTTTGTTTTTCAGACCTTTAATTTATTACCTAGATTGACAGCATTAGAAAATGTTGCACTACCACTAATATATGCGGGTTATGGTAAAAACGAACGTAATGATAAAGCGAAAGATGTACTCAAGAAAGTTGGATTAGAAAATCGTATGGATCATCATCCTAATCAGCTTTCTGGAGGTCAAAGGCAGCGTGTTGCTGTTGCAAGAGCTATGGTTAATGACCCTTCTATTATTTTGGCAGACGAACCCACTGGAAATCTAGATTCTAAAACATCAAAGGATATCATGCGTCTATTTGAAGAGATTCATCAAATGGGGAATACACTCATCGTTGTTACCCACGAAGAAGAGGTAGCATCTTATGCGCACCGCATACTGCGATTAAAAGATGGTTTGGTTGCATCTGATTTGAAAAATACTAATATTGTAAAATTGGTAGGTTAGTATGAAAATTTATACAAAGACAGGGGATCAAGGAAAAACATCCTTATTCAGTGGCACGAGAGTGTCTAAGGGACACTTAAGAATCCATGCCTATGGAACTGTTGATGAATTGAATAGTTACATTGGATTGTTGCGAGATCTATCAAGTGATGAAAGAATGAATCTAGAATTAATTCAAGTTCAAGATCGATTATTTACACTCGGAGCGCATTTGGCAACCGAAACTGAACAAGCGAAAAGCAAATTACCTGTCATGACGACATCGGATGTAGCAGCTTTAGAATCTGCAATTGATCTTATGGAACAAGAGCTTGATCCTATCCAAAGCTTTATATTGCCAGGAGGGCACTCTACTGTATCTTACTGTCATATAGCACGTTGTGTTTGTAGACGAGCAGAGCGATTGGTGGTTGAACTTGCTGAAAATTTTACTATTGATGATGTAGTTATTCAATACTTAAATAGGCTGTCTGATTATCTTTTTATGCTGTCTCGAATTTTGACAAAAAACCTCAAGGTAACTGAAACCCCTTGGAAGCCAAAGAAAGATTAATTTGAGAGAGTTCATCAAACACTTGCTTTATTTGTTAAATAATTTATATTTGCAAAAAAATAGAACAACTTTATTATGTATTGGACTCTGGAATTAGCATCATATTTGAGTGACGCTCCTTGGCCGGCGACGAAGGATGAATTGATAGATTACTCAATTCGAACCGGTGCCCCACTTGAGGTTGTAGAGAATCTACAGGCGATAGAAGATGAAGGGGATACCTACGAGTCGATTGAAGAAATTTGGCCCGATTATCCAACCGAAGAAGATTTCCTCTGGAACGAGGAAGAATACTAAATACAATCCCATCCTAATACGGTGGGATTTTTTGTTGGGTTTTCTGAAAATAGTCATGCAGTCTTGCAGTCATGCAGTCTTGCAGTCATTTGTCATGCTGAGCTTGTCGAAGCGCGACAAATGAATTGCCTATACTTCGACAAGCTCAGATGACAATTCATTTTAGAACTCACGATTCATCTTAAATCCTGTCTCCTGAATTCTTATTTTTTTCACCCCTTCGGAATTGAGAAAGTCGATACTCGATACTTTGTACTTACTACCTAGTACTAAAATACTTTGTTCTCCGACCTGATAATTAATCATTATTCATTAGTCATTGTTTTCCTGTCTCCTGAATTCTGACTTATTGTCATGTTAGAGGTTTTGGTCTTGAATTTGCTTAGATAAAAAGTGTTTACAAAGTCATACATACATGCTTTTTATTTACATTTGTTATCGATTGAAAAAATCATAAAATGAGCATCATAAAAAACGTATTAGGGGGTCTTTTTGG
>JAQWKY010000057.1 GCA_029247585.1 Flavobacteriales bacterium | reverse complement strand
CTGCAAAGGCAAACATCAAAAATGCTTTTGCTTCCTTACGGGGAATCCCTCTGGATTGCATGTAGAATAAAGCCTCATCGTCGAGCTGACCGATCGTACACCCGTGAGAACAGGCAACATCATCAGCAAAAATCTCTAACTGAGGTTTTGTATCTATTACCGCATCATCTGTTAGCAAAAGGTTGTACGATCGGTCAGCTCGACGATGAGGCTTTATTCTACATGCAATCCAGAGGGATCCCCCTGAAGGAAGCAAAAGCATTTTTGATGTTTGCCTTTGCAGGAGATACCCTTAAAAATATTACCATTCCTGAACTTAAAGAACAACTTATTAACTTAGTTGCCTGTGAGTTAAAGGTGGATTTAGAATTGAATGAAGTAAACCTGTAATGGCTTTAGACATTAAAAACATACGTGCTCAATTTCCGGCCCTCCATCAGGAGGTTCATGGTCGTCCTTTGGTCTATTTTGATAATGCCGCGACCAGTCAGAAGCCGCAAATGGTGATCGATGCTATTGCGCATTATTACAACAAAGAAAATAGCAATATTCATCGTGGGGTACACTTTTTGAGTCAGCAGGCAACGGATAAATACGAAGTGGCTCGAGAGGCGGTACGTCGTTTTATTAATGCCGATGCTATTGAAGAGATCATCATTACCCGTGGAACAACAGAGGCAATCAATTTGGTGGCTTCCTGCTTGTCGCAGTGGCTGTTTAAGGAAGGCGATGAAATTATTATTTCAGCCATCGAACACCACTCCAACATTGTTCCCTGGCAAATGGCTTGTGAACGATCGGGTGCCGTACTAAAAGTGATACCGGTTTTAGATTCTGGTGAGCTTGATATGGATGCTTATCGGAACCTATTGAATGATAAGACCAAATTAGTTGCGGTAAATCATATTTCGAATGCTTTGGGAACCATCAATCCGGTAGAAGAAATGATTCCTTTGGCTCAGGAAAAAGGGGCTTTGGTTTTAATTGACGGAGCTCAATCGGCTCCTCACACGGACATTGATGTACAAGCGTTAAATTGTGATTTTTACTGTTTCTCAGCACATAAAATGTACGGCCCTACAGGTGTAGGTGTATTGCATGGTAAGAAAGAAATTTTGGAAAAAATGCCCCCTTATCACGGCGGTGGGGAAATGATCAAAGAAGTTAAGTTTGAAGGCTCAACTTACAACGATCTTCCTTTTAAGTTTGAAGGCGGTACGCCTAATATTGCAGGAGGAATTGGTTTGGAAGCCAGTATTCGTTTCATCGAAGAAATAGGAATAGAAAATATTGCTGCGCAAGAAGCCGAATTATTGGCTTATGCCACAGAAAAATTAAAAGAAACGGGCGGTATTCGTTTTGTAGGTGAAGCAAAAAATAAAGCCGGTGTGGTTTCTTTCCTTATTGAAGGGATTCACCCTTATGATGCAGGAACCATTTTAGATAAATTGGGAATCGCTATTCGTACGGGGCACCATTGTGCACAACCTGTAATGGATCGGTTTGATATTCCCGGTACCATGCGAGCTTCCTTTGCCGTGTACAACACAAAAGAGGAAATTGATGTTTTTATTGAAGGTATTCACAAGGTGAAACAAATGTTTGGATAGATGACCATTCAAGAGATACAAGAAGAGATTATCGACGAATTTGACCTGTTCGACGATTGGATGCAGAAGTACGATTACTTAATTGAATCGAGCAAAGATATTCCCCTGATCGATGAGACGAATCGGGTAGACGACAACCTGATCAAAGGATGTCAGTCGAAAGTTTGGTTGCATGCGAAGCAAGAGGGCGATAAAGTTCGATTTACTGCCGATAGTGATGCCATTATTACCAAAGGCCTGGTAGCACTGTTAGTACGTGTATTCGATGGGCAAAAATGTAAGGATATTATTGATAATGAACTTCACTTTGTTGATGCCATAGGATTAAAAGAACATTTATCAATGAACCGATCAAACGGCTTGGTCTTAATGATCAAACAAATGAAGTTTTACGCTCTGGCTTTCCAGGCTAAGTAGCAATCAGCTGTCAGCTGAAAACTAAAAATAAGGATGATGAACGAAGAACAAATGCAAGCTCTGGGCGAAAAAGTGGTCGAAGTACTACACAGTATTTACGATCCGGAAATTCCGGTTGACATCTACGAACTGGGATTAATTTACGATGTTCGTGTTAGCGAAGAAGGGGCTATTGAGATCGATATGACTTTGACCTCACCTTCCTGTCCTGTAGCTGAAACCATGCCTGAAGAGGTAAAGGAAAAAGTGAGTTCTATCGATGAGGCAAAAGAGGTAAAAGTAATCATGGTTTTTGAACCTACCTGGACCAAAGACATGATGAGTGAAGAGGCAAAACTTGAGCTGGGATTCCTTTAACGAAGTTAAAAGTTAAAGATTAAAAGTTAAAAGTTGTTGCGCCGGAGAAAGACTTCTCTATTCCCTTTTTCTCTTAGGGGTCTGTTCTTAAATTTAAAGATTAAAAGTTGTTGCGCCGGAGAAAGACTTCTCTATTCCCTTTTTCTCTTAGGGGTCTGTTCTTAAATTTAAAGATTAAAAGTTGTTGCGCCGGAGAA
>JAQWKY010000022.1 GCA_029247585.1 Flavobacteriales bacterium | reverse complement strand
CGCTTAAGGTAACGATCAACAAGAGAAATGAATCTTGTGATGTTTGTCAAAATGGAACATATGTAAATGGAGATTCCGATAATGATGGCGTTTGTGATGATCTTGATAAGTGTGCAGGTTTTATTGATGCTGACGATTATGATTTAAATGGTATTCCTGATGGTTGTGATACTGATGACGATGGTGATGGTGTGGAAGATGATATTGATAATTGCCCGATGGGTGAAAAAGGTTGGACATCTAATACCTTAAGTGATTATGATAATGATGGTTGTAAGGATGATCATTCTGAGGAAACGAGTCTTTCAGCTTGTATGGATAGTGAAGCCTGTAATTTCGATGTATATGCAGATATAGAAGGTACTTGTATAATGAAGAGACCCTATTTTGAAGACCAGGATCATGATGGGAAGCCTTATGGTAATCGATTAGGTTTTTATTGTAATAAGGAAGAAGCAGTAGGCGCACATCACCAATGGGTTACTACGTGTACTAATATCGTTAGTGGTATTTGCACGGATGATTTCTGTGATAATAACAATCACGAACAATTTTCTTCTATAATACAAGATTCATACGACTGTTTAGGAGAAATTAGCAGTTCAGTATGGGAAGTAATTGAGGGGGGGGTGTTGGTTTATAAGGAAGATATAACACAGGTCAATCCAAATTCTGGAGTTGTTGAAAAAGTAGAGGGTCTAGAAGGTGAAGAAAAACAGAAATATTATCAAAGTGGTTACGTCTTGGATAAGTCTCACATTGGTGCTAATCTTGACTATGATGCTGCTGACAATTTTTGTCTGAATCATAGTGTTGAGGGTTATGATGACTGGGAACTCCCTTCTATAAAGCTTTTAGAAGAAGTGGTGGGCACTGAGTTATCATCTTTAATAGAAGATTTTAAACCCGAAAATACATTTTGGTCTTCTACGCCTGATGGACAGAATATGTTAACCTACGGTAAAACAAACATGGAATTGCCGAAAGAAAAGCACTTTACATTCTTTGCTTTTTGCGTGCGAAAGGTGGAGCCCAAGTGAGAGTATTAAAAAGTAAATAAAGTGCATAAAAAAAGCTTCCTAATTGGAAGCTTTTTTTGTAGTGAAGTGTAATGATACATTAAATGGTATCTATAATAGCATTCAATGTAGAACTCGGCCTCATAGCATCTGAAGCCTTTTTTTGCTTAGGAGCATAGTAGCCTTCAGTATCTACAGGGCTACCTTGTATCGTATTTAGTTCATCGACAATTTTCGCTTCATTCTCAAGTAACGAAGCTGCCACAGGGGTAAACTTTGCTTGTAAATCTACATTTTTTGTTTGCTTGGCTAATTCCTGTGCCCAATACAAAGCCATGTAAAAATGACTGCCTCTGTTATCCAGTTCATTTACCTTTCTGGAAGGTGATTTTCCATTTTCAAGTAGAGAAATGGTAGCGTTGTCCAATGCTTCCGCCAAGACTTTTGCTTTTGCATTTTTGTTGGTCTCTGCCTCGTGCTCAAACGAAACCGCTAAGGCTAAGAACTCTCCTAAAGAGTCCCATCTCAAGTGATTTTCTTTGTTGAACTGCTGTACGTGTTTAGGAGCAGAACCTCCGGCACCTGTTTCAAACAAACCGCCACCATTCATCAAGGGAACGATTGACAACATCTTAGCGCTTGTGCCTAATTCCAGAATAGGGAATAGGTCTGTATTATAATCTCTCAAAACATTACCCGTTACAGAAATGGTATCTTGACCGGCTTTCATTCTCTGTAGCGTAACTTTGGTAGCTTCTAGAGGAGAAAGAATTTGAAGGTCTAATTCGCTGGTATCGTGATTGGGTAGGTAAGCTTTTACTTTTTGAATCAATTGGGCATCATGAGCTCTGTTTTCGTCCAACCAGAAGATGGCAGGAACTCCAGTAGCTTTTGCACGGTTTACAGCCAATTTAACCCAGTCTTGAATCGGTAAGTCTTTCACCTGGCACATTCTCCAGATATCGCCTTCTTCAACCTCGTGTTCAATCAGGACAGTCCCAGAATTGTCAACCACCTGAACGGTACCCGCAGAGGCAATTTCAAAGGTCTTGTCATGCGAACCGTATTCTTCCGCTTTTTGAGCCATCAAGCCTACATTAGGAACAGTTCCCATTGTAGTGGGGTCAAAAGCTCCGTGTTCTTTGCAGAAATCGATGGTTGCCTGGAAAATACCTGCATAAGAACTGTCTGGAATGACAGCTTTGGTGTCTTGTGCTTTTCCTTCTTTGTTCCACATTTGCCCCGAGTTTCTGATCATGGCAGGCATGGAGGCGTCAATAATGATGTCGCTAGGTACATGAAGGTTTGTGATGCCACGGTCTGAATCAACCATAGCCAAGTCAGGACCTTCAGCGAAACATTTTTGTATTTCGGCTTCAACAGCTGTTTTTACTTTCGGATCCAGTGAGTCAAGTCCACTCAATAGGTTACCTAAGCCATTGTTCGCATTGATGCCTTCTTTTTCCAATTCTTTTCCGAACTTTTCGAAAACAGACTTGAAAAATGCTTTCACGCAGTGTCCAAAAATGATGGGGTCAGAAACCTTCATCATGGTTGCTTTCATGTGAAGTGAAAATAGAACACCTTGTTCTTTGGCATCTGAAATTTGCGCTTCAAGAAAGGTAAGTAATGCTTTTTTACTCATGACTGTGGCATCGATAATTTCGCCCTCAAGAACCGGTACAGATTCTTTTAGGGTTGTGATGCCTGCAGCATTAGTGAGTTGAATTTTTACATTTCCCGCTTGGGAGATGGTCACTGATTTTTCGTTGGAAGCAAAATCTCCAGAGCCCATCGTAGAGACGTGAGATGCTGATGAAGCTGTCCATTCGCCCATAGAATGTGGGTTTTTCTTTGCAAAAGCCTTTACGGGCTTTGGTGCTCTTCGATCTGAGTTTCCTTCTCTTAAGACCGGGTTTACAGCACTACCTTTTATTTTGTCGTAGGTAGCTTTTACATTTTTTTCTTCTTCGCTGGTTGGCGAGTCCGGATAGTCGGGTAGAGTAAACCCATTGCTTTGCAATTCTTTAATAGCCGCTTTCAGCTGAGGTATTGAAGCTGATATGTTTGGTAATTTAATGATGTTTGCATCGGGTTGTTTCACCAACTCACCCAATTCAGCTAGGGCATCAGCCACTTTCTGCTCAGGTTTAAGGTAGGATTGGAAGTTCGCAAGAATTCTGGCTGCTAGAGAAATGTTTTTAGTCTCAATTTCAATGCCACATGATTTGGCAAATGCCTGTACAATGGGAAGAAGGGATTGAGTAGCTAAAGCAGCAGCTTCGTCTGTTTGCGTATAAAAAATCTTAGACGACATGTGTTATGTATTTAAAATCGAAAAATTGATGACGATATAATGACTAGTTTCAGTGCGCAAATATAGGAAAACACACCGTTTAGACGAACTGTTTCAGCATTAATATTTTGTGGTTTTTCACTAAAGATTTTAAGGGGAAAGATTTAGGTAAAATACAAGACATTTAAACCAAAATTTTTGCGTGACTTTATTTGGGTTTTTCTTATTGAAAAACAGTGTTTTAGACCCCTATGAAGGCTTATAATTCGTCAAGAACTTTCTCGGTTGCTTTACTGTGTGGGAAAAAGGAAAGTAGTTTTTCAAGTACGCCCTCTACGGTCGTATCTGGGCATGATGCACCACTGGTAACTAAAATGTTTACGACGTCCTTTTGAGGGAGGAAGTTTTCACTATTGTGTAAAGTGCTCGTGTTATAGTCAAAGTGTGTGATGTTCCCAGATGCAGCGATTTCAGAAGCATTTTTGATGAAGTAGGTGGGGAGTTTTTCTTCGCATAATTCCACCAAATGAGAGGTGTTTGAGCTGTTGTATCCTCCTATAACAATGGCCAGGTCCGCCTGCGTGGTGAGGAGTTCGTAGGTAGCGTCTTGATTTTCATTCGTGGCATAACAGAGCGTGTCTCGGGTGTTAGCCATGTGTATTTTGGAATTTTCCACACCATATTTTTTCTCCATAACACCTTTTAAAAAGGTTGAAATCCCCTGTGTTTCCGACGCTAACATGGTGGTTTGGTTAATAACTCCAATATTTTCTAGGTGTTTGGAAGGGTCGAAGTCTTCGCTGTATTTCCCTTCAAAGGTTATTTTGAATTCGTTCAAAGGGCGTTTTCCGAGTATGAATTCGGAAAGAACAACAGCCTCATCCATATCTTTAATGATCAATGCTGGTGCATTTTGTTTGCTGTAGGAGAAGGTTGCTCGCGTTTCTTCGTGATTGTATTTTCCGTGAATGATGATGCTGTAGTTTTGTTTTCCTAGCTGATCTGAGCGTTTCCATACTCGAGTAACAAAGGGGCAGGTCGTATCGTATTTCTTGGTTTCCAAACCTTTTTTTTTCAATAAGTCCAGAATTTCTAGCGTGGTCCCAAAGGCTGGAATGACGATGATGTCGTCTGAGTGAATCTCTTCCCAGGGAATGAGTTGTTTTCCCGAGGTGTCCATAATAAATCGGATGCCTTTACTGAGTAAGTTGTTGTTTACATCTGGGTTGTGAATCATCTGACTCAATAAAAAAATGCGTTTCCCCGGATTTTCATCCAGGGCCTTGTAGGAAATTTCTATGGCATTTTCTACGCCAAAGCAGAATCCGAAATGTCGCGCAATGTGAAATTTAACCGAGCCAAAGTCCAATGTAGTAGGGCTGAAGTCCTTTTTTTTTGGGTCAAGGTTTTGACGGTACTCTTTTATTTTTCCGATGATTGTAGAGCGGTATTGATACGGAATGTTGAATTTCTTCATGCGTGTTTGACTCTTTGCTGTAAAAATAAGTAATTATTGTCAGCTTCAAGCTATCAGCCGCCATTAACACTATGTTGGTAGGTATTGTCAATTGTCAATTATCAATTGTCAATTATCATTTGACAACTTATTTATTGCACATTAATCCGTAAGAATCCGGTGTTAATTTTCAGTTTCATTTTTCATTTTTAACGGTTATATTTCGTATATTTGCACACATTTTCTAATAAGGGTAGCGGAAATGAACGTTTTATAAACTCTTTCACCTGATTTTAAAGCGACCCGGAGGTGAAATACAAAAATCTTTTTCCCATGTCAGAGGAGAAAAAAACAAACGCAGAAGACACTGCCAAAGAAGTTGCTGTAGAAGCTACAGCTGCGGAAACAACATCAAACGAAACCGAAGAAACAACAGCTGCAGCATCTGAAGAACAGGTTGCTGAAGAAACGAAAGTTGAAGTTGTAGAAGAACCAGTAACTGAAGAAGTAGCTCCTGAAGAGTTTGATTGGGATGTGTTTGCTGAAGGAGGTCTTGCTACGTATTCTAAAGACCAATACAAAGAACTTGAAACCATGTATGATGCCACACTTCCTGATGAAACTCAGGCAGGTGTTATTGACGGTACCATCATCAACCTAACAGATCGTGAGGCGATTATTGAAATCGGTGGTAAGTCTGAAGGGGTTATTTCATTAAATGAATTCCGCTACAATCCTGAACTAGCTGTTGGTGATACTGTGGAAGTATTAATTGACCAACAAGAAGATAAAACAGGACAACTGGTTTTAT
This sequence comes from Flavobacteriales bacterium, assembly GCA_029247585.1. Classification (GTDB taxonomy): domain Bacteria; phylum Bacteroidota; class Bacteroidia; order Flavobacteriales; family UBA7430; genus UBA7430. The sequence continues at coordinate 18,946 of JAQWKY010000022.1, read as the reverse complement.
CTCACCGTAAGGCGCGTTCTATTCGATCTTGGGATCGTGTGAACTCTGCACATGACAATGAAGAAATTGTTAATGGATTTGTAAAGTGTCGTACTAAAGGTGGTATGATTGTAGACGTATTTGGAATTGAGGCTTTCTTGCCAGGTTCTCAAATCGATGTGAAGCCTATTCGTGATTACGACGTATACGTTGGTAAGACGATGGAATTCAAAGTGGTTAAGATCAATCACGATTTCAAAAACGTTGTGGTATCTCACAAGGCACTTATTGAAGCAGATATTGAGCTTCAAAAGAAATAAATCATCAGCAAACTTGAAAAAGGTCAAGTACTTGAGGGTACGGTTAAAAACATCACTTCTTACGGTGTGTTTATCGATCTTGGAGGTGTTGACGGTTTGGTTCACATTACTGACTTATCATGGAGTCGTATCAACCACCCGAATGAGATTGTTGAGTTAGATCAAAAAATCAACGTGGTAATCTTAGACTTTGATGAAGCGAAGACAAGAATTCAATTGGGTCTTAAACAACTTTCTGCTCACCCATGGGATGCTCTAGATCAAGAGTTGAAAATTGGTGATCGCGTGAAAGGTAAAGTGGTTGTTTTGGCTGATTACGGTGCTTTCATCGAAATCTTACCAGGTGTTGAAGGTTTGATTCACGTTTCTGAAATGTCTTGGTCTACGCACTTGAGATCTGCACAAGATTTCATGAAAGTAGGTGCTGAAGTGGAAGCTGAGGTATTGACGCTAGATCGTGATGACCGAAAAATGTCTTTGGGTATGAAGCAATTAACAAAAGACCCTTGGGCTGATATTACAGAGAAATATCCTGCTAAATCTAAGCACACAGGTGTGGTACGTAACTTTACCAACTTTGGTGTGTTTGTTGAGCTAGAAGAAGGTGTTGATGGTTTGGTTCACATTTCTGATCTTTCTTGGACGAAGAAAGTGAAGCACCCATCTGAATTTACTTCTATTGGAGCTGAGTTGGAAATTGTAGTTCTGGAACTTGATACAGAAAATAGAAGATTGTCATTAGGTCACAAACAGGTTGAAGATAACCCTTGGGACACTTATGAGACCATTTTTCCTGAAGGTTCTGAGCACGAAGGTGAAGTAACTGAAGTACACGATAAAGGTGCTACCGTGCTTTTCAAAACCGAAGGTGTTGAAGGATTTGTTCCTGGAAGACACTCTGAAAAAGAAGACGGTTCGAAAGTATCTAAAGGTGAACTTGTTAAATTCAGAGTGATTGAGTTTAACAAAGGATCTCGTAAGATTATTTTATCGCACACGATTCTCTTCAGAGAGGCTTTAGCTGCTGAGAAAGCTGCTGAAAAGAAATCAACGGCTAAGAGTATGAAAGCTGTTCAATCTAAGGTAGAGAAATCTACTTTGGGTGACATTGATGTCTTAGCAGATTTGAAAAGTAAATTAGATAAAGAAGACTAATTTTTATCTGTTCTTAATTTTAAAAAAGCCTTTCGAATTTCGAGAGGCTTTTTTTTAGCCCTTAAGTAGGGATGATTTTAGAATAACATTAATATATTTGTTGTCATGGGTGAAAAACGAATACTTAACGACAAGGAGTTAGATCTAAGTGTAAATCGCTTGTGTTGGCAGCTGATTGAGAATCACAGTGACTTTTCAGACACGGTTCTCATAGGTCTTCAGCCAAGAGGTTATCAACTTGCGAAGAAAATTCATTCCAAACTTTTGGAATTGGCTCCCATTTCATCCATTTTTCTAGGGTCTTTGGACATCACTTTTTTTAGAGACGATTTTAGAAGACGCGAAGAACCCATTGCGCCTAACCAAACCGATATTTCTTTTTTGGTAGAGGGAAAGAATGTTGTTTTTATAGATGATGTGCTTTACACAGGTAGAAGTATTCGTGCAGGTATGGATGCAATTAATTCTTTTGGTAGACCCAAACAAATAGAATTGTTGGTTCTTATAGATCGTAGATTTAGCAGAGAATTACCTATTGAGCCGAAATACGTTGGTAAAACAGTTGATGCTATAGATACCGAAAAAGTAGTTGTAGAATGGGATCAGGATAAAGCTCACAAAGGGCAGGTAAGTTTGATAAGAGAATAATTATGGCGAGTTTAAGCGTTAATCATTTAGTAGGAATCAAAGAATTATCCAAAGAGGATATTGCATTGATTTTTCAAACTGCAGACAATTTTAAATCGGTACTTAACCGATCTATTAAGAAGGTCCCTTCTCTGAGAGATATTACCATTGCCAACCTGTTTTTTGAAAATTCTACCCGTACTCGTTTGTCTTTTGAGTTGGCCGAAAAGAGATTGTCTGCCGACATTGTTAATTTTTCTTCGGCTTCTTCATCGGTTAAGAAAGGGGAGAGCTTAATTGATACGGTGAATAATATCTTGGCAATGAAAGTGGATATTGTGGTGATGCGTCATCCCAACCCAGGCGCTGCAAAGTTTTTGTCTGAGCACGTAGATTCTAAAATTGTAAATGCAGGTGATGGTGCTCACGAGCATCCTACGCAAGCCTTGTTAGATGCTTATTCCATTCGTGAAAAACTCGGAGAGGTATCCGGCAAGAAAGTAGTTATTGTTGGGGATATTACGCACTCAAGAGTTGCCTTATCTAACATCTTTTGTTTGCAAAAACTAGGTGCCGAAGTTATGGTTTGCGGACCCGCTACTTTGATCCCTAAATACATTCATGAGCTGGATGTGAAAGTGGAACACGACCTGAGAAAGGCGCTTGAGTGGTGTGATGTTGCGAACATGCTTCGAATACAGTTGGAGCGCATGGATGTAAATTATTTTCCTTCTCTGAGGGAATACACCATGTTGTATGGTTTGGATAAACAGTTTTTGAATTCACTTTCTAAAAAGATTGTTGTGATGCATCCCGGCCCCATCAACAGAGGTATTGAAATCACATCTGATGTTGCCGATAGCGATCAAGCCATTATTTTAGACCAAGTTGAAAACGGAGTGGCTGTACGAATGGCTGTTCTCTACTTACTCGCTGAAAAAATTAAAAGAGAAGCCTGATGTCTTGGTCCATTCAAAAAGAAGATAAATACACCCTTTATACTCCTGAAGTAACTGCAGAAAACGATTTAATTCATGCTTTTAAATTGTTAGAAGCTTCTGCACACAAAATTATTGACGCTCGTTCCATCAGTTTTACCCAAAGTTTAAAGAATTTGGTGTCTGGTGTTTATGAAACTCACGCGGAAGAGCAAAAATCTTTTATTCTTGTCGTGAAAAGTAAGGAGCTCATGGAAGAGTTGGAAGAATTATTTATTGTTGTTCCCACACTTTCGGAAGCAATTGACTACCTTTATATGGAAGAGCTAGAGCGTAGTGTGTAGTTCACATTGATGCTTTCAATTTAAAAGACATCAAGCTGCATTATGCGGCTTTTTTTGGGCATTTTTTCATGTATTTTAACTTCACAGGAATGCATAAATTTCTTTTGATTGTTGTTTGTTTGCTATATGTACGAGTGGATGCTCAGCATAATAGCCTGCCCTATGAGCACACTAAATTGATTCGCTTGGAATCTTTCAGTCCTGAAATTTCTGAGGCTTTAGAGCCCTATGAAGTCACTTACTTATCCTGTCGTTCGCATTCCTCTTTTCCGGAGCTCATCGTGAAGGATGAGGTCTTAAATTGGTTGAATCTTAATCAGATTCCCTATACACTTCTGGAAAAGGATTTGAAACGTAAGATCGATCGAGAGCACCAACACATGCTAGAAATTGGTAAGCAGCGTGATGGAGCATCATGGTATCACACCTACAGAACTTATGAGGAGGTTCAAGATAAACTGTCTGAAATTGCTCTTGAGAGTTCTATAGCTACACTTATTGATTTGGGTTTGTCCTATGAAAATAGGGCCTTAACGGGGATTAAGTTAAGTACAGGAGGAACTGATAAACCGGCTATTTTCATTAACGGATGCCAGCATGCCAGAGAATGGATTACAGTTATGGCAAGTACGTTCTTGGTGGATCACCTTGTTCATAATTACAATACGGATCTCTTCATCCAAAATTTATTGGCTCATGTAGATGTATACATCGTCCCCATAGTTAATCCAGACGGTTATGTATACACGCATACGACAGACCGCTATTGGAGGAAAAACAGACAATTAAACCCTGCATCTTCATGTGTGGGTACTGATTTGAACAGGAACTGGGACGCAGATTGGAATGGTTGGGAGAGTACCAGTACTTCAGCTTGTTCCGATTTGTACGTGGGAGAAGAGGCTTTTTCTGCTGTAGAAGCACAAAATGTAAAAAATTATATGGAATCCATTCCGAATTTAAAAGGCCATTTGGACATACATTCTTATTCTGCTTTAGTATTAGGGCCATGGGGGTATACCAACCAAATTACGCCAGACCATGAAGAAGTAGTAAGACTAGGAACAGCCATGAATGAAGCTTTAAGTAATGCGTACGAGTATTCTTATACTTTTGGTACTGGTGATGCCGATGGTGCTCTTTATTTGGCCAGTGGGACGATGCCCGATTGGTCCTATGACTCATTAGGCGCATTTGGTTTCACTTATGAGTTAAGACCTAAAACCTGGGATGAGGGTGGTTTTGAACTTCCCGAATCGAAGATTAAAGTTGCCTGCGAAGAAAATTATCAAGGCGTTCTGGAGATGCTTGTTTGGGCTGCCGAGGATGTTATGGGTTGTACAAATCCTCAGGCCCTCAATTTTGATGCTCATGCGTCTTTAGATGACGGCTCTTGTGAGCTCAATGTATCTCTGGATTCTCAATGGATTGTTTTCCCTCAAGGTTGGCGTATTTTTTCTACATACATCCAGCCCATTCAAGCCCAATTAGACTTGGTTTTAGCTCCGATTTCTACAAATATAATTATTGTTAAAAATGCTGTTGGTGCTGCCTATTTACCCGAATACAACTACAACGGAATTGGAGATCTTATCGATGGGCAAGGCTATCAATTGAAATTGAAAACTTCGGATACCTTAACCATTAGTGGAATGAAAATTCCTCATGAAAATTTCGAAATGGTTCTGAACGAGGGGTGGAATATGATGGCTTATTTATGTGATTCTGTATCGGATGTTGTTACGGCTTTTCATTTGATCAATGACCAGATACACATTGTGAAGTCTTCAGACGGATCTGTGTATTTACCCGATTTTAACTACAACGGATTGGGGGAGCTAAAACCCGGTGAGGGATATCAGATTAAGATGCGATCAACAATAAGTTTCGCTTATCCTTTTCCTTAAATTACCGATGAATGGCCGCCCAGTTGTAATGCGATTGTTTACATTTGTTTTTAATTTTTGAAGGAAAAGTATATGAGTTTTGAGGTACATATTTTGGGTTGCGGTTCCGCATTGCTCACCTCGATGAGGAATCAATCTGCACAGGTGGTGAAAGTTCAAAATCGTCAGTTTTTGATTGATTGTGGAGAAGGAACCCAGGTACAGCTCCGCAACCAAAAAATTCGGATGCAGAACATCAAGCATATTTTCATTTCTCATCTGCATGGCGACCATTACTTTGGCTTACCGGGTTTACTTTCGACTTTTCATTTGTTGGGCCGAGAAAATGAGATTCATTTGTACGGGCCTGCTGAGTTGAAGGGGTTGATATACAGTCTTTTAAAAGCTTCGAACACGTATTTGAATTACGACTTGCATTTTCATCCGCTAAACTTCAAGAGCCCTGAGCTTTTGTTTGAAGATAAAAGTGTAGAAGTGCATTCTTTTCCGATGCGTCATAGTGTGGATACTTGCGGTTTTGTGATCAAAGAAAAACCCAAACTTCGCAAGATCAATCGAACAGCTACAGATGCGTATGAGATTCCAGTTTTTGAACTCAATTCGATCAAAGAAGGAAAAGATTTTGTTACTGAGGATGGACAGGTAATTGCGAATGAAAAATTAACTTTTGCCCCCGATGCCTCTCGCTCTTATGCCTATTGTTCCGACACTTCCTATTACCCACAGCTATGTGATTCTATTCAAAATGTAGATTTACTTTACCATGAGGCAACTTTTGGGAATGATCAGGAAAAGTTAGCGAAGAAAACAAAACATTCTACGGCCAAACACGCAGCCTTAATTGCCAAGCAAGCCGGCGTGAAACAGCTTGTTATCGGACATTATTCGGCTCGTTACACGGATTTGAATGTATTGTTAAATGAAGCTAAGGTGGAGTTTGAAAATACTTTGTTGGCTGATGATGGTTTGAAGATCAGTCTTTAATCTGCTCCTTTAAGTACTCTTTGATATCGCTTTCTTCTTCGGGATTAAAAAAGAGGGTTTCAGGATCTCTGCGAAACCAGGTCATTTGCCTCTTGGCATACCTTCGGGTATTCTTTTTAATTTCTTCAATGGCCGTCTCTAGATTCCATTCTCCATCAAAATAAGCAAAGAGTTCTTTGTAACCTACCGTTTGTAGTGCATTATAACCTCTGAAGGGTAATAAATTTCGGGCTTCTTCCAATAAGCCTTCTTTCATCATTTGATTGACTCTCAGGTTGATTCTTTCGTAAAGTGTTTCCCGATTGCGGTTGAGAATGATTTTAATGGTCTTGAAACGTCTAGTTTTTTTCTGTCTTTTACGGAATGAAGAAAACGGCTTTCCGGAGGAAATGCAAACTTCCAATGCTCTAATGATGCGATGAGGGTTAGAAACGTCAACTACCTTGTGGTAATCGGGATCGAGTACGATGAGTTCTTGCTCTAGGGATTCAATACCTTCACTGACAAGTCTTTCATTCAAACGCGTTCTAATTTCTTGGGGTATTTTAGGGAAGTCATCCAAACCTTTGCATACGGCATCAATATATAAGCCCGATCCACCAACCATTATAACGACATCGTTTTCCTGGTGTAAGTCTTCGATTTTTGCTAGAGCATCTTTTTCAAAATCTCCTACGGTGTAGTGGTTTTTTATACTTAAGTTTTGAATGAAGTGGTGTTTCACCTCAGTCAGGTCGGTTTTGCTAGGGACGGCAGTACCAATGTTCATTTCCTTGTAAAACTGTCTTGAATCACAAGAAATTATCTCAGCTTGATAGTGTCTGGCCAAGCCAATAGATAAATCTGTTTTACCTATTCCCGTTGGCCCTGCGATTACGATGAGGTGTTTTTTCATCCTATGAAAATTAAATCTGTTTTCGTATCGAGGGAATCATTTTTAGGGAGGCTTTTTGTTCAGAATGAGGCGTCAAACATCCCTTATTCATAGTGGTCAAAGTCATCAAAACCTTCAAAAATATCATCATCAAAGAGCCCTCCTTCGCCGGAGTCACTACTTAGGTCTTCTTCACTTTCGAATTGAATGTCTTCTCGTTCTCCGGGCATAAGACCTTCCGAATAAATGAGTCTCGGGTAGGATTCGCCGGATTTAGGTTCGTTGATCTCCATCAACTCTACATAAAAAGTCCACATGTTGAGGAAATCAAAAACGTATAAAAGTTTGTCACCTATTTCAGTACACATTTGATCTAAGGTCCAGTCGGACATCACAAAAGCTTTTTCATCTACGGCAAATAAGCTGATTTCATCGCCTTGATTCCAGTGTTCATCACTCTTGTAAAAGGAAGCCATTTCTCCAGCATCAAGAGCAAAAGCCTGTACGATACTGTTGTGGAAATCTTCAAAAGTATCTTCACTTGATAGTTCAATGTCTCTAAAAATATCTGCTTGTTTAAAATCAAGTATGATGCGAAAACCGTAAAGGGTCATAGGTTATTTTTTTATAAATGTACGAATCATTTTACTGCTTTTCCCAGGCCAAGTTCTTTCGCTTTTTCAAGCATGAATTTATAGGCTTCATCATAGTCATTGGGGATCAAACCATCTAGAATGGCTTCCCGAATTTGATTTTTTAAATCTCCTACGATTTTACTGGGTTTTAAATTGAAGGTTTTCATGATGAGCTCTCCGGTAATTGGAGGTTGCCAATTCCGAATTTGATCGCGTTCTTCAATGTCTTTTAATTTCTGCCTAACAACTTTAAAGTTGTTTAAAAATCGTTTTACTTTCTGTTCATTTTTCGAGGTGATGTCGGCTTCGCAAAGAAGCATTAAGGATTCCAAATCATCTCCAGCATCAAATAGCAATCTTCGAATGGCCGAATCACTTACGATATCTTTCGATAAGACAATCGGACGCAAATGAAGTAAGACCAATTTTTGTACGAATTTCATTTTATCGTTCAAGGGCAACTTCAGTCGTTTAAAAATTTTAGGAACCATTTTGGATCCAATAAATTCGTGACCGTGAAAAGTCCAACCGTGTCCTTTTTCGAATCGTTTGGTGTCTGGCTTCGCGATATCGTGAAGCAAAGCTGCCCAGCGAAGCCACAAATCGTTGCTGTTTACAGACAGGTTTTCCAAAACCTCTAGGGTATGGTAGAAATTATCTTTGTGTTTTTTACCCTCAATGACATCTACACCATGAAGGGCCACAAATTCTGGAAAAAACTCATGCAAGAGTTGTGTGTTGAACAAGAGTTTAAACCCTTTGGTGGGTGTTTTGGACAGGATAATTTTATTCAACTCATCAACGATTCGCTCCTGGGAAATGATGGATAGGCGTTTTGCATTTTGCTTCAATGCATCCATAGATTTTTTTTCTATGGTAAAATCCAATTGCGTAGCAAATCGAACGGCACGCATCATTCTTAGTGGGTCGTCAGAATAGGTTATATTGGGTTCTAAAGGTGTTTTGATGATTCCATCCTCCAAATCCTTTAGGCCTCCAAAAGGATCAATCAATTCACCAAATCGAGCCTTATTCAAGCAAAGCGCTAAGGTGTTTATGGTGAAATCTCTGCGGTTTTGATCGTCTTCCAAGCTGCCGTTTTCTACGGTAGGCTTTCTAGATTCTTTGCGATAGGATTCTTTTCGAGCCCCCACAAATTCGAGTTCTATGTCTTGGTGAAGAACCATGGCCGTCCCAAAATTTTTGAATACCTGTACCTTAGGTTTACCGTGTAGTTTTTGGGCAACCTTCTTTGCCAAGTCAATACCGCTGCCGACACAAACGATGTCAATGTCTTTGGGTTCTTTTCGCTGAAGAATACTGTCGCGAACAAAGCCACCTATGACGTAGGTCTCTAAACCCAATTCATCAGCGCATTGCGAAATGCATTCAAAGACTTTATGTTGTAAGTGTTCTTTCAATTTATTTTCGAATGATTTTTATTAAACCGCTTCGATCCAATTTGATGATCATTGAGCTTTGATTTTCATTTTGTTCATCTTGGCGTAAATTTACAATATGATCTACAGAATTCTTAATTTCTTCTGAGATCTCTGAGAAACAATTCGCTTGTTTTTCTCCGGAAATATTTGCGGAGGTAGAGATGATAGGTTGGTTGAGGTTTTGAATGAGTTTTTTGCAAAAAGGGTCTTTAACAATTCGAATTCCAAGAGTGTTGTCAGTGTTAATAGCACTTGGAGCGATGCCTTTGGGGGCATCGTAAATGATGGTGACGGGTCTTTCACTGTAGTCAATTAAATCCCAAGCCATTACGGGCACTTCTTCGACAGTTCGCTCCAATCGAATATCGCTTTCTACCAAGGCAATTAAGCTTTTTTGGTCGCTGCGTTGCTTTATTTTAAAGATGCGTTGAACGGCTTCTTCGTTAGTGGCGTCACATCCGATTCCCCAAATGGTGTCGCTAGGGTATAAAATAATGCCTCCTGCCTTCAGAACTTCATGGGCTTTATTAAGTTCTACTTTCATTCGATTCTAGTTTTATTCGTAAGAGGTAAATGTATCTCAAAAGAACTCCGTAACTCTGTAATGCTGCAATGATGAGGCCAACATAGCCATCTAAAAATCCACGTTGGAACCAGTAGTGTTTGATGAAACGAAAAGCAGGTTTAACAATGAAATGGAAGGGGCTAAGGTTTTTCACCTTTTTGTGGTAGTCTTGGCTTTGCCATACGGCGTAGCGTTCTATTTTATTTAAGTAATGATTGAAGCTTTTGTAGGTGTTGTGTACAATTTTTTCTTTCAGAAATCCAATTTCGCCAGTACTGATAATTTCTTCGTGAACGAATTTATCTTCGTAACGACATTCATCTCTCTTAAACAAACGAATGACTTTATCTCCTTGCCAACCGCTGTAGTTTACTTTTTTTCCGAGAAAAAAGTTTTCTCTGTAAATCCAGAAACCACTTTTTGTCGGATTTTCTTTTTGCAAGAAGGTTTGTATTTCTGTCTTCAGAGGTTCAGAAACCACCTCATCGGCATCTAAGAGTAGAATCCAAGGATGCTTGGCTTGGGGTATGGCCCAATTTTTTTGGGAGGCAGGATATTCAAATTCTCGTTGAATGATTTTTGCTCCGAAAGATTTAGCGATCTCTAAGGTCTTATCCGTACTGTATGAATCGACAACTATAACTTCATCGGCAAATTCAACAGATTTCAGCGCTTGTAAAAGACAATCCTCCTCGTTATAAGTGGGTATGATGGCTGTTACTGGAATCATTCAGTGTTCTTTTGTAAAGTGATGCTATTGTTTTAGCGATATAGCTCTCGGAAAACTTTTGTGCATGGGCATAACCTTGCTCAAGCATTTCAAGACGTAATTTAGGATTTTTTTTGATTTTTAGAACGGCTTCTTTCAGCTCGCTAGATTCAGTGGGGTTTATGTACAAAGTGTGAGAACCTCCCGCTTCTGCAAAACAACTTCCCTTTGAGGTGATTACCGGTGTTTTGGAGTACAAGGCTTCGATGATAGGTATGCCAAAACCTTCAAAAACAGACGGGTAAATCATGATGTCCGCAAGCTGGTAAATGGCTGCTAAATCTTCATTTTCACTCACATCCAAAAGAAATACCCGATTTGACAAGTTATTTTCTTGAATGAAAGTCATGCATTTCTCCTTGTAAGCTTTACCACGACCTACAACAACGAGTTTTTCTTCAGGTAACTCACACAGGCTTTCTAATAGCGTCATCAAGTTCTTACGCTCATTAATGCTTCCTACATACAGAAGGAATTCATCGGGCAATTGATATTTGATACGTATTTGTGATAGAAAATTTGCGCTGGCTTTTTCCTTAAAAATAGGGTGGCACGTTTGGTAAATGACTTCTATTTTGTCTGGATTTACACCATAGAATTCTACAAGATCCCTTTTGGTTTGTTCGCTGATGGCAATGACTTTGTCTGCATGTTTACATGCGTACTTGCTTTTGAAGTCGTAAACCATTCGATCCAGTAACTTATATTGTTTTGGGTATCTCAAAAAGATGAGGTCGTGAATGGTCACGATTTTTTTCATAGATCGCCATTTCAATCCAAAAGGCAATTCATTACTGAGTCCGTGATAAAGGTCTATTTGGTCCTTTTGTGCTTGCTTTAAAACGAAATAAGGCCGCCACAAAAACTTAAAAACTTTGTGAAATAATGATGAAGGGGTTTTTGTGAAAACATTCTTCTGCGTTTCCACAAAAGCCACTTCATCGTGTGATTTTAGTTTGGGTGTGTATAAAAGAAAGTCCGTATCCGATTGGTCTTTAGCTAGAATCTGTAGGGTACTCCTACCGTAATTCCCCAACCCAGAATGATTGTGAAAGATACGCTTTGCATCAAGACCAATTTTCATTAGACACTGATTTTATACTCTCTCAACGTATCGTTTAAAGAAGTTTTTTTGTCGGTACTTTCTTTTCTTTTTCCGATGATTAAGGCACATGGCACTTGGTAATCACCAGCTTTAAAGGTTTTGGTGTACGTACCCGGGATCACTACAGACCTTGCAGGAACATATCCTCTATACTCCACTGGCTCATCACCACTAACATCGATGATTTTTGTTGAACCGGTAAGTACGACATTGGCACCAAGAACAGCTTCTTTTTCTACGCGAACGCCTTCTACGACGATACATCGAGACCCAACAAAAGCATCGTCTTCAATGATTACCGGAGCTGCCTGAAGCGGTTCTAAAACACCACCAATACCGACACCACCACTCAGGTGAACGTTTTTACCAATTTGTGCACAAGAACCTACGGTAGCCCAAGTATCCACCATGGATCCTGAATCTACATTAGCACCTATATTGATGTAAGAAGGCATCATAATTACACCAGGAGCTACATAAGCACCGTAACGTGCAACTGCATGAGGCACTACTCGAACACCTAGTTCGGCATAGTTCTTTTTCAATTCCATTTTGTCATGAAATTCAAAAGGACCCACCTCAATGGTTTTCATATCTTGAATTGGGAAATACAAAACAACGGCTTTTTTCACCCATTCATTCACTTGCCAACCGTCTTCAGTAGGTTCAGCAGTTCGTAAGCGCCCTTTGTCAAGGTGTTCTATGACTTCTCGGATGGCTTTTTCAGTAGCAGCTTCTTTGAGTAAGCTTCTGTCGTCCCAAGCTTTTTCTATGATGTTTTGTAAATCTTTCATGTGGTAAACCCTAATTCTTTTGTGTTTTTGTTGTGGGCAAAAATAAGAATTTAAAAATGTATGGTGTAGGATTCCCACATAAAATCACGTTACGATACTTCATGATTAGGCCCTTTTTACTCGGTTGGTGTCGGATTTCATAAATCCTCTTATTTTTGCCCTATGAGTATTTGGCAAATCACCGTTTCTGAACTTTCCGATTCTTTGCGAATCTTTGATTATCTCAAAGTATATGGAAGTTCCGTATATCCATCTGGAAGCTCTTTAAAAAAAGCCTTCAAAAAAGAATTCATTCTTTTGAATGGGGCAGTTGCTCATAGTGGCGATTGGCTTAAAGAAGGAGACCTCATAGAGTTTAAGGATGAGCCTCGGGTTCCCGCAAAGATTTTTCCTTTGAATCTACACGTTTTGTATGAAGATGCGTTCATGGCTGTTGTTATAAAGCCTGCAGGTTATTCGGTAAGTGGAAATTATTACAAGACCATTCAAAATGCTTTGCCTTACAATTTGGAACGTTCCGATGAAGAGGATGCTTTGGCCATGCCTAGACCGGTACATCGTTTGGATAAGCTTACTTCAGGGGTATTGTTAATTGCCAAAACCCGAAGAGCACAACAGCATTTGGGTAGCCAATTTGAGACTCAAACCATCACTAAAAAGTATACTGCTTTGGTGAAGGGAAAGATGCTAGGCAAGGGTAGAGTTGAAAGTGCTATTGATCATCAACAAGCCTGTACGCTTTACGAATCCATTCGTGTGGAAAAGTCCTTGTCTTACGAATGGCTTACTTGGATGGATTTAATGCCCAAAACGGGCCGTACGCATCAATTGCGTATTCATATGTCCGAATCAAGGCATCCGATTGTAGGAGATGATTTGTACGATTCTCAAAACGTTCTAAAGGGGAAGGGGTTGTTTTTATGTGCAAGGCAAATTGCATTCAAACATCCTGTAAGTTCTGAGTTGATGACTTTTGAAATTCCTTTACCGGGTAAGTTTGAGGCTTTGCTAGCGAGAGAACTGCGCCGATGGAAAAAGTTTAACACCTAGTTTAGCTCACAGTGTCATGCCCGATGATTGTAGTTATGGAGCAAAAAAAAATGTTCTGAAAGATTCAGAACATTTTTAAGTGATTTATATCGAGTAGGGCTTAGGCCAATACTTCTTTCATTTTAGATCCTAAGTGCGCAGGAGAAGCTACCACATGAATGCCGCATTCCGACATAATTTTCATCTTAGCTTCAGCAGTGTCATCAGCACCACCGACAATGGCTCCAGCATGTCCCATCGTTCTACCTTTAGGGGCCGTTTGTCCGGCAATAAAACCAACTACGGGTTTGGTGCTATTTTCTTTAATCCACTTGGCTGCGTCGGCTTCCATAGTTCCACCAATTTCACCAATCATAATGATTCCTTCTGTTTCTGAATCGTTCATCAAAAGTTCTACAGCTTCTTTGGTGGTTGTACCGATGATTGGATCTCCACCAATTCCAATTGCAGTGGTGATTCCTAAGCCGGCTTTTACGACTTGGTCAGCAGCTTCATAGGTTAAAGTTCCCGATTTAGAAACGATTCCTACTTTACCTGTTTTGAAAACAAATCCAGGCATGATTCCACATTTGGCACCGTCAGGAGTAATAACGCCAGGACAGTTAGGTCCTATCAAACGACACTCCTTGTTGTTTAGGTAGTCTTTTACAGTAACCATGTCTTTGGTAGGCACACCTTCTGTAATACAAATAATCACTTTGATGCCAGCATCGGCAGCTTCCATAATCGCGTCACCAGCAAATGCGGGTGGAACAAAAATTAGAGTGGTGTCTGCCTGGGCCTTTTCTACGGCTTCGGCTACGGTATTGAATACCGGTCTGTCTAGGTGAGACTGTCCACCTTTACCCGGTGTAACACCACCAACGACGTTGGTTCCATATTCTATCATTTGAGAGGCGTGAAACGTTCCCTCTTTTCCGGTGAATCCTTGTACGATTACGCGTGAATTTTTACTTACAAGTACGCTCATTTAGGCTGTTTTTTATACTTTATTATTGTTGCTCGCGAAATTAGAACAATCCCCCTGAACAATCAAGGAAAAACTCAATAATTCACTGCGGTAAATAGATAAAATTCGATAGTCAGCATCATTTGGTGTCATTTGGCTATTGAATTTACTATTTTTGCTGAAATTCATTGCTCATGAAAAAAGACAATATCTGCGCTTTGGCTACGGCTTCGGGTCGAGGGGCTATTGCAATTATTCGGGTTTCAGGTCCGGATGCTATTGTTTTGTGCGATCCGCTTTTTCAATCCAAAAAGAAGGGAAAACGCCTTTCAGAACAAGCCAGTCATACGGTTCATCTGGGCACTTTCGTTAATGAAGGCCATTTGATTGACGAGGTCCTTGTAACGATTTTTAAAGGCCCTCATTCATACACCGGCGAAAATGTGGTAGAGATTTCTTGCCACGGCTCCACCTTTATTCAGCAACAAATCATACAGACACTTCTCAATAAGGGATGTAGAACTGCCGAAGCGGGTGAATTTACCTTCAGAGCATTTATGAACGGCAAGATGGACCTGTCTCAGGCAGAGGCCGTGGCGGATTTGATTTCTTCGTCCAATGAAAAATCGCATCATTTGGCCTTGTCGCAAATGCGTGGCGGGTTTTCGAGCGAAATCCAAGCCTTGCGTGAAGAGTTGATTAAGTTCGCTTCGCTGATTGAATTGGAATTGGATTTCAGCACTGAAGACGTAGAATTTGCCGACCGCAGTCAGTTGCAAGAATTGTTGAATCGATTAAAGCAAGTATTACGCAAGCTGATTGATTCTTTTGCCCTAGGAAATGTTCTGAAAAATGGTATTCCTGTAGCTATAGTAGGTGAGCCCAATGTAGGAAAGTCTACGCTGTTGAATGCGCTGTTGAATGAGGAACGTGCCATTGTTTCTGAGATTGCAGGAACCACTCGAGATACGGTTGAGGATGAAATCGTCATTGAAGGGATGAGCTTTCGTTTTATCGACACGGCAGGTATCCGAGATACCCAAGATCAGATTGAAAGTATAGGTATTGAAAAGACCTTTGAGAAAATAAATCAAGCCAAGGTAGTGCTGTACTTATTTGATGCTTCTACTGCAACTTACGAGAAGGTGAGTGAGGAGCTGAAAAAACTACAGCGTCCTACTGAGGGGAAACAACTCATCGCCATTGCCAATAAGGTGGATCGGGGAGATGCTGCTCAGATAAAAACGACTTTTGGAGGTTTGGATCAGGTACTATTCATTTCCGCAAAAGAAAAGGCAAATGTGGATCGTCTAAAAGTTTTGCTGACCGAAAAGGTCAAGCAAGGGCTTTTGAGTAATGATGATGTGATTGTTTCCAATTCCCGACACTACGAAGCTCTGAGTCAAGCTTTGAATCATGTCGTTCAAGTGCAAGAAGGATTGGAATCGGATATTTCGGGCGATCTTCTCGCTATGGACATTCGACAGTCCTTATTCCATTTGGGTGAAATAACCGGTGAAATAACCACTGACGATTTATTGGATTCTATTTTTAGAGATTTCTGTATTGGGAAATAACTTTTTGTTGAATGTAAATATGCTGTAAACTCCCATAAATAAAGGCTTTTTATTATTTGCACCATATTTTTCACTAAGTTTGTTATCATAACTTTTCACAGGTTATCTCATGCAAACAAACACTTACGAAGGCCTTCATATCGTCAACAAAACACAATCGATCACCTCAGATGAATTGGTTGTTGAGGCTCCCTTACAAATCAATATAAATAATGAAGCCTATACCGTAGTGATGAGAACACCAGATAATGATCAAGATCTTGTTCTTGGATTATTATATGCCGAAGATATTTATAAAAAGTCTCTCCCAATCCCTTTTGAAATTGTTGAAGAAAAATATGGAATTCCAAGTGTTATAAATGTAAGCATAGCTCCAGATGTATTAGGGAAAGGATACCTAAACAAAAGAACCTTATTGTCTGTTTCTTCTTGTGGTATTTGTGGAAAGCAGCAGCTTGAAGACATAGAGGTTAGTGTAATAAAATTGAGAAAAAAGTATCTTTTTCATCTGAAAGCTTGTTAGATATGTTTACGCCTCTTCAAAAACATCAAGAAACTTTTAAAAAAGCCGGAGGTAGTCATGCTGCAGGTATTTTTAACAATCATTTCAAACTACTTACTATTAGAGAAGATATTGGAAGACACAATGCTGTAGATAAATGTGTTGGTAGTTTATTGCAAAATAATTCTTTAAAAAGCGGAATGTATTTGTTGGTGAGCGGACGTGTTTCTTATGAAATTGTTTCCAAAGCTTTTTTAGCCAAAATACCCGTAATAGTTGCCGTTTCTGCCTGCTCTTCTATGGCGGTAGATTTTGCAAAAGAATTTGGCATTTGTTTGATTGGGTTTACAAGAGAAAATAAAATGACTGTGTATGCAAACCCTAGCTATTTAAAAACTAAAATAGGATTATGAGTGCTAAAAAAAGACATGCACAACCTCCTGAAAAACTAACAGGAATAGAATTCAAAAAAATTCCATCTTCGGCTGTTGGGTATACCGCTGTAAAATCCGCTATTACGCATATAAAAGAGGAAGTTGGTTTGGTAAAGGGTGTTGGTTTGTTAGCCAAGCTAAATCAAAAAAACGGCTTTGATTGTCCGGGATGTGCCTGGCCAGATCCAGATGAAAAAAGAGCTTTTTTAGCAGAATATTGTGAAAATGGCGCAAAAGCAGTTGCTGAGGAAGCCACTAAAAACAGAGTTTCACCACTTTTTTTTGCTTCTCATGCAATTTCAAAGCTGTCAGAATTATCTGATTACGAAATAGGAAAAAAAGGGCGTATTACCCATCCTGTTGTTGTTTATGAGGGTAGCGATCATTATGAAGAAATTTCTTGGGATGACGCTTTTAACCTGATTGGCAAAGAATTAAAATCACTGCCTTCACCAGACGAAGCAATTTTTTACACCTCAGGAAGAACGAGTAATGAAGCCGCTTTTTTATATCAATTATTTGTGCGCAAGTTTGGTACCAACAACTTACCGGACTGTTCTAATATGTGTCATGAATCTAGTGGTGCCGCACTCACCGAAACTCTTGGAATTGGCAAGGGATCTGTAACTCTAGATGATTTTAACCATGCTGAATTAGTCATTGTCATGGGGCAAAATCCAGGCACAAATCATCCTAGAATGCTAACTGCTTTAGGAGAAACTAAAAAAAGAGGGGGTAAAATTATAACAATTAATCCATTGCCAGAAGTAGGGTTAATGAGGTATAATGATCCTCAAAACCCTATCAAATGGATGGGAAAAGGTCAGAAATTAACAGATGTTTTTTTGCAAGTAAAAATAAATGGAGATGTTGCATTGCTAAAAATCATTCTAAAATTACTGTGGCAGAAAGAACAAGAAACCCCCGGAGCTATTTTTGATCATGAGTTTATTAAAACACACACTACGGGGTATGAAGATCTTATTAAAGATATAGAGACCTACTCCATTGAAAAATTAATTCCTCAAACAGGGATTGATATTAAAATTATTGAGGAAGCTGCTACATTAATTGCTCAAAAGAAAAAAATAATTATCTGTTGGGCTATGGGCTTAACCCAACACAAAAATTCTGTAGACAACATTCGTGAACTCGTTAATTTGTTATTGTTAAAAGGCAGTATTGGTAAACAAGGTGCGGGGACATGCCCAGTTAGAGGACATTCTAATGTTCAAGGAGACAGAACAATGGGAATCTGGGAAAAACCAAAAGAAGCATTTTTAGATAATTTAGAAAAAGAATTTAACTTCAAAGCACCAAGAAAACATGGCTATGATGTTGTGGATGCTATTGAAGCAATGCATCAAAAAAAAGCACGTGTTTTTATTGGTATGGGAGGCAACTTTCTTTCTGCTACTCCAGATACAGAATATACCGCTAAAGCACTACAAAATTGTGACTTAACGGTACATGTTTCTACCAAATTAAATAGAAGTCATTTAATTCACGGAAAAAAAGCATTGATATTACCTTGCTTGGGAAGGTCTGAAAAAGATGTTCAAGAAAAAGGAATTCAATTTGTAAGTGTTGAAAATTCTATGGGTGTGGTCCATGCCTCTTCAGGACATTTAGCACCTCTATCAAAATCTTTACTAAGTGAGCCTGCTATTGTTGCGGGAATGGCAAAAGCAAGTTTATCCAATACGGCTCTTGATTGGCTTGAATTGATTAAAGATTATGATCGCATTAGAGATAAAATAGAAGCAACAATTCCAGGCTTTGAAAATTACAACAATCGCGTCAGAGAAAAGGGAGGCTTTTACTTGTCAAATACTGCAAGAAATAAAGACTTCTCTACGACCCTAACTGGCAAAGCTAACTTTACCATTAATGCGGTCTCGGATATTGTATTACAAAAAAATCAATTCATCATGATGACCATAAGAACTCATGATCAATACAACACTACTATTTATGGACTAAATGATAGATACCG
>JAQWKY010000009.1 GCA_029247585.1 Flavobacteriales bacterium | reverse complement strand
CGCTTAGAACCCTACATTCACCATTAAGGAGCGTTGTTGCGATACAGGAACAAAAAGATCTTTAGGTAAACCCCAATCTAGAAATGCTCCGTAGGATTCCACTTTGTTAACGTTTAGGTAAGCAAACTCTCCAATATGAATGTAGGGTTCTAAGCGTGTAGCAATAATACGATCTTCAGAATCTCTGTAGATAAACACGTCTATAAAATCACCTACGTCAACCCCTTTGGGTACATAACGTTTGGGTAATAAAATACCATCGTGTTCTTTGTTTTCAGTGTCTAAGAAAAGTCCGATTTCAGTATTTCTTAAAACTTCTAAGTTGATTTTTTTTCCTACGATACTCATCTTGTGAAAATCCATTCTTTAGTGTTGGATAGATTTTCGCTGAACGCATATCCACCCAGATTAAAATTCTTTATTTCTTCCACATTTTTAATGCGGTTTTGAATGATGAATCGCGTCATCATTCCACGTGCTTTTTTAGCGTAAAAGCTAATGATTTTTAGGGTGCCATTTTTTTCGTCTTTAAAAACAGGGTTAATGATCTCTGCGTTTAAAGCTTTTTTGTTCACGGCTTTGAAATATTCATTTGAAGCAAGATTGATGATGTAATCTTTTTCTCTTTTGTTTATTTCATCAGTGATTTTATTACCCCAGAATTCGTAGAGGTTCTTACCGCTCTTATTGGCAAATTTAGTTCCCATTTCAAGTCGATAGGCTTGCATCAAATCCATGGGGCGCAAAAGACCGTACAAGCCGGATAAAATACTGAGATGATTTTGAGCAAATTCCAGATCAGTATTTGACAAAGATTCGGCTTCAAGACCTGTGTAAACATCACCTTTAAAAGCAAAAACAGCTGCTTTTGAATTAGCTTCATTAAAAGGTAAACTCCAATTTGCAAAACGCTCAGCGTTAAGTTCAGCAATTTTGGAACTTACACTCATTAAATTTTGAATCTCAGTAGCGCTTAATTTTTTTAACTCATTGATTAATAAGTTAGACTCCTCATTAAATGGAGAGTTGGTGACCTTTGACATGGGGGAGTCGAAATTCATGTCTAAGGTTTTTGCTGGTGAAATTAATAGGTGCATACTATGGAAAATTTACTTAAAAATACACTATTCTTCTGTCTTCGTGTTTACTAGCCTAATGAATTGAAAAGAATTCTTTTTTTAAAGAATATCGGGTGCGATTTGAGGTTTTAGAGTTTTTAGATGAAAGCTTTTAGAAATCCCAAATCCAAGGCTGTACTTATTGGTCAATTGAATGCCGTTTACATTTTTGTAAATAGGAATGCCGATGAAGGTGTTTAGCGTATAATTTTGTTTTAATGTGTAGGAAAAGCTGGGTTGGAGGTCGAGGTAACTACCTCCGGTGTACTGCATAATTTCGTTCTTATTTTCAGCTTTGTTTCTGTGCTGAAAATGAAGAGCTATTCCTAAATTTAATTTTTCTGAGGATTGATAGATGAGTTTCAAGTTAGCTCGATACAGGTTCCCGTATTTGTAATGGGTCCGTTCTGTATTTATTCTTTGAGAAAATTCACCCGATAGAAATGAGCTCGCTGAGAGTTTTGAACTTGGGAATTGTTTTGTAATTAATACCGTGGGGTTAAGCTTGAAACTTCCCGATGAGGGTTGGATGTCTATAGGTAAAATGATATTCCCATTCATTTGATCGAAGGCCCCAATAGGAAACGATACTTTCATTCCTGGGGAAATAGTTATCATTCGAGACCTGTTGTTGTACAAGTGATATTGGAACCCAAGAACAAGATCTCCCAAGCCAAATGCTTTTCTCTTCTGATCGATAAATCCATACCTCAAAGATTTATCAATGAAATAGCCCATCTCAGAGGTAAGTTTGATTTTGCTTGTAAGACCATACTCCAAACTCAGCATGGCAAAGTTAAATCGCATATTTTTCAGGTAGTTCCAGTCTATAGATTGGTTGCCTTTAAAGTAGGTGTCAGAGTAACTGTGCAGTATTGAACTTGATACGTTCAATACGTTTTTTGATAGGCCAAAAGCGCCGTTATTTGTCGAAGGATTTCCAGCCGAACAACATTGAGCTAAGGATAAATTACTGATAGAGATACTAATGAAAGCTGTAAGTAGTAACTTCTTCATATTTATGGGGAACTATTCAATAATCGTTATAATGATACTTTTGGTTACTTTACCACCGCCATTAGAAACTTCGCAACTGATTCTTTTTTCGCCCATACAACAAGGTGATGCTGTAAATTGAACCTCAGAGCCATCGCTATTTATGATAAATAGATCTCCAAAATCTACCTCCCAAATATAATTTAAGTCTTCGCCTGATGCGGTACATTTAAGTTTTGCGGGTTCACTAGATCCGTATTTTATTTGTGTCTTATCGGAGGTTAAACTGATAATTGTAGGCTTCTCAGTTGTGACATTTTCTTTGTTTTCTTTGTCACAACTACTGAGAAATGCGAGTCCAAATATTGCAAGTACTAATGAGACAACTTTCATGTGTAAGTGTTTTTGCAAATTTAATCAATAACATTGATGTTGTGGTAAGTTTTTTAGCAATAGGTTGGTAATTTTTCTAAAATAGAGTAGTGCTATTGAAGGGAAATAATTAGTTTTAAAGGCAAATTAGAAATTTATGTCTAAAGCAATTTTAACATTAAAAGATGCAAAAATTTATCAGAGGGATCATTTGGTTCTCAGTGAGGTAAGTTTTCAATTACACTCAGGTGATCTTATTTATTTGATAGGTAAAACGGGTAGTGGTAAGAGTAGTTTACTGAAAACACTTTATGGCGATTTGACTTTACAAGAGGGTGTTGGTGAAGTTGTGGGTTATGATTTAAATCATTTGAAAGAACGAGACATCCCGTTTTTACGAAGAGGTATTGGCGTTGTTTTTCAAGATTTTCAATTGTTATCGGATCGGTCTATTCAAAAAAACTTGCAATTTGTATTGAAGGCAACGGGATGGGAGGATAAAACTAAGCTAGAATCTAGGATTCATGATGTTTTAGAGCAGGTGGGCATGCAACATAAGGCGTACAAAATGCCTCATGAATTGTCCGGAGGAGAGCAACAGCGCGTTGCTATTGCACGGGCCTTGTTGAATGAGCCGGATTTAATTATTGCAGATGAACCAACCGGTAATTTAGATCCTGAAACTTCTCGTGAAATTATGCAGGTGCTTAAGGGGATTCAAAAGAAGGGTAAAGCTATTTTTATGGCTACCCACGATTATTCTATCATTAATGACTTTCCTTCTAAGATGATTCGATGTGAGTCTGGGAGTATTACTCAGCTGGAAACAGTAACGATATAATCTTTTCAGCTTCTCTTTTACTGTTGAACTCTTTTAATACTTCTTTTCTCTTTATAAGGTCCTCTTCAGAAAATTCTCTTTCTTCTAGTTCTCTGATTTTCTTTATCCAATCTGAAGCACCATTGGCAATATGACATGTGTTTTCAATACCAGCGATATTCGCCATTTTACTACTTAGTATACAATGCCTACCTCTGTAAAGAGATTTTAAGAGTTTAAGTTTAATGCCCGTGTCCTGATCTGTTGGAAGAACTTGTATTTGAGCATTTTCAATAGAGCTTTTTAAAAGACTTTCCTCAGGGCTTTCCACAATTCTTATGTATTTGTGTTTGCGAACCTCTTTACGTAGATGTTTGCTTGGCTTAAACCCTGTAATAACGAGTGGGAAATCAATTTTACTGAATACTTTTTGAATAAGGAATAAGGCTGCATTTTCATTTTCAGCCACGGACAAATTACCATGATAAATGGCATATTCTCCGATTCCTTTTTTAATTTGAACTTCCTTATCGGGGTGAAATGGCTTTATGTAATGGCTTTTATCTTCTCGGTTGAAGTGCTCATGATCTTTCTGGCTAATCGAAAAAATTCCGGTCGCTTTTTTCAGTTCTTTTTCGTAGAACTTAATTTTGAAATATTCTGAAAATAGATAGAGTTTGTCTTTAAGTTTTCTCTCAGCTTGGTAAAGTGCTTTGTAATATTCAGATTCAATGTTATGAGCTCTAACGAATCGCTTTCTGTCTTTTAATTTTGGATGATTTAGATAATAGCATGTGTGTAATCCTTCAAAAAGAATAGGTGCATCTATTCGTATTAGATTTTCTAGCAGTAGATTCGTTTTTCTTGACTTTACTATGAATGGTGTTTTGGAGAATAAATCGGTTGTACGTCTTTTTCTCGGGTAATAGTGAACAGATGCGCATAAATGATTAAGCTCTTTGGCCTCGCTTCGTCCGTATTTATAGCAGTGTAAATGGATTTTTACGCCTAATTCATTCAGCTCTTTTATTTTATAGAAAATGTCAATTGCACCCCCGTAATTAGCAGGGTAAGGGATGTTTAAGGCTATGATATGTAACTGTTTATCCTGCAATTTTGTTGTAAAGTTCTATGAGTTTGTTTTCTTCATGTTCCCAACTTAGTTCCTGAGCAGCCTTCTTTAGATTTGATTCGTATTTGGCTTTTAAATTATCGTTGAGCGCGATTTGTATTTGTTGTGCTATGTGTTTGGGTTCGTGATTTTCAATTAGCAGTCCGATATTGTATTTTTTGACTATTTTTTCCACTT
This sequence comes from Flavobacteriales bacterium, assembly GCA_029247585.1. Lineage (GTDB taxonomy): Bacteria > Bacteroidota > Bacteroidia > Flavobacteriales > UBA7430 > UBA7430. Next base: position 7,036 of record JAQWKY010000009.1, on the reverse strand, counting down.
CGACTACTTTACTTGCCAGAATAGGGATGCCTGCATGAATGTAATCGAATAGTTTGTTAGGCAAACTGAGTTTGTAATTGGTATTTGTGTTTTTATCCAAAGTTAGCCCAAGTTCAGCATGATACGTATACTGCATCATTTCTTCGTAAGGCATTTTATTTTTAAATATAACAGAATTTTCTAATTCAAGTTGCAGAACCCTCTCTTTAAGTTGAGGTATTACATCTCCATTTCCAATGATTATGAAGTAGACATTGCTTAAGTATTGCATAGCTTCCACAGCCTCCTCTATGCCCCTATCTATGTTTATTCCAGCCCCTTGAGTGATGATAATGTTTTTCCCTTCTGGAATATTAAGTTCATGTTTTGATTTAAAGTTGTAGGCTTGCTTTTTTCGTGGAATGTTTCGCAGTACTCTTATTTCTTTTCCATACTGTTGATGGTAGCGAGATGCTATGGCATCATTTACGGTAAATATGTGATTTAGTTTTGGAAAAATCCAACGCTCTATCTTCGTCCAAGTATTTTTCACGAGTTTTCTGTTTTGAATTTCAGGGACACCAGTGAAGTATTCATGAGAGTCGTACACGAGAGGTTTACGTCGTATTTTGGAGGCTAAATAATTTGCAAGTAATGTATCTAAATCATTTGCATGGTAAACGTCTACATTCGAAAAAAGAAGAAGGAGGAATAGCCTAAGGTTGTATTCTGCATAGAAAAGTGCGCCACGGTTGAAAATGAGCTTCATTCTTTTACATGCATAGGGTCGTTCCAGATTTTTGCTATCGGGAAGCAATCTTCCAACAAGAAGTATATCCATGTTAAGCTTTGTCAAGCTTTCACAAACTTTCTTAACCCTTTGATCTGTCGAGAGGTCATTTGTGACGGATATTACGACTCTTTTTTTCGTGGAATTTTTCATCGTAACCAAGATAGGCTAAATCGCCAATACAGAAAGAGGACTTTATGCAAGAGTTTTAGGACTTGTATCTACATCATTTTTAGCTTTAAAATTAGTTTTCTTATCAAGTAAGCCTCAAATTAGCCCAAAATTAGAAAAATGGAAACTACAGATGCAAATGGAAATGTCTTGAAAAATGGCGATTCTGTTATATTTACGAAATCAATCAAGATTAAAGGAACTCAGATCAATCTTAAAAAAGGGACAAAAATTAAAAACATTCGTTTGACTGATGATCCGGATGAGATTGATGGAAAGGTAGAGGGCACGCGTGTTGTTTTAAAAACATGTTTTGTTAAAAAGAAATAAAATAAAAAGGCTCTTACTAGAGCCTTTTTATTTTAATGATAGATGATTTATACAAGTGAACTTTGTTTGTCTTGTATAGTTTCTAAAATTTCGTTTGAATTTTGTCGATGATCTACTTTTGAAAATATTTCCTGTAGATTTGCGTATCCAGCGAAACCGTCATCGCAAAAGCTTTCTGCGAGTTTTCTCATGGTGTAGAAAGTTTCCTCTCTTGGACAAATGTATTGTAAAGAGTACCCTAACTCGGTTAATTCATTTTGGAAGTTTTGTAATTCTGTTGGAGTTAGTCTTGTTGTCCAATCAAATACAGAAGTACAGCTGTAAGCTAAATGTTTTCTTGGAAATTCGCTTCGAATAGCATTAGCAAATTTTTCTGCTTGTTTTAAATCAGGTATGCTTCCTTCTAAACATATGACATCAGCATAAGGCGAATAAGCCAATCCTCTTTCAATTGCTATTTCCGTCGACAAGTTTGTGTCTAGGTTTTGATAGCCTTCAGTTGTTAACTTTTTTGATGTTACAAATTTCTGATCCTGAAGGTCATTTGCACCACATTCTATTAAGTTTGATGTATTACTTTTGGTGCTTGCAATTATGATACTAGGAACTCTACATACATCAGCGGCCAGCCTTATTTGAGCCAATTGGCTAATCATGCTTTTTGTTGATACCATTACTCCAGTTTTGTGATGCTCATTAAAAAGTGATTCATCATCACACCAAACACCTGCAACACCCGATTGAATAATCTTTGTCATATTTTTGAAACCCAGAGGTTTCGTTTTAACGATTACAGGTGTTGAGCCATAGCCCCCTTGAAAGATTTTGTTAACGTTGCTCACAATTTTTGAAATGGTTTTTCTTTCATTTGTGGAGTAGTTGGATGTTTCATCCATGCATAGGAAGTCCATGCCGGCCTCTACTTGATCCATACTTTCTTCAACGTTACAAGAACTCATTCCGTAGATTTGATCTTCTTGAGTTAACATGTTCCAGAATGATTCAGCTTTGCTATTTGCCAAAGTGTAATCAATCATAAATGAGTGACAGAATTTTATTACATCTTCTTTCGTGTAGGGTCTTTTAATCTGATTCCAACGTTCAGAATTCCAAAAATCTGTCAAGTTTCTAATTTCTCTTAGCATTTTTCTTAATTTTTATAAGGGTTGATATAAACTTTAAAAAGCAAATGTATATAAATAGTTTAATAATTGTATTATTTACTATAAATATTCTCCCAAATTCTATTTGTGGTTAAAGAAAAATGTACGATAATCTTGTAGCCAGTGAGATTTACTCTGTATATTTTGTCAATATACTTGAGTAATCCGGCAGATTAGGATAAAATTCTAAGAGATGATGATGGCTTAAGTAGAGTTTTAAAACTCTACTCTTAGTGTAGTTTATTAAATAAAACTAAAACTTAAATCAGATTGATTTTAGTTTTTGTATCGTTGCTTTGGGGTTGTCTGATTTAAAAACAAAACTACCTGCGACCAAAACATCAGCTCCAGCATCTGTAAGAAGTTTTGCATTATCTGCGTTAACACCTCCATCAATTTCAATTAGGGTAGAGGTTTGTTTTGTTTCGATGATTTTTTTGAGATCAACAACCTTGTTGTATGTGTTTTCAATAAATGATTGTCCACCGAAACCGGGGTTAACGGACATGATACAAACCAGGTCTATGTCTTGGATGATATCTTCCAGTAAGCTTACGGGTGTGTGAGGGTTTAGAGCAACCCCAGCTTTCATACCTTCAGCTTTTATAGCTTGAAGTGTCCTGTGCAAATGTGTACATGCTTCATAGTGAACGGTTAGAATATCTGCTCCTATTTGTTTGAATGTACCGATGTATTGATCTGGGTTGACAATCATCAAGTGAACATCTAAAGGTTTTTTTGCATGTTTTTTCATGGCTGAAATTACAGGCATTCCAAACGATATGTTGGGAACAAAAACTCCATCCATAACATCTATGTGAAACCAATCAGCTTCAGATGAGTTGATCATTTCGAAATCGCGTTGAATATTAGCAAAGTCAGCGGCTAAAACGGAAGGAGCAATTAAATGTGGCATACTATTCTTTAGATGAGAAAAATGAAGGTTTGATTTATTAGCCTAAGTAGGTTTTTAGGATTTTACTTCTAGACGCGTGTTTTAGTCTTCGTATCGCTTTTTCTTTTATTTGGCGTACACGTTCTCTCGTTAAGTCAAATCGTTCACCAATTTCCTCTAACGTAAGGGCTTGTTTCCCCTCTAATCCAAAGTAAAGTCTAATTACATCTGCTTCTCTAGGGGTCAGAGTTTCTAATGCTCTTTCAATTTCTATGCTTAGGGAAGCGTTTAGTAATTGTCGATCAGGATTTGGACTTTCACCAGATCTTAAAACATCATATAGGTTAGAGTCTTCACCTTCAACAAGAGGAGCATCCATAGATACGTGACGTCCTGAGTTTCTTTGTGATTCTTTAACGTCAGACTCACTCATGTCCAAAAACGTAGCAATTTCAGATGCTGAAGGAGCTCGCTCTTCTTCTTGTTCAATGGATGCGTAAGCTTTATTAATTTTATTGATTGATCCAATTTTATTTAGGGGAAGACGAACTATACGAGACTGTTCAGCGAGAGCTTGAAGTATGGATTGACGAATCCACCATACAGCGTATGAAATGAATTTAAATCCACGCGTCTCATCAAAACGTTGAGCGGCTTTTATTAGTCCCAAGTTACCTTCATTAATTAAGTCGGGTAAAGAAAGGCCTTGGTTTTGATATTGTTTTGCAACGGAAACCACAAAACGAAGGTTTGCCTTTGTTAATTTTTCTAAAGCAATTTGATCTCCTTCACGAATGCGCTGTGCCAACTCAACTTCTTCTTCTGCGGTAATCAAATCTACTTTACCTATTTCTTGAAGGTACTTATCAAGAGATGCTGTTTCACGATTGGTTACCTGTTTGGTGATCTTTAGTTGGCGCATATATGAAAGTTTTAATTAATTTGGATACCTACTATATACGTAGGTGAACCTAAAAAGGTTACAATTATTGTTATTTATTTGAGTTTTTGACTGTAGATTCTAATATCAGGCCATAAAAAAATCCCTCCGATAAAACTCGAAGGGATTTTGTTGTGCGAAAAAGAACTGAATATTATTCAGCCGGCTTAGCTTCAGGTTTTGGTAACAAAACTTTCCTTGAAAATTTCATTTTACCTGTTTTAGCATCAATATCAATGATTTTCACTTTTACAGGATCGTCAACCTTCAACACGTCTTCAACATTGTTGATACGTCTATGCTCGATTTCTGAGATGTGTAATAAACCATCTTTACCTGGAGCTATTTCAACAAAGGCTCCATAGGCTTGGATGTTTTTCACACGCCCGTCGTATTCTTCACCAACTGTAGGCATAAATGCGATTTCTTTAATTTTTGCAATCGCAGCATCCATACCTTCTTTATTTGTACCCAGAATCTCAACTTTTCCATATCCATCAATTTCTTCAATGGTGATAGTTGTGTCTGTATCCAATTGTAATTTTTGAATGATTTTACCACCTGGTCCGATGATTCCACCAATACAGTCTTTAGCAACTTGTAGGATCTCAATTCTTGGCGCATGAGGTTTAAGGTCAGCTCTAGGTGTATCAATGGTTTTAAGAATCTCTCCTAAAATATGCATTCTACCACCTTTAGATTGCTCTAAAGCTTGTGTTAGGATGTCGTAAGACAAGCCTTTCACTTTAATATCCATCTGACAAGCTGTAATACCTTTTTCAGTACCTGTAACTTTAAAGTCCATGTCACCTAAGTGATCTTCGTCTCCTAAGATGTCAGAAAGAACAGCGAATTTACCAGTTTCTTCATCGGTAATCAATCCCATTGCAATACCTGAAACGGTTCTTGTCATTTTTACACCGGCATCCATAAGCGCAAGTGTACCTGCACAAACGGTTGCCATAGAAGAAGAACCGTTTGATTCTAAGATCTCTGACACGATACGGATCGTGTATGGGTTCTCTTCAGGGATCATTCCTTTAAGAGCTCTTTGAGCCAGATTACCATGACCAATTTCTCTACGGCTTACTCCACGAATCGGGCGAGCCTCTCCGGTAGAGAATGGAGGGAAATTGTAGTGTAAGTAGAATTTCTCAGATCCTTGGAATGTTACATTGTCAATTCTGTTTACATCTAGTGCAGTACCTAAAGTAACTGTAGATAAAGATTGTGTTTCTCCACGAGTAAATAAGGCAGAACCATGAACACTTGGCAAATAGTCAATTTCACTCCAGATAGGTCGTATATCTGTCGTAGCTCTACCGTCTAAACGAATACCTTCGTTAAGAACAGCATCTCTTACAGCATCTTTTTCTATCTGGTGAATGTATTTACCGAGTAGGAAAGATTTTTCTTCTCGGTCTTCTTCACTAAGGGTTTCAAGGAAAGTTTCTTTAATCTCTCCAAAAGCTTCTTTACGCGCATGTTTATCAGGATTACCACTTTTGGCAACTGCATAACATTTGTCGTAACAAGCGTCTTTAACTTGAGCCAATAAATCCATGTCATCAGCCTCTTCGTGACAGTATTCTCTTTTTGCACCAACTTTAAAAGCTTTTGCTAATTCAAGTTGAGCAGTACATTGAACTTTAATTGCTTCGTGAGCAACTTTGATAGCTTCAATCATTTCAGCTTCGCTAACTTCGTCCATTTCACCTTCAACCATGGCAACACTATCCATAGATGCACCAACCATAAGATCGATGTCTGCAGCTTCTAATTGCTCTGGGTTAGGGTTTACTATAAATTCTCCGTTAAGACGTGCGACACGTACTTCAGATATAGGTCCTTCGAAAGGGATATCAGATAATGATAAACATGCAGAAGCAGCAAGACCAGCAAGAGCATCAGGCATACAGTCTTTATCGTAAGACATCAATTGAATCATCAATTGTGTTTCAGCATGGTAATCAGAGGGGAATAGTGGTCGTAATACGCGGTCAACTAAACGCATTACTAAAATTTCTTGATCAGAAGGGCGTGCCTCTCTTTTAAGAAAACCGCCTGGGTAACGACCATCAGCAGCAAATTTTTCTCTATAATCAACAGTTAACGGTAAAAAGTTAACACCTTCTTTTGCGCCTTTGCTTGAAACTACTGTTGCAAGTAGCATGGTCTTACCCATACGAACAACAACAGATCCGTCTGCTTGTTTTGCTAATCGTCCTGTTTCAATTTCAATTGTTCTTCCATCACCTAAATCGATGGTTTGTTTAAGTCCTTGTGGGATCATATTTCAATATTTATTTGTGCTTTTAACAATCAGACTTTGGTTTACTTTAAGGTTTTGTACCTATGGTTTTTTATAAGAATTGGTTAGAATTTATTTTTATAAATTTCTGATTGAAAAAGCGATCTTATAAAAACCAAAAAAGGCAATGCGAAGATTGCCTTTTGAGTATTTGAAAGGATTATTTTCTTAATCCAAGTTCTTTAACGATGTTTCTGTAGCGTATAATATCTACTTTCATTAAGTAGTTGAGAAGTTTTCTTCTTTTACCTACTAAATTGATTAGAGAACGTTGTGTTCCATAATCTTTTTTATTGTTCTTTAAGTGTTCTGTTAAGTGAGCAATTCGGAAAGTGAAAAGTGCTATTTGTCCTTCAGGAGAGCCTGTGTCTTTTTCATTTTTCCCGTGAGTTTTGAAAAACTCTTGTTTCTTTTTAGATGTAAGGTACATGCCTAAATTAATTTAATGTTAGTTATG
>JAQWKY010000118.1 GCA_029247585.1 Flavobacteriales bacterium | reverse complement strand
AGAAAAATAAAATAATGCTGCAGCAGCTAAAAACAGCGCGCCAACAGCTAGATAAAGCATTTGAATGGTTGATAAACTAATATCGCCATTAGCAATCATAGCGTCTAATTCTGGACCAGACTTAGGTGTTGAACCAAATAAGATTAAAGCAACAACAATAGGACCTATAGTAGTACCAAATGAATTAACACCTCCTGCTAAATTTAATCGATAAGAACCTGTAGAAGGGTCTCCTAGCGAAATGGCAAAAGGGTTGGCTGACGTTTGCTGTAGAGAAAACCCCAAAGCAACAACAAACAGCGATCCTAATATAAATGAAAAAGAACCGCTTGAAATAGCAGGAATCATAATTGCTGCTCCCACAGCAGAAATAATTAATCCGTAAACAATACCGTTTTTAAAGCCCCATTTGTTGAGTATGTCTGTCTTTACATATCCTGATATAATAAACAAGAGTAAAGCGCCTATGTAATAAGCGCCATAAAAAGCAAAGTCAATCAATTGAGACTGAAATTGATCTAGGTTGAAATAGTTTTTACAAAAAGGGATAAATACACCATTGGAGGCGGCAACAAAACCCCAAAAGAAAAAAACCGTAACAAGAGTAGCTAGTGCTGCATTGTAATTTGTAGATTGTTTCATGAAGTTTTTTTTAGGGTTATCGATTAATTCAAAAAAAACTTAAAATAAAGTCATTTATGAAAAATGACATTTTTGTGTTTTTTGAATGTTTGCGGCACGAATTTAAAAAAATGTTGTGAATCAATCCCCATGGATAAGGATCAAGTGAAGATTATTTACTTAAAAACAAGTGATTTTAAAAAAATCATTTGAATTTTCAGTTTAGATGTAGGAATAAATAGATGTCATTTAGGGATTTCTGAAACTTAAAAAAAGAGCCCTAAGGCTCTTTTTCACAGAAAAGCAATCCGACCCCAAAAACTACCCTCCTGCATTCATTCCAACAAAAAAAAAGGTAGAACTTTAAAGCACTACACTCCTTAAACTTTAATTTAAATAGTTCATGATAAAAAACACTAGTTAAATGACAGATTAATTGACAAAAGGTAAGTCTATACTGACCCTTGTGCCAGGTATATTTCCCTGATTCTCATACAAGTTACTAAATTTTATGTTAAAAGCAAATCCGTAATAATCTTTCATTAAGCTCAATCGCTCTTTTATGACCTTTAAACTTAGACCATTATGTAATGAGCTTCCTGTCTTTTTCGAGTCATAACCAACTCCATTATCACAAATAACAACTTCTAAATGACTGTCATGTTTTATAAAATCAATCTTAATATTACCATCTTTGGGTAAAATTCCATGTAAAATCGAGTTTTCGGCTATTGGCTGAATCATTAAGGAGGGAATCATGCAGGTTGAAGTATCTATGTCCACAGAATGGTTTATTTGATATGTGAATGCATTGTCTTTCCTTTTTTTCTCAACGGATAGATACATTTCTAAAAAGATAATTTCCTCATCAATGCTAATGTATTTGCTCTGACTAACTTCCAAATTTTTACGAATAAGATTAGAGAAAAGTGTCAGATTGCTTTCAGCTTCATTGGAATTATTGACACTAACATAATAGTGTATTGAGTTTAACATATTAAAAATGAAATGTGGGCTCATCATAGAATGTAACAATCTACTTTTCATGACACTCATTTCGTATTTATGATTTAATGAAATTAAGTCGCTTATGTGTTGTCTTCTTAAAAGTTGGCAAAATACGATAGCAAAAAAGAATATAATAATGCTGAAAAGCAGTACAACAAATGAACTTTTAGCCCAGAAAGGGCGTGCAACTATAAATGAAAATGGTTTAGAATTACTCCAATAACTCATTTCTGATTTCACTCTGTATTGAAAGTAGTATTTTCCAGGTTGTAGGCTTGAGAATGCAAAATGTTTTGACTTTGTCTTTTTCCATTCATCATTTAAGCCTAATAACCGGAATTGAGTAATTATCTTACTTCCCTGAAGTAATCCTGAGTAATTACAATTAATGAATACACTATCACCATAACTGACAGTATCCACATTTAAAGATGAATTTTTAGTTTGGGTGTACACTTTTTCAATAATAGCTATGGGAGGTGTAGTACCTCCTTTTGCATTTGTAGTGTAATTAGATGTATTATCAACACTTTGTAAAACATCCATTTTGGTTTTTGTATGAGCAAAAATAAATGATGTATTAGCTAATAGAACTAAGAATACAAGTCTTGATAAATAAAACATTAGTTTGAATTGTATTGGTTGAGAAAAAAGCCTTGTTTCCTTCTTGATACAGGAATAATCTCCCCTTTTTCTAACTTTATTTTAATACCGTTTAACCTGGTGTATCCAACAATACAATGTTTATTTACTAAATAAGACTTGTGGACTCTTAGAAAATCATTATTCAATATAGAATCGAACTCTTTTAAGGTTTTAGAAGCGACAAATTCGCCACCATTTTTCGTATGAATGATACTGTAATTGTTTGATGCTTCTAAATAGCATATGTCTTCAAATTTAACAGTCACTGCTCCTCTTTTTCCAGGAAGTAAAAGTGTATTGAAGCTGTCATGAGAATCAGCAGAATCAAAATGAGTATTTAATTCATTTGTTTTATGATTTATTTCATAGGAGTTTACCGCTTTTTTTACAGATGCAATAATCTTCTCTTTATCAATAGGTTTTAAGAGATAGTCTAGGGCATTTGTTTTAAATGCCTTAAATGCATATTTCTCATAGGCGGTAATAAATACGACCTGAAAATTCTTTTCAGAGAAATGGTTTAATAGATCAAAACCCGTTTCATGTGGCATTTGTATGTCTAGAAATAGAAGGTCAATTTCATTTGACTCAATCTCATGTTTAGCCTGCTCTGCGGAGCTACATTTTGCAATGATTGAGACTTCAGGACAATGTTTTTCAACCAAATGCTCTACAAAATCTCTACTTATCTTATCGTCATCAACAATCAACGATTTTAATCTTGGCATACGGTTGATATATTTAATTAATACCCTATCATGATATTATTATTATTAAATAACTGCAAGTCAGTCGCTTACATTAATCTAATGTAGAGAAAAATAAATAAATCAAGTAATAAATGATTATTAATAATGTGTGTGTGTGTGTAAAAGTCAATGCAAATAAGATAATAGATCGAGAACTATTTCATTATTAATCTAAGTTTTAGTTATATTCGAAAATGGATGAATTTGAAATAAATGCAGAACAAATTTTAGTACATAAGATACGATCTGCTTGGTTTGAAATGTCTCGAATGTTCAACACTATTGGAGGACTCTACGATATAACTTTACCTGTAGGGCTTACTTTGATGTCTATATACGAGAAAGAGGGAACACCGGTAACAAAAATTGCTCCTCGAATGGGTATGGAGCCGAATAGTCTTTCCCGGATTCTTAAATCAATGGAGAAAGAAAATTTTATCAGACGCACAAAAGACACTATTGACAAGCGTAGAGTATTAGTTAAGCTAACGGACAAAGGCGAGGATGCAAGAAAGATATGTTTGAAATCGGTATTTAGGGTGAATAATGCGATGTTAGAAGGTTTAGACCCTATTAAGGTGAAGCATTTCTACGAAGTGATAAACTCATTCCCCAAAACTATGGCTAAGACACTCGGGGACATACTTAATGAAGTAGAATAAGAAGCATGCCATTGTTAAGGTTGTTCAATGAGCACCTGCTTTCAAGTCTTTTTTCACTCCTCCCACATCATTCTTCTCAAAAACTTTTGCATTTGTCTGACATTCCCAAGTTGATATTTAAATGAACCTGTGTCAGGTGTTCCTTTTCTGTTAGACAATCGTCTGGGAGAATTTAGAATTAATTGATTGAATTCTTGATTGGAGCTGATGATGTTCATCACACCCCTTCTGTAACTGAAATAATAATAATTTTCTTTGGATAGATGTATGTATATATTAATCTCATCCCCTAATCCACGAGGTCTTATTTCAATAATTCCTGGAACCATTCGATCTATTTTTCGACCAATAATGTTGTTTAATGGAATTTCATAGTTGGAAATAAATGATGTTGTTTTCGAATTCCAAATCAAGCTAAGTTGAGGGAAGTAGAAAGTGTGTTTGAATGCATCGGGTAAAAATCGTTTTCCTTTTTGCTTTTTTCGATTGTACTTTCTTAGCTGCTTAGAGCCAAGTTGATCACTCAGCATCCTTTGGTGAAGTTCATTAGATTGATCGACCACTTCTCCAAAAGAGGCTTTTTTCAAGGCTTTACGAATTAGTTTTGCCGCTTTTTTGTGCATTAAAAAGTCAAAACTCAAATCTACAACGCCATTTATAGTTTGCTCATCAATAGAAGAAATTAACCACCCTTGTCCACCCACATTTACAAGCCCCGTATTTTCACCAAGATTTATGGCTCCCTCTGAATATAAAGTACATGCCTCTGGGTTGTATATGGCTAAATTACCGGGCAGATTTGGATTCTCGATTTTTTCCTCAGACCCAATAACATAATGTCGGTTCATATCATCAAAGTGAACAAATCCGTTTACACCCATAATTTCATAATCGTTCACGCGTTTTGGACTGCTCAGAAAAGCGGGGTAACAGACTGTAGGTTTTTGGCTAAGCATAACGCCAGCATGCCACTGTTGCCTGTCAGTAAGACGAATCTCAGGATTCAAATTTATAAATACATCGTCGGGGTTTACCTCATCATTGAAAGGAATCCATGCACGATTAAGGGCATTACATGCTTGATGAATACGAGTATCTCCATTAAAATTTAAAAAGTCTTTAGAGCTATCTAAAATTACTTTCCCTTTATAACCAAAATGCTGATCTAAATGAAAGTCATCTTCCTCTTTAAGATAAGCTATCCCAAAAACATCATCTCCTTGCTTTTTAAGTTGTGAAAAATAAATGGGCTGTGTATGACCTTCTGAGTTGCTGTAGTCAAACCAACCTGAGCCAACAAATTCACCCCCATTTAAAACATCTAATTTCGTCTTATAAAAATTGTATTCTGTTTTTGTATCTGAATGAACAGAGATTCTAGCATTATTCAACTGTTTCATTTTCCCGTTAGAAAGAATATGTACTCTAGAAGAATCTGGAAGTATTGTTACAGGTGGCATAAGAATTTCTCCGACTCCATTTACGTCTAAGTCATGAGTAACCAAGTCGTATTGAGCCTCTGTTGCATAGAATGATAATGAATCTTGGAATTGATCTACGGAAACTAACCAAGCTTGATCCTCACTAAATTGAGAAAAATTCATTGTGTAATTGGTCATATCCCATTCCATTAAATCAAAGTACAGGTGGTATTTATTAGGTCTTAGTTCAAAACTTGCTGAATCGGTTAAAGTTTCAAAAGATCCCAAATCATCCTCAAAACTTACGGCTGTATACAGATCTTTACCCGCAATAATTTTCTCATCATCAACTTCATCAAATAAGTTGAATTGAGAATGATGAGCTGTAAAATCGTTGCTTTGAAGTATAAATTCATCAGACACAGTCAAAGCATTATCGAAGTACAATTCACCAGAAGCTTCGAGTGCTTTGGGACTCAGAGTCATTGCCCCGTCAAAAAGATGTTTTTCACGATAAACAGTATAGAAAGTCTCTCTATTTTTAGAAATCAATTTATCCTTAAATGCCTGCCAATCAATACTTGCATCTTCTACGTAGGCTTCAGGGCTGCTTGTAGGTGATTCTTGCTCATAAATATGATGCGTTTTTGCATGTGCAAGAGCTCGGTAAGGGTAAAAGTATATGGAGTCAGTTACCGTAAGAGAATTCAAGTAGTAGATAGCCCCACTTCCTCTCAAACCATTATTGTCTAGATATAAATCATTAGTAAACTCCCCCCTACCTTCATAGGCAGGATACCGATTGGATATTTTGTGAGAAAGGCTCAATTGCAAACTCTCGTTCAGACGCATCGTATCTATGAAAGACGGAAAGATTGTAGGTGCATTTAAACGGCCCGTAAATTCAATGCTTTCTGTATTAATGCTTAGCAATGAGTCGAATTGAAAAGGATCTGTTTTGAATGAGAACAACTCACGCTTATAGACCCCCTTTTTAATTTTGTCGTAATAAATATGAGCCTCTTCGTAACTATGTAGTTTTGGAAAGTCCGGCTGATTATCAAGGCCTGATTTGTTTTTTGGGCCGTCTACATATAAGGTTCCTGTAATGTCAGAAATAACTGTTTTCACCGTTTCATTAACTTGTTCAGCCTCTTGATTAACAAAACCTGTTGAGATGGTGTACTGCAAGGAATCAATCTTGTTTAATTCTATTTCAAAAGGATTGTATCTAAACTTCATTTGCTTGCCATATAAAGCGAAATCCCCTGTCTGTACAATACCGTCAAATGTGAAGTCACGATTTTGATGTACGACTATTTCACCCTCATAGGGGAAAATAGCTACATCATTCGAATCGGACACTTCAACCATATTTACACCTCGGACAGCCAGATCACCGGACTCTAAATCCATTTTTGCATAAGGTTGTCGATCACTCCTTGAAACCATTCTTAAGCCATCATAGTCACGATTTTCTAATCTAAAATCTAAAAAATTGAAGAGTTTGTCTTTAATTAAAACAGTTTCTCTGTCGCTATCATAGTCCACAAAACCTAGCACAGCGAAATTGGTCATCAATAAATCTGCGTCTTTCACAGAATACTTATAAGCTTCAGCTATTTCACTCAACAAAAAATATCTTTCGTTACTAGAATTAACACTCAATGTTTTAAGTATAAAGGCTGGATGACGCTTGTCCATTGTTGCTATGTCTTCATAACGAGATTCTTTGTAGTAATCATAGGACTCTAAAAGTGCCGGATTGAGTGAGGGGCTTCTGTCGTTACTAAAAAAAAGTGCTGTAGAATCTTTATCCCAAGTCAATCGGTCGAAATAGCAATCCAGCTGATGGTAAGAGGATCGAATAGGACTGATGCCTAAGTTTATTTTTAAACGCTCAAATGTTGTGATTTTAGTGCTGTCGTCAAAAGTCAAATTTAATTGCGGATGCACTATAGAATCGTTTTTCCATAAAAGTTTTACGGATGTATTTTCAGCATATATTCGAGCATCTTGCATTCTAAAACGCTTTGCTAAAGCTCTTATAAAAGGCTCATCTTCATGATAAAATGTAAGTTGGGTTTTATGGTTGTCCGATCCAAATAGAAACATACGTTTTCCTCTTAACTCAAGACTCCCTTGAACGTCAATATGCTCAAATATGTTTTTAAAATTTATAGCGTCTTTATAGGAAAGAAAATTGGGGTAGGCTGCTCCTTCCCTATTTGAATTTGAACTCAAACCGTCAGAAAACCTTCCTAATAATTTGTTTTCATCATGCATTAAGCTTCCGAGTAATTCCGTTTCCTCTGCTTCGAAATGAGGCTTCCTAAGGTCAATGAAATAATTGTTTAGTAGTACGGATATCGAATCTTTTGAAATGCCGTGCTTAGTCCAATTGCATTGCCCTCCTTCACCAAACCAATTGTGATTGAATAAATCCAAGTAACCTCCTGTCAGCTCAATCTTTAGGGTGTCAAGTCTAGAAATACAACTTAGTTCTAATTTTTCTCCTGTAATGATGGGTGTCGAATCATTGCTGAAAATAAAATCGCCGGATGTAAATTTCCACTGAAAGGTTTTCGTGCTGTGTAAAACGCTATCTACTAATACACTCGAACACTTTTTAAGGTATGATTTTGCAGTTTTATGTTTTAATTCAGAAACTTGACTTACTGAAGAAGCTAAAAACACATCTAGATTTTCATCCTTTAAGCCTCCTTCACCATAATGGTTTAAAAGACGAAATAGTTGATGGAAGTCCTCCGCATCGTTAAAACGTTTACGGCGTAAACCCTTTATCAGTAGATGCAAATACTCCTCTTGAGTATCGTCAAAGGTCGCTTCTTCAAAATAGCGTAAGAATTGTTTACCTGCACGCCTGTGATCTCTGTCATCATTATCTTTAACGTCTTCACGAAGTTCTTCAATAAATTCTTCTCTATTCCACTCCTCTTGGGCAATAGACAAACCGGTAAAGCTGAATAAAAAGAAAAAAAGAAAAAGAGGCTTCATGTCAGGTCAATACAATTTACTTGTGTTTTACAAATAAACTGAAATCCGAATAGATAAGCT
>JAQWKY010000108.1 GCA_029247585.1 Flavobacteriales bacterium | reverse complement strand
TGGTGGAAATAGCGGAACAGGTGGATCCGGTTGTATGGATGCTAAAGCAAGCAACTACAATGCAAGTGCAACCACACAAGCAGTAGATCAATATGGAAATATATTATGTGTATACACATCATGTAATGACATTCCTGAACCCGGTTGTATTTATAGCAATGGATTTGGTGCTTTTGTAGATGGCGGTTTCAGCGCTGGTGAGTGTACCAATTACGGTGGGACACCTTGTGCTACTGTGGGAATATTTGAAACACAAACAAGTGTTGCTACTATTTACCCTAACCCTGCAAACAACTTTATCACAATTACAGATGTAGACTTCACGAGTGTAGAAGTATACAACCTTACAGGTCAGATAGTTCAAATCAATAACAGTAACAGTAAAGTTATCGAAATTTCAACGCTACCAATCGGTGTATATACCCTAAAAATTACCGATATCAATGGTAATCTATCTCACAGTAAACTGATAAAAAAGTAACAAACACTTTAAAAAACCTACCTAACCAAAAATTAGGTAGGTTTTTTCTGTTTAAACAAAACCATGATGAGAAAAATGAGTTTAGTACGAATCATTATGCCACTTCTTGTTTTATTCGCTTTGGGCCCGAGTTTCGGTCAAGCCATAAAAGTTGAGGTGAAACAAGTCGATGGAAATTGGCAACTTTTTAGAGGTGGAGAGCCCTACTACATCAAAGGTGCTGGTGGACTTGGATATATGGAAGAAGTTGTAGAGCGTGGTGGAAACTCCATACGTACTTGGAGTGTTGATGATGCCCAAGAAACGCTTGACAAAGCTCACGAATTAGGGCTAACCGTTATGATGGGGCTATGGGTTCAACACGAGCGACATGGTTACGACTATGACAATGAAGCTGCCAACAAGGCACAGCTAGAATACTTCACCAGAATGGTGAAAAAATACAAAGACCACCCTGCCCTATTGATGTGGTCCATTGGAAATGAGGTGGATTTATTCTACTCAAACACCAAAGTATGGAATGTCGTACAAGACATCGCCAAAATGATTCACGAAGTGGATCCTAACCACCCAACAAATACGGTTACGGCAGGTTTAGATGAAAAAGAAGTAAAACTCATCATGGAAAACGCTCCCGACCTAGATATCTATGCTATCAATACATATGGTGAAGTAGGAATCATTCGAGATAAAATCAGAGCATCAGGTTGGACGGGACCATACATCATCGCTGAGTGGGGCCCTAATGGACACTGGGAAGTTGCTAAGACCAAATGGTCTGCACCTATCGAACAAACCAGTAGAGAAAAGGCTGACAGCTACTTCGAAAGATACAATACGCACATCTACCCAGATCAGGAAATGTGTATCGGATCCTACGTATTCCTTTGGGGGCAAAAACAAGAAACTACTGCCACCTGGTACGGACTCTTCTCCAACGGAGGACAAAGTTCCGAAGTCCTCGATGTGGTGGAAAGATCCTGGAAAGGTGAATGGCCCGAAAACAGAGCTCCATCTATGGATAGTTTAAGTTTAGATGGTCAACAAAAAGGGGAAGACATTTATTTGATTGCAGAAGAAATGTACACGGCTAATGTTTTCGTCTCAGACGACAGCGATGACAAACTCAAATACGAATACAAAATTTACCCTGAAAGTACAAACACCAAAGCGGGTGGAGATTTAGAAAAAGAGCCACCTGCCATGACGGGATTGATCAAAAAGAAAACGGAAAACGCAGTTCATTTTAAAGCGCCTAAAGAAGAGGGGCCTTACCGTCTATTTGTCTATGTGAATGACAGTGAAGATCGTTTAGCCTATGCGAACATCCCCTTCTTCGTAAATCCAAGAGACAAAAACATGCCGCAAAGTACTGCCGTAAAAATAAAAACCCGCGAATTGGCGATTCCGGAATAATCCAAAGACCTTAAACAAATGCACAAGCAAATGAAAATAATAGGTTTTCTAGGCTACTTAGCCATTTTTGGGTTCTCGGGCTATGCCCAAACCAATCAAAGTGAAAGTAGTTACAAAACCAATGACATTGGATTGTTTCCAAAATCGGAATCTCCAAAGCTTTACACTTTTAAGATTAGTGGTGAATACCGGTTTTTGGGAACCTACACACACTATAAAACCCTAGGAATTACTTCAGAAAACACTGAAATTGATCCGGGTAATTACAGGGCAAATCCCACAAACAACATCTTTATTGGTGATGACAGTCAAATGCCAAACTTAACTTTGCGCATTTCGGGTAGACCATCTAAAAAAACCTCATGGGGATTTGACGTCTACACATACCAGTTCATGGAAGGCGATATAAAACCACAATACGGTCTAAAACTCAAAGAGATTAACAGACCTTCTATCTACGACCCTATTAGTGGAGAGCGTTTGGCTTCAAGTTTAATCGTACATCTAGGTATTAATCTTTACGGTAGTTTTGACACCAATATAGGTTCTTTTGCGCTTCAAGCGGGTGGAATTCATTGGACCTCTATGAGTGATTTAACTTTGGCTTCTTACAAGGGCTACAACCGATTTAGCTTATTTGAGAGAGCACCTTGGGATCCCATTGAATCAAGTGTTGAAAAACGATATTTCGACTTTTACAAAAGAGGAAATATCTCACAAGATGCACGTTGGGGTGAAAAGCCGTTCACAGGACTTATCGTAAGCGGTAGCAACTTACCGGGAGGATTAACCATGAAAGCCTTGGTCGGTAAAACAGATTTATATGGTGGTATTAGTAAAATTCCAAACATAGCCTATGGTGGGCAAATTAGGAAAAGTACGGTTGGTGGATTTGTAGGCATTAACACCTTTAACAACCATACGTATACAGACAGTCTTAATCAAGATGCAATTGGATTCAATATCGTTACCCTAGAATCTCATTTTTCACTTGCAAAATTTGCTGCAAAAATGGAGATGGGTGTTGGTAGATACATAGGCCCTGATTCTGCCCCTGCTAAAGGATGGGGAGAAGCCTTGCACACCAAAATAAAGACACCAAAATTATTTGATGGTAAAGTTTCAATCGAAACTCACCTGTTTAGAATTGCTCCTGAAGTCATAAACAACAATTCCATATTTATGAATTCTTCCATCAAAGATGGCACGAGTACTGAAGATTTAAACCTTCCATTTGCGAGTTCTATGGTATCAGTCGGAGCAATGAGTAACAACCGTCAAGGTGTCAACCTAAACGCCGAAGTGGAATTGGACGAATTGAAACTATCTCTAGGGATTGGATCCTCTACAGAATTAGAAGCTATTAGTGAAATTATTACTTATGGACATTCTGTAAATGGACTGACTCGATCAAGGATTTGGCGATGGGCTATGGGAGGTGAAGAACCGATAACTGCAGATGGACCTTACGAGCGATATTCTGTTGCCTACAGAAATGTTTATGAAACTGTAAAATTGCAAGACACAATTCCTGTTAAAAAATCTTTCAGTGGCTTTGAACTGCAAGCCAAATACCATCCTAAATTCTTTGGACAAAAACTTTATCTGTTTGCCTTATGCAAATATTCTTCGGTTCAAAAAGACTGGACTCCATTACCCGTGTTTACTGAAAAAGCATACGTACGGCAATACAGCAATGAGCTGGAAGCCTATTATGCCTTCAACAGTAAACTTGTATTGAATGGATACCTTGGAATAGAAAGAACCATCGCAAATTACGACACCGAAATAGATTTAAAAACAAAGCGACCTAGAAATCAGTTTGGAAATGGATATGGTCTCGGAATTGACTATACAATAGCTAAAAATACTGCCGTGTTTTTAAGACACCGATGGTTCAGCTTTGAAGACAAAAACTTTGTACGTGATCAATTTAAAGGAACAGAAACGATTTTAGAACTTAAAATAACATTCTAATGACAAAAAACATTCTATTAACCGCACTTACACTCCTGCTTTCAGTTTCTGCATTTTCGCAGGACAGTCAAAAGAAATATTGGGTTTCTGGAGCAGCCAGGGGTATATTTAATCTTGACGAATACAACGGTCAAGCAAATGACAATTCTACCGCTAGAAAATCTGAATACGGTCACACTTTGGTCGATCTTTCAGCCAATATTCGTCCTAACAAAAATACATTTGTTCGCACTACCCTGCGCGTTAGAAATGAATATGGAGGGTTTTGGGGCTCTGCAATTACTTTTGACGTACGTGAATTGTACTTAAAAGGGTTGATTGCGAACTCTGTTCGCTACCAAATAGGTGATATCAATTACAAACTGACACCTTTCACATTCTATAACAATACATAAGAGTTGTATGGAAATTCATT
>JAQWKY010000109.1 GCA_029247585.1 Flavobacteriales bacterium | reverse complement strand
GGATCATGGAATGGCTTTGAAGATCCAGCAAACTTAATCGCAGGTGGATGTAATACAGGTACGTACAACGACCGATATGTAGATGTAGCAGAAGCAGACATCGTATTAGATGTAGTAGCTTACGAAAGCTGTACAGCAGACGTACCATCAGTTTCTGGATGTATGGTTTCTACAGCAACGAACTACAATGCAGATGCAACAGTTCAAGCATACGATCAGTACAATAACTTGATATGTACATTCGCATCATGTGATGATATTCCAGATGCAGAAGGTTGTATTTATGCAACTACATATGCAGCCCTAAGAGAAGACTTCACTGCTGATGCATGTGAGGAATGGGGATCTGCATGTACACAAGCTATTAGTGGATGTACCGATGCAATTTCATCTAACTACAGTGCAGATGCAACTGAGGATGATGGTTCATGTACGTATACTAAAGCGCAATTGGATGCTGCTTACGTAGATGGTGCTGCTTCTGTAACACCAGAAGATGGCGTATCTCAAGCTGATGTAGAAGCTGCAGTAGCTGCCGTAGATTTCACTACGGATAACCAAGCTGTAGCAGATGCTGCTTACGCAGACGGTGCTGCTTCTGTAACACCAGAAGATGGCGTATCACAAGCTGATGTAGACGCTGCCGTAGCTGCCGTAGATATCACTACGGATAACCAAGCTGTAGCAGATGCTGCTTACGCAGATGGTGCTGCTTCTGTAACACCAGAAGATGGCGTATCTCAAGCAGATGTAGATGCTGTACAAGCACAATTAGATGCTGCCCTTGCTAACGGCGGTGGTGGATCTTGTGATCCTATCCATGTAGACATCGTAGCAGGTTGGAACATCTTAGGTTACACCCTTTCTTATGGACAAGATGTAGCTGCGACAGTTGCTGATATCGTTGGTAACATTGAAATTGTTAAAAACAACGATGCGAAAGTATACTGGCCAGAATTTAGTTTCAACGGTATTGGAGACTTTGTTCCAGGACAAGGTTACCAGGTGAAAACTACTGCTGCTATTTCTAATTACACTTGGCCAGATGTTAGTGGTGAGCGTATTGAGATGACACCAACAGTACCAGCTTGGGCAATTGAAATGGAAGCTGAATTACATCCAAATGACATAAGATCACTTGTGAAAGTTGTGAATATGTTAGGTCAGGAAGTAAATCCTAAGGATCAGTTCTCAGGTGAAGTTCTATTACACTTGTACAATGATGGAACTGTAGAGAAGAGAATTGTAAAATAATCTTACTCTATCAGAGATAATAAAAGCCACCCGAAAGGGTGGCTTTTTTTTGTTTATGTAGTAAATGATTGCGTCTTTGATGCAGATTGTTATCTTTGTTTTCATAAAAAAATACAATATGTCAGAAGAATTAAAACAACACATCTTTAAGAATGGTTTAAATATGGGACTCCTACTCATCGGGATTACCTTGTTCTCTTACCTAGGTGGTGCTGAGATGCAAACCAACTATATTGTTTCTTTTGGAACCCTGATTTTAATGATTGTTTTCCCAATCTATCACACACGAGTTTTTAGAACTTCTAATGAGGGTTATATTTCATTTAGAGAAGCTTTTACTTCTTGTACGGGTATATTGGTTGCTGCTGGGTTTTTAAATGTTTTTTGTGATATTTTGATTTATAACTTTATAGATCCTCAATACGCAATCGAAGTTGTGGATGCAATTATTGAAAAGACAGCGACTCAACTACAATCAAGTGGCGTTGATGAAGCCACCATAGAAAAGATGATCGTTGATATTGAACAAAATTCTGATTTCTCTCCGATGACCTTATTTAAAGGTTATATTTTTTCAATCATCTTTTATACGGTTTTTGGTCTAATCGTAGCTGCCTCTACCAAAAAAGAAAAACCAGATTTTACCGAAGAATAAAGTGGATAAACAACTCTCCATATGCATCCCTCTTTACAATGAGGCTGAATCCCTCCCGGAATTACATACTTGGATAAGTCAAGTGATGCAGGCGCATGACTTTTCGTACGAGATTATTTTTGTAGATGACGGAAGTACGGATGATTCTT
This sequence comes from Flavobacteriales bacterium, assembly GCA_029247585.1. Taxonomy (GTDB): domain Bacteria; phylum Bacteroidota; class Bacteroidia; order Flavobacteriales; family UBA7430; genus UBA7430. The sequence continues at coordinate 7,568 of JAQWKY010000109.1, read as the reverse complement.
GGCAAATTATTGATGATCTAGCTCGTAAAGACTCCTCTGTTAAAGCCATAAAATTTCGTAGAAATCACGGTAAGTCAGCAGGGCTGTATGTAGCTTTTGAAGCGGCACAAGGTGATGTAGTCATCACAATGGATGCTGATTTACAGGATAGTCCTGAGGAAATCCCTGAGCTTTATAATATGATTAAAAAGCAAGGATTTCATTTGGTTTCTGGTTACAAAGAAAAAAGATACGACCCCTTATCAAAAACAATACCTACAAAGTTGTTCAATTGGGCTACTCGGAAGATGTCTGGCATAGAACTAAAGGATTTTAATTGTGGCTTAAAAGCTTACGATCATAAAGTGATTAAGACCATAGAGGTGTACGGTGAAATGCATCGATACATTCCCGTATTAGCCAAATGGGCTGGTTTTGATAAGATTGGTCAAAAGGTGGTAAAGCATCAAGAGCGAAAATACGGGGTTACCAAGTTTGGAATGGAGCGCTTTATCAATGGTTTTCTTGATCTTTTTACAGTCATGTTCATTTCAAAATTTCGTAAGAAACCCATGCACTTGTTTGGTTTTTTCGGTGTTTTGTATTTTGTCCTTGGTTTTGGAATTGCAGCTTATCTGGCTTACGCTAAGTTGATGTGGCAAGCTTACAATATGACAGATAGGCCTTTGTTTTATTTTGGTATTCTTGCCATGATTGTAGGTGCACAATTGTTCTTAACCGGTTTTATTGCCGAATTAATTGCGCGATCTAATTCCGAACGCAACCACTACATCATTGAAGATCGATTGAATAAAGATTCTTGAAAAAAAAGAAAATCATAATTATTGGTCCCGCATACCCACTTAGAGGGGGTATTGCAGACAGTAATCACGCTTTAGGATTAGCCCTTCAGAAACTGGGCCATGAAGTGGTTATGCTTTCATTTTCTTTGCAATATCCGAGCTTTCTATTTCCCGGAAAAACACAGTATGAACGCAACGGTTCCTCGCCGGATTTAGAGATTCACACACGGATCAATTCTATAAATCCTTTTTCATGGATTAAAGCTGCACTTTGGTTGAAAAGTCAAAAACCAGACTTAATTATCACTCGCTTTTGGATTCCTTTCATGGGCTTGGCTCTCGGGACGATTCTGAGAGTTTCGGGCTTGAGAAAAACATCGAAACTTATTGCTTTATGTGATAATGTAATACCGCATGAAAAGAGACTTGGAGATACGATGTTAACGCGTTATTTCTTAAATGCCAATCACCAATTTTTAGTGATGTCTAAATCGGTAGCAGAAGACGTTTCGAAATTTGTAAAAAATCCTATTGTTGATTATCACCCACATCCCGTTTACGATCAGTTTGGAGTATTAATGGATAAGCAGAAGGCTATAGTAAGTTTGGGTCTTGATCTTTCTAAAAAATACCTACTCTTTTTCGGTTTCATAAGAAAGTACAAAGGTTTAGATTTATTACTCGATGCTTTAGCTCATACCCCTAAGGATGTAGAGTTGATTGTTGCAGGAGAGTTTTATGAAGATGCCGAATTGTATAAGAAGCAGGTAGCTGATTTAAACATAGAGGATAGAGTTCACTTTTACCCAGATTTTATTCCACAAAATCAAGTGAATGTGTATTTCTCTGCTTCTGATATGGTTGTGCAGCCCTATCGATCTGCAACACAGAGCGGTGTTGCTCAGATTGCCTATCATTTTAATAAACCTATTTTAGTTACCCAGGTGGGTGGTTTAGGTGAAATTGTCGCTCATAAAAAAGTGGGCTATGTGGTTGGTGTAAATCCTGATGCTATTGCAGATGCCATTAATGATTTTTACAAGGAAAATCGAGAAGCTTACTTTGCTGAGAATGTCTCAGAAGAAAAGAAAAAGTATTCTTGGTCAAATATGGCAAAGAAAATCATTGAGAATTTTTGAATCATATAGGTAAAGGCATTTCTATTTTGCTCACAAGAACAGAATCATTAATTTTATTTGATTAAATTTTTTTTATGAAAAGAATATGTACTCTAATAGTGTTATTGAGTTCCTACATAGTTGTAGCTCAAAATGCGACTGACGCAAACGGTTTGAAGCAGGGTCCTTGGTCAAAAACTTACCCTTGGGGTTCCCTGCGTTATGAAGGGGCTTTTCAAGACGATAAAGAAGTGGGTGTTTTTCGTTTCTATGATCAGAACGGTAAGGTTATTTCAGAGCGACAATACGAAACCCCCGGAGGGATATCTAATGCGGTAATGTATATGCCCAACGGAAATTTGGAAGCCCTAGGTCAGTTTAATGGAAAGAAAAAAATAGGACAGTGGAAGTATTTTAGCACTCGAGGTTATTTGGTTTCTACTGAAGAATATACAGAAGGTCTCAAAGAGGGTGAAGAACGTATTTTCTATGCCGACAGTACTTTAGCTGAAACCATCCCTTGGAAAGTTGACAAAAAAGAGGGCGCTTGGGTGAAATACGGAACAATGGGTAATGTCTTATTGAAAGCATTTTACGCTCTAGATCAGCTTCATGGTGCCTACATCAGTTATTACCCCTCTTCAAAGAAAAAAACAGAGGGGCACTATAAAAAGGGATTAAAACATGGAAAGTGGTTTTATTATTCCGAGAAGGGTATTCAAGAGAAAATGGAGGTCTATGAATATGGAGATCTCTACAAAACAGTTTTGAGAGAAGGCGGAAAACTTACCACGATCAATCATCGAAAAATCGATTAAAAAACCTTTTAAGATACTGTGTATCAATTAGTTGTATTAATATTAGGAGAACTTAAAGAAGTTTTTAAGCTTGAAAAGTAATACATTCGACAACAGATTAACGGAATTATTTGGAATAAAATATCCTCTTATTCAAGCGGGTATGGTTTGGTGTAGCGGTTGGGAATTGGCATCAGCCGTAAGTCAATCCGGTGGATTGGGAATTATCGGAGCGGGTTCTATGTATCCTGAAGTTTTAAAGCAGCATATTCAAAAATGTAAAAAAGCTACCGACCAACCTTTTGCGGTAAATTTACCCCTACTTTATCCCAGTATTGAAGCGCATGTGCAGACGATTATTGATGAAAAAGTACCGATTGTTTTCACTTCTGCGGGTAGTCCGAAAAAATGGACACCTCTATTTAAAAAGCATGGGGTTAAGGTTGTTCATGTAGTATCCAACGTTGTTTTTGCTCAAAAATCTGAGGCTGCCGGAGTGGACGCTGTTGTTGCTGAAGGCTTCGAAGCAGGGGGGCATAATGGGAGAGAGGAGACCACGACCATGTGTTTGGTGCCTTTGATTACAGAAGCTGTGAATATACCGGTAATCGCAGCTGGAGGTATAGGCTCTGGTAAGAGTATGGCCGCGGCATTTGCCTTAGGGGCAGAAGGGGTGCAAATTGGTTCTAGATTTGTTGCCACACCGGAGTCCTCTGCTCATATCGATTTTAAAAAAGCCATTGTCAATGCAAAAGAAGGTTCCACAGAGTTGACCTTAAAAGAACTTACTCCTGTCCGCTTGTTGAAGAATAAGTTTTACGATGACATTCAATCGGCCTATGCAAATCAGGCTTCTCCTGAAGACTTAAAAGCACTTTTGGGCAGAGCCCGTGCTAAAAAGGGAATGTTTTAAGGGGATATGAACCAGGGCGAGCTCGAAATTGGGCAAGTTTCTTCTGCAATTCATGAGATTAAGCCTGCTCAAGAAATTGTTGAGGAAATCATGGAAGATTTCCACAAGACGATATCCAAATTGCAAAGTATCTAATATTATTCAAGACCTACTTCAATGTTCACTAAGAGATTTTTAAAAACCCTGGGCCCCGGAATTTTATTTGCCACTACAGCAATCGGTGTGTCACATCTTGTTCAATCTACAAGAGCTGGGGCAGAATATGGCTTTGCCTTAATTGGCTTTGCTTTAATGGCCAATGTTTTAAAGTATCCTTTTTTTGAGTTTGGATCTCGCTATGCCAATGCAACGGGTAAAAGTTTAATTTATGGATATCATAAGTTGGGTAGAGGCATGCTTATATTGTACCTGGCCATTACCTTAATATCTATGTTTACGGTTGCCGCGGCAGTTACCTATGTTTGTGTAGGCTTGATGATTAATCTTTTTCAACTGCCTTTAGATCCTTCAGAGGCCTCTATATTATTAATGTCTGTATGCATGGCCATACTTCTCAGTGGCAAGTTTAGTTTATTGGATGGTTTGATTAAATTGATTGGTTCGGTCTTATTGATTTCTACGCTCATTGCTTTTTTGATGACGCTTTGGCATGGACCTATAGCAACTTGGGATCAATTGGTTTTACCTCTTGAACTTGATAAGAGAAATGTGTTTTTTGTTATAGCCTTGATGGGTTGGATGCCTACAGCTGTAGATCTGTCTACCTGGAATTCCATTTGGACTTTAGAGCGGATCAAGCAAACAGATTATTTACCCACACTTAGAGAAACCCTCAAAGAGTTCAATATAGGCTACTGGATTACTGCGGGCTTATCCATTTGTTTCATCACATTGGGCGCATTTTTAATTTATGGAACGGACACGGAACTGTCTAACAGTTCTGCGGTATTTGCGAATCAAGTCGTGGGTATGTTCACCAGCACAATGGGGGAGGGAGCTTATTATTTTATAGCTATATCTTCATTTTCCGTAATGTTTAGTACCTGTATTACGGTTTTTGATGGTTATTCTAGAGCCATGTCTGAAACAACGGCATTACTCTTGGATGCGAGTCGCAAAGAAATCAAAACCTATAAGCTGTGGCTTACCATCGTATTGGTGGGTGCATTTATTGTCATCAACAATTTTTTGGGGAACTTTAAAGCCCTGGTAGATTTAGCGACAATCATTTCGTTCGTCATTGCGCCTTTGATTGCCATTGTCAACTTTAAATTGGTGCTGTCGGATGATTTAACTAAAGAAGAAAAACCGAATTTAATCATGCGTATTTTATCGGTTTTAGGAATTATTTATTTGTTGAGTTTTAGTCTATTATTTGTAGCACTAAAATTAGATTGGATACATTTGTAGCATGATAAATTTTGAAAGATTCGAATTGGAAAATGGCTTAAAAGTCATTGTCCATCAAGATAAAAGTACACCCATAGTCGCATTTAATTTACTTTATGATGTAGGTGCCCGTGATGAAAGTCCTCATCGTACGGGTTTTGCACATTTGTTTGAGCATTTGATGTTTGGGGGTTCGATTAATATTGCTGATTATGATGAGGTTGTGGAGAAAGCAGGTGGTCAGAACAATGCTTTCACATCTAATGACATTACCAATTACTACATAACGCTACCTAAGGAAAATTTAGAACACGCTTTTCGCTTAGAGTCCGATCGAATGTTGAGTTTAGCTTTTACCCCAAAAAGTTTAGAAGTTCAAAGACAGGTCGTTATAGAGGAGTTCAAACAGAATTATTTAAATCAGCCCTATGGGGATGTTCATTTACTTTTAAGACCTCTTGCCTACCAGAAACACCCTTATCAGTGGCCTACCATTGGCAAAGAAGTTTCGCATATTGAAGAGGCGACCATGGAGGAAGTGAAAAACTTCTTTTATGCACATTATGCGCCTAATAATGCCATACTTGTTGTTGCTGGTGATGTTGAACTAAATCAAGTTAAAGCACTTTCGGAAAAGTGGTTTGGTCCCATACCTTCAAGAGACATTCCAACCAGAAACCTTCCTAAAGAACCCCGTCAAGAAAAAGCACGTACGCTCAAGGTTGAAAGAGATGTGCCTATTGATGTCATTTACAAGGCTTTTCACATGTGTGCCCGAACTGATTCCGATTTTTTTGCGACAGACTTAATCTCTGATATTTTATCACGTGGTAATTCCTCTCGCTTATTCAAGAGCCTTGTGAAGGAGCAGAAACTATTCAGTGATATCGATGCATTTATAGGAGGTGAATTGGATGAAGGCTTGTTTTATTTTGCCGGTAAACTCACTCCCGGGGTGTCTATGAAAGATGCAGAAGCAGGAATTGATACCGAGATAGAAAAATTAACATCTGTTTTGGTGGGTGAAAAAGAGCTTCGTAAGGTTAAAAATAAGGCCATCTCTGCTCATAAATTTTCAGAATTAAATGTTCTGAATAAAGCCATTAACTTGGCTACTTCTGAGTTGATGGGCGATGCAAAGCTTGTCAATAAACAGATTGAGCTTTATGAGGGTGTAACCGCAGAGAAGATTCAAGAGATTGCTCAAGGTGTTTTTAAAAACACCAACTCCAACACATTGTATTATCATGCTAAATAGATGAAGATGTTAGATCGAAAAAAAGAAATACATTTTCAGGAAATCAATATGCCTGATTTTATTACACCCAATAGTTTTCAATTAACGAACGGTCTTCAGGTATGTGTCATGGAAGGTGGCGGTCAAGAATTGTGTCGTTTAGACATGGTGTTTGAAGCGGGTAGCAAGGTTCAAAACAAAGCTTTACAAGCCAGTTTGTGCAATGCATTATTACTTGAGGGTACGGCACAAAAAAAAGGAGAAGAAATCCACGAAAGTCTTGACTTCTATGGAGCTTACACACAGTTAGACGTCAATTCTGACCGTGCTGTCGTTTCGCTCTTCACCCTTAACAAGTATTTTGATAAGGTGCTCCCCATATTTATTGATGCCCTAAAAAACGCCGTGTTTCCTGAAGATGAATTCCAAGTAGCTCTGGCTCAGAAAAAACAGAGTTTTAGAATTAATTCTGAAAAAGTAGAGTTTATCGCAAGAAATACATTTTTCAAAAGTTTATTTGAGTCCCATCCCTATGGTTTTTCTGCATCACTTGAGGATTTTGAATCGATTTCAAGACAAGATCTTATTGATTTTCACAGTGCTCATTACAAAAATGCAGTTCTCAAAATTTACATTGCAGGAATGATGCCTGTAAATGCAGAGTCGATTCTGAATGAGTATCTGGGAAGTTGGGAACTCAAAAACCCGAAATCCGTGTGTACATATTCACCCCCTGTTAAAAACGAAAAAATTCATCTTTCTAAAGATGGAGCTATGCAATCAGCGATTCGAATTGGAAGAGTTTGTTTCAATACCCATCATGAAGATTATCAACCCTTAAAGTTTCTGTCTGTGGTCTTAGGGGGATATTTTGGTTCCCGTTTGATGAGTAATATTCGTGAAGATAAAGGGTTAACCTATGGAATAGGTGCGATGTGTGTACAACAAGAAGAATGTGGTTATTTTAGTATCTCTACTGAAGTGAAAGGAGAGTCAACACAATTGGCTTTGCAAGAAATCTATTACGAGTTAAAACGGCTTAGGGAAGAGTTGATTCCCGACGAAGAACTCGCTTTGGTGAAAAATTACATTATGGGACAGGTTTTAAAGTCAGCTGACGGCCCCTTTGCTCAAGTAAGCTTGTTGAAAAACATGCACATTCAAGGGGTTGGATTTGAGTTTTATGAAAGCTATCAAAATTTACTAAGTCAATTGGATGCCAATGTTTTAAATGATTTGGCTAACAAATACCTGAAAGAAGAAGACCTTTGCGAAATCGTAGTAGGCAATACCTCCGTATAGAAGCACGTTCCTTATCAGTTTATTTATCAT